>DMXI01000662.1 GCA_003483885.1 Microscillaceae bacterium
ACTTCTAACGGCGATTTGTGGAGTGGTGGACCCAGCTGGGCTCGAACCAGCGACCACCTGATTATGAGGAACCTTCCACTTGCAAATCACTATTCTTTAGGTATTGTTAATCAAGCACTTAGCTGAAAAAACATAGGTGCGATGTAGGTTTTATTTCAAAAAGATTGTAAACCAAATGTCAAGCATCAAAACAATACTCTACAAGAGCAAAAAGTTAAAAAATGGTCAGCATCCAGTAATGCTTTATATCAACGAGGATAAACGTTACTACCTATCTCTCTCCTACAGTGCTTTCCCTCACGAATTTGATAGTAAACAAGGTAGATTCAAAAAAAACTACCCTAATGCAAATGTTAAGAACCTAAATCTTCGTAAACATGAGTTGCGTGCCCAAGAAATTATAGATGATTTTGTTAGAAAAGGAGAGCGATTTTCTTACCCAGAATTTAAAAAACTTTTCAAGGGAGAAGAAGAAGAGATCAAAACCTTTTATCAATTCTTTGAGGAAATGATTGAAGAAAAGAAATCGCTGGGAAAGGCTGGTACTATGAAATCCTACAAAGATGCTTACCGCACCATAAAAAAGTACCATCCCCAAGATTTCAAATTTGAGGAACTTAATTACAACCTGCTTAAAGGTCTAGAAAACTCACTTTTTTCTCGTGGATGCACTGCGGGGGGAATTGGAGCCAGAATGCGTGCTATCAGAGCTGTATACTATGAAGCCATCAGACGCGGATATGCCAAAAAAGAATCCAACCCTTACAGTAGCGTACAGGATAGAAACGGCTATTCATTAGCCAAACTCAAATCAACCCATAATCCCAGAGCACTTACCTCAGATGAAATTGAAAGGTTTAAACAACTAGATTTGATAAAATATTCAGAATTAGCCGATTCATGGAGGTACTTTATGTTTTCATTCAAGATGTTTGGGATCAATTTTATTGATATGTGTAATTTGACACACGCACATATCCAGGAAGGACGCCTGCTATATACCAGACAAAAAACTGGAAAACCATTCAGCCTATTAATTGCAAAAGAGGTTTTTGAAATCATTGAACATTTCAAATCACACAGGGATTATATATTCCCCATCTTTGACGAGAACATTCACATTACTCCTATGCAGAAAAAGAATAGGCATCATAAAGTACTCAAAAAAATCAATAAAGATTTAAGAAAAATAGCCGAAATACTAGACATCAAGACTTTCACTTTTTACACAGCCCGTCATACCTCAGCTACAACACTCAAAAGAAGTGGAGTGTCTACTGATGTCATATCCGAAGCACTTGGTCATTCTAATTTAGATGTTACTCAGGTGTATTTGAGTAAATTTGATAATGAGGTATTGGATAATGCGATGGTGAACTTGTAAAAAGGCACAATATACTCAAAAACTGAGCGCCCTTTGTAAGCGATAATTTACAAGGGGTTTTATTTTTCGATTTGTTGGTTTTCATTTCAAAGAGGTAATCTTTCTCATAATCACAGAGTCTCACCACTTTTCAAATGAATGTAACGTCGTATTATCTGAATAAAATATCCTCACTTCTGAGGATGTACAATAACCAGTCAAAGGTGTAATTTTGGAGGTTAATAAAAATAACAACCAACCATATTTAAACACTGATGCCTAATAAAGCTACCATCTTATTTGCATATGCTAATCCAGAAAATGATTTAAAATTAGAAAACGAATACAATCCAATTCGTAAAGCAAGTTATGCGGATAAGGCTCGACGCATTGCCTCTGTACCTCAAGCCATTTTTAATACTCAAATTGCTGATTTGAGCACAACTTTTTTGTCATTTAAAGAACAATTAGCCGTTTTTCACTTTGCAGGCCATGGGGACCACCACATACTTTCATTACAGGATAAAGATATACCCACTCATCCTTTCAATGATTTACTGGAATTGCAACCCAATTTACATTTGGTCTTTCTAAACGGTTGTAATACTGATTTACAGGCAAGAGAGTTAGTCACTAAAATCCCAGTGGTGATTGGCACCAACAATGTAATTGATGATGAGGTGGTCAGTCAATTTTCGAGTCCGTTCACGGACCTGCTTCAAAAATTCATAAAGTACTGATAATCAATATACATTTATTGAAAAAGCACAGTTTACTGAACGTCCTCCTTCTATATGACTACGGATTTCTTCTACACTCGTACCCAAACCATATAAATTGATGGTCTTTTGTTTTAAATCTTTGCCCAGGAAAACTTCTCGTTTATCCACCATTTGAGGTTCGAAACTTCCGTTGCGGTCACGAGGAATCTCCAATGGAAATTCGCCAAAGCTTTCCTTTACCTTTTTGCTGGTTTTGCCATTATGACGATTACCTTGGTTATGCTCTGATTCATCCAAGTAATGAGTAAGCTCACTATCCAAGGCTTTTTCTAAAAACATTTTAATAGAGAAGTCATCACCCCATCTTTTCCGGTAACGGGTGCACCTGATTGCAGTTTCTTAATAGCCTCAGCTTGAAAGGTTGAAAAGTCAAAGTCTTTGTTGTCTTCTTCCATAATCTTAAAATTAACAAATTTTTACTTTGACACACTTTGCTGAACGCCCTCTTATCTTTCAGTAGACTTCATTTGTTTATAAAAATAAAATACCCTTTCGTAATTAGTGTTATTTGCGTAAAGGTTTACCCAATTAGTTGTAAAGCTTGCTAAGGTATTATGAGGATAAAACAAAAAACCCGCAGCAAAGTATTCTTCAAATACGTCATGGGCAAATTTTATGTTGTGATTTACCTCTGTAAGAATGTAGGCTCGTTTAAGTGATTTGATGAGTGTATTAATACTTGCAAACTCTAAGTCATAATATAGCTTTAGATCAAACAATAACGAGTTATCGGGTCTTTCTTTTACAATCTGATTTAGGTTATCTATAAGCTCTTTGCGATTTAATCCTACACTCCTTCTGTTTGGTTTTATCAAAAATAAATATGCAATATAATTTAATGCATACTTCCACCCTTTCCACTCTTCTTCACTTTGGATTTTCAATAAAGTTTTGAAATAATTTTCAAATATTTCGCTTTCTGTTTGAGAATTCTCGAGGCGGTGATTTTGTGACACAATCATACTAAGCAGGAGTGGGGATAAGTTGTCAAATGCCACTAATTTTTCAATTTGGTTCAAAACATTACCTTTCTGAGCACTGGTAAAATCCAATTTATGCAATAACTGAGGAATTTTTTCAATGTCCAGGGATTCTAGTTTCATTGTATAGGCTTCAAAGCTTGTTGGTGGAATATTTCTAGAGGTAAAAATGAAATAAACGTTTTTGTAATTAACATTTTGAGTTACGTTTGATAAGTCTTTGAAAATAAGTTCACTCTTAAAATTCAACTCTGATATGCCATCTAACAACAATACAAACTTTTTTGACTCAAATTGCCCCCTTAAAGCTTCCTCCGTTATATTTAAACGAAACTTTTGTTCCAGAACCAGTTTTACCGTCTTGATTAAGTCGCCATTGTACATATTTGGGGTAATAAGAATTGGAATACAGTCCTTGAAGTAAGAAACAGTATCACTTTCATCGATTAAAGACTTTGTGATTTTGGCAACAAGTGTACTTTTTCCAGAACCGCCACCCCCAATTACAAAAAGCGCTTTTTTATCTTTTAAATTATTTAAAATTATCTCTATTATTTTTTTACCCTCTGAATTTTGTTCCACAATTTCCTGGTTCTCAAGCGTAACAGATAAACCATAGTAATAGAATGGTAAACTAGTCAATTCGTTGGACTGCAAAAGTCTCTGTTTGTAGCCAATAAATAGTATTTTTGACAACATGCCAGGAGTCACTTTTAGAGGATATGATGCTAACGAAAACAGCCAGTTTCTTGAAAATATATTACTCCCCCTTTTGGTGGCAACAATCAACAATGCGGACAGCCCTATAATATAAGCAACCAAAACACCTATAAGCGAAGAAGTGATGGGATTGCGTTTAAAAATGCTTTTGAACTTACCAATCGTTGTATTGAAATCCACATAATTGATTACAATTACTATTTTTTTTCCTTTTTCATTCCAATAAGAGTCGTTATTTGAACCTTGTATGTGTAATAAGTAAGTACCATTATCCAAATCAAAGTTGATGGTATAATTATTATCTGTCAAGTATCTTTCAACGATTTTCTTTTTTTTATTCCCTTTTGGAAAAATGGTCAAATAATACCTGAACTTATTTTTTTTAGGAAAAAGGTAATTCAAAGCAGTAAATGATACTTTTAAAGCATTAATTCGTCGGTTAACTTTAAGAGTGTCTATGTTATTTAAGCTTTGTGTTAAAATGCTTTTAGGCAATACCTCTACCTTTTTCCTGTTGATAAACAAATCCAGTAAAACAATGGACGGTTTTTTTTTATTGACAAGATCAATGACGTTTTGAGGCTTAAATACATTCAACCCCTTGACCCCTCCAAAATAAAGTCTTCCAGAGTTACCTCTAAAGTGTGCGCCTCTATTAAATTCATTGTCCTGTAAACCATCTTCTCTTGAGAATTGCAAAAATGTTTTCTCTTTGAGATTGAACCTAATAAGTCCCTCATCACAACTCATCCATAAATTATCGTTATCCTCCTCAACAACACTATATATTCTATTGTCAGGAATTGAACTATTCTCTTTATTGAAAAAAATGCAATGATTTGTTTCAGGGTTATAGAAACTCAAACCATTGTCATAAGTTGCAATCCACAAATTACCCTCCTGATTTTCATAAATATGGATGGTGTTTTCACTCGATAATTTTTTACCATTTCTGGGATAATTAATTAACTTCCTCTTTTCTGGATTAAATTTCATTAAACCACTGCCTTTTGTTGCAAGCCATACATTTTTATCACTATCGATTTTAATAAAATTTACCCTATTAAGTTTAGGATCTGTTGGGTTAGAAAATGGCTTATAAATTTGTGCTTGATTTGTATTTTCTTTGAATGTAATGAAACCTACATCTGTTCCCAGGTAGATTTCATTATTCTCCAGACTCTCTGATATACAATAAATTTCTTTTACTTTCTCAGTAATGTTTAATTCAATTTTTTGAAATACCTCATTTTTTAAGCGAAATAGACCATTACCATAAGTACCAATTAGAAATGAGTCTTCTGATTCTTGATATATGGCCCGAATGTTATTTTTATTATTGTCATTTACATCTAATGAATCGGCAGGTAAAAAAGACCTTACTTTTTGCATTTTTGCATTGAATTTAAACAAACCAGCACCTTGTGTACCTACCCACACATTGTTTTGATTATCCTCAAATATAGAACGGATGTAAAATGGACTTGATGAACATTGGTTGTCGCGTATGTATAAACTTTCAAACTTTTTTCTACGATAATCCAATTTATTTAAGCCACCTTGTTCAGTACCTATCCAAATTGCCTCATCTCTATCCTTGTAGAGGGAAGTAATTTTTTCGTTATTCAAGCTTACCGGTTTATAAGCTGCATTGGTACTGTATCTTTGCAATTTTTGGGTTTGGGAATCCAAAATTAACAAGCCATTGTTAGTACCTATGAAGATGTTTCTATTGCCACCTGAGCAAATAGAGGTTATTTTATCATAGCTTTCTGTATTGAGCTTTATTTCTTGAAAGTCAACCTGATTATCAAGTTTTTTATAGATTTTTTTGTCATCAGTCGCAAAATAAAGGGTATTTTTTGTACTTCTGTAAAGGCAGCACACCCCTTGATTGGAGGCAACCTGCAAGCTGTAGAATTTTTTAGAATTTCTATTAAAAATGAATAAACCCGATTTTGTACCAATAAACAATGCTCCATCTTTATCATTAATAATAGAAGTGATATTGTTCTCTGGCTTGTTGAATGGATTTTCATTTATGAGATAGGAACGAACTTTTTTGGTTTTTAAGTCAATGGTATTCAAACCCTTATTAGTTCCTACCCATAAACTATTTAAAGCATCAATGTGAATACACTTAATTGTGTTGGAATTTAACTTGTTCGAAACATCATATTTTTCCAAAATGTTAAAGCGAATATCTAAGGCAAAAAGACCGTTATCAGTCCCCACAAAAACCTTCTCACCTTGAGTTGCAAGACAATTTACTTTCCCTTTTATTAAATCTTTATATTGCTTAAATTGATAGGCATCATACCTGTCTAAGCCCTTATTTGTTGCTATCCAGATAAAACCTGTCTTATCTTGTATAACTTGATTAATATGGTTATTTGAAAGTTTTCTATTGTAAAAATCAAACCAGAGTTTTGGGGATTGTGCTTGAACAAAATGAGTTAAAATTAAAATGAGCCAAGGGATGGTAAATAATTTATACAGGTTCATTTGATCTGAAGGAGATTTTACATTGCCAAAAATTCAACATCATGTTAGTAAAATTTTGATTAAAAATAAATTTTCAATGCTTTATTTGCTCAAACACAATTATCTTCTACCAATCTGTTCAATGCTGATTGGTAACCCTACTCCCTATAATCATTCCCTGTTCCATTTGTTTCCTTAAGAAATAAAGCGTGCCTTACGGTGAATAACCACTATTGTAAGGCCTCTGATCCAGGTTCAATGTATTTGTCACCGAATTACCTGATCTGACAGGTATAAATATAACAAATCACCTACTCACCAACACAAACGCTCCCCAATAATAAGGACTGGGATAGTCTTGGCGAAGTTTGTTTTGAGCAAAGCGATAGGCTTTTCGCACATCCCCCGACCCGTCGGGACTTGAAAGCTGACTTTTGGCCCAGCTTTCGTAGAAATATTGCATAAAGTATTGAGTGGCCACGTCATCTACTTTCCAGAGACTCATCAGTACATATTTGGCTCCAGCACTGAGAAAGGCTCGTTGCAAGCCATACACGCCTTCTCCATTTTGGATTTTACCTCGTCCTGTTTCGCAAGCCGAAAGCACCACCAACTGGGTAGAATCTAAATCCATATTGAGCACTTCTTGCGCAGTAAGGATGCCATTTTCTTTGACTGAATCGGGTAGGGTTTTGCGGTGACGGCTGGCATCGGCTCCTGCCCAATACAAGCCCGAACGCAGTAAAGGGTTTTCTACAAAGAGGTATGCGTCTTGCCCCATCCACTGCAACTGCTCCGTTTTTTTGGGTTTGAGGTCTTCCAGAAAAAAGCCGTGGGTGGCCAAATGCAGTACTTGAGGGTTTTTAAGGCGTTTGATATTGGTTTCACTGGCAGATTCATTCAAAAACTTTTGAGGAGAAAACTTAGGCTTCAACAATTGATAAATACGATTCACCTCTTTCAAACTGCCCTTGAGCCTCGATAATTTAGCCGTATCTTGTTTGTAATAAAGGCTGTAATCGGGAAATCCGAATAACCCCACCACGCCTGATTGAGTAGTAGTTTCGGGTTCATTTCTTCGAAGCAAATCTTTGGTATTAGATACCAACCTTATCTCTAATTCTTCTCCCAAATACTTTTGAGTCGCTGGATTCCACAAAGTTTCCAGGTTGATCTTTTGATAAACTCCATCTGAGGAAACAAATACTCTTTTAGCTTCAGGATATAGTTCTTTGATTTTTTGTTGGATGGGTTGCCAGAAGTGCTGGTAAGAACCCTGGTCTTTGGCTTTCTGTTGATTTAAATCGTAATAGTTTTTGTAGCCTTTGCCTTCCAGATAGTTACCATTCTCGAGGAAAACTGGGTAAGGGAATTTGCTTTTTGGGGTGACGATGAGGGCGGCGTAGTGGATGGTGTCAGTCCATTTTTTGTTGTACCAGTTATAGCGAATTATCTCAATGGCCACCTCATCTTTATTGAGGGACTTTTTAACTTCTTTCCAAGTATGTGATTTGTATTCCTCGAGGCTTTTGGCAAAAGTGGTGGATTTCCTTGCTAACTGCTTTTCTAATTCTTCAGCTTCTTCATTTAAATTACTCAGAACTATGTTATTTGCTTTTCTTTGGGATTTGGTTAATTCTAATGCCCTGTTGTATTGGACTCTCTTTTCAATCCATTGTTCGTAGAGCTTAATCGCTGAAGTATCACCATTTTTTTGAATACGTTCTCTAATTTTTTGGGTGGAATTGAAGAGAAGAGATTTGATTAATAAACGATTTTGGTAAGCTAATTTAAGAACAAAGTCGCTTTGAGCAATATCTAATGAATCAACATAAGCATAAACAAAAGAGTAATAAGTCTGGTAATTATAAATATTGTTAGTCTGTAAAAACTTTCGGCGTCCATTTTCACTAGCTACCGCTAAGTTTCGTTCGATTTGTTGATTTACGTTTGTGAAAACTTTTTGAAAAAGTAGCCAAGCTTTATTGTATGTTTTTTGATCCCAGTACATTGTGGCCAAATTGCTACAAAAAGCAGCATAAGAAGGATGATCATTACCTAATACTTTTGTCTGAATATTTATAGCCTCTTGATACAAAGAGGTGGCATATTCATATCTGCCTTTTGTTTTATACAATAATGCTAAATTATTACAAGATTTAGCATACAAAGGGTGATTTTTACCAAGTATTTTTTCATAAACTTCTTTAGCTTCCAGGTATAAAAGCTTGGCTCTTGCATATTTACCTCTTCTCTTATACAATGCTGCTAAATTGTTGCAAGTACTTGCATAATCAACGTGATTCTTACCAAACACTTTTTTATAAATATCTTTTGCTATTTGATATAAAGAAGTAGCTTCTATGTATCTACCTTGTATATCATACAATGTTGCCAAATTGTTACAAGAAGCTGCATAATCAGGGTGATTAGAACCAAATACTTTCCAGCGAATATTTTTTGCTTCTATGTATAAAGAAACCGCCTTCGAATATTCACCCTGACTTTGATATAAGTCGGCTAAATTGTTGCAAGTACTTGCATAATCAGGATGATCAGAACCGAATACTTTCTCATAAATATTTTTTGCCACTTGGTATAGAGAAATGGCTTCTGTGTATTTGCCTTGCACATTATACAATGTTGCTAAATTGTTACAAGAAACTGCATAAAGTGGATGATTAGTACCAAATGCCTCAGCTACAATTTTTTTAGCTTTTTGGTGCAAAAAACTAGCCTCGACGTATTTACCTTGAACTTGATATAACCCTGCTAAACTATGGCAAGAATTAGCATAAGCTGGGTGATTTTTACCCAAAACTTTTAGCCTAATACCTTTTGCTTCTTCATACAAAGAAGCAGCCTTCGTATACTTACCTTGATCTTGGTATAATGTCGCTAAATTGTTACAAGCACTTGCATAATCAGGATGGTTAATCGTCAATGCTTTTGCCAAAATATTTTTAGCCTCTATATATAAAACCATAGCCTCCTGGTATTTACCTTGCAGGTGTAGTAATGTTGCTAAGTTATTACAAGAAGTTGCATAAGCAAGATGCCTTTGACCTAAAACTTTTAGCCTAATATTTTTTGCCTCCTGACATAGAGAGGTCGCTTGAATAAACTTTCCTTGCCCCATATACAACATTGCTAAATTATCACAAGCAGTTGCGAAATTTTTATGCATACGGCCAAACTCTATTTCTGCTTGGACTTTCGCTTTCTGCAAAATCGTCATAGCTTGTAAATATTTACCTGCTTTAAATAACTTTCTCCCTTTTTGATTCAAAGTTTCCCAGGAATTGGCTAGCTTTTCTTTCAGCTTTTTTAGAACTGGTATTAATTCTTTAGCTTTTACCAACTGTCCAGTTTTTTGGTAACAAGTAGCCAAAATCATTATGAAGCCATAAATGGTTTTAGTCTTCATTTTAGGTTCAAATACGATTAGGTTTTTATATTGCTCCAAAATAGGATACGCCCTTTCATATGCTTTATCTCCGTAATATTTCAGACCTTTTTTAAGAGGCGGTAATTTTGTACCGTTTGGGTAATACATCTCAACATTCACTAATCTTCCTTTTTCATACCACCCAATCTCTTCTACCCTCCCATTCTCATAGTACCAAAAACACTTTCCCTCTATCAAATCCTTTGGTCTATCTTTTAGCAGTTTGCCTTTCCACCGAACCTTCCCTGAACCATAATAATCTCTCACGGTATCTTGAGGCAAATCATCTTTATATTTGATCACACGATAGGCTCTCTTTTTACTATCATTGTTATACAAAATCACCCACTTTCCTTGCCTTTTGCCTTGCGCATCGGTTTTATTGGGAGCTTGCGGAATGTTTTGAGCCTGAAGTAATTGAAAGCTCAATAAAAAAATGGTCATAAAAGCATAGAGGTATTTCATCATTTGAGGGGTTTTTAGTTCAATAAATTACCTCCTCAAGTTGCATCATAGCGTTACAAGATGCCTCCTCAGTTCTGATGATTTTGGTGAGAAGCGGTTAATCAAACAATACAAAAGCGCCCCAATCTCTGGGGTGAGGATAGGTTTGGCGCAAGCGTTGTTTGGCCAGTCGCAAAGCCTGGTGGTAATCAACGCTATTGGGGGTTTGGGCCAGGTAGGAATAAAAATACTGCATCAGTTTTTGGGTGGCTTCGCGGTTGATTTTCCACAGGCTGGCTAATACATGCTTGGCTCCGGCCTGTTTGAAGGCTCGAGGTAACCCATACACTCCTTCACCTGACTTGACCACGCCCAGTCCAGTTTCATCCGCGGAGAGTACTACTAAGTCGGTTTGGTGAAGTCGTAAGTTTTGAGCTTCAAACGTGGAGAGTATTGCTTTATTTTGGAAAGTTTTGGAAATCTTTTTGGGCCACCACAAACCAGCACGAATCAGGGGGTATTTGCGGTACTTTTGCACATTGGGTAGTGTTGCCAACGAATCGTCTTTGATGAAATAACCGTGGGTAGCTATATGCAATTTCTTCCCGACAAAGCCTTGCTTTTGTAAGGTATCTTTTTGGCCTTGCGCAAGGTGGGTAGTCACTATCCATTGGTTGGTTTTCAAAAGCTTTTGGATAGCCTTAATCTCTTGTTGGGTACCCGCTAAGGAATCACCAAATAATACGAGTTGTTGGGCTGGTGGCTTATTCTTAGCAGGATTCGACTTGGGTTTACTCAAAATGTTTTTGGTGTTGCTCACCCGCTGAATATCGTATAGGTCAAATACAAATTTACCAGAAGTTGGGTTATACAGCGTTTCTATATTCACCCGATGATAAATTCCGTCTGATGATACGTACACCTTTTGCGCATTGGGGTATTTCTGTATCAAATAATTATGGATAGGTTGCCAAAAACGCCTATACGATACGCTATCTTGCCCGTAAGACTTTAAGTATTGCTGCATGCCCTTGGCTTCTAGCATATTCGCATTTTTGAGAATAACGGGGTAAGGATACTTACTTTTGGGAGTTACAATAAGTGCCGTGTAATTTACTGACCCTTGCTGTTTTTGATGGTATTGTCTGGAACGAATGATCTCGATAACCACTTCTCCTTCTTTGAGTTCCTGCTTGATCTCTTGCCAAATATGAGGTACGTATTCTTCTAATTTTTTAGCATATGTACCAGATTGGCGCGCTAGCTTTCTGGCCAACGCCTGGATTTCTTTTTCGCTTTTAAGCAAATCACCTTGATTTTTGTCATTGTCTTTAGATTGCTCTAACATTTGGTAGTGCAAGGTTCGCTTGGTAATAAATGCTTCGTATTTCTGGATAATTGCAGTGTCTTGGCTAGCATAAATCCGCTCTCTCATCTTTAGGGCTGACTCTAAAAGCAATGACTTGGTAAACAACTGATGATTGTACAATAACCCTGTGTAAGTCTTGTACACTTGCTTGTCTTGTAAGCTCAGACTGATTGAAGAGTCTTGTAATTGGGCCACGCCGCTTTGGCAAAACAGTGATAACAAAGATATTATGTAAAGTGCTTTCATGGATAGTGATGGTTTTCAACTTTAAATAGATAAATCATATTCACAAGAACCAGAAAATAGCCTATAAAAAAATCCTCACTTCTGAGGATTTTAAAAGAATGGAATCACTAAGTTTTCAACGGCCCACCAACACAAACGCCCCCCAATAATAAGGGCTGGGATACTCTTTTTGCAGCTTGCGTTGGGCAAAGCGATAGGCTTTTCGCACATCCTGGTCTTTGGCCCAGCTTTTATAGAAATATTGCATAAAGTATTGAGTAGCCACGTCATCTACTTTCCAAAGGCTCATCAATACATATTTGGCTCCCGCACTTAGAAAGGCGCGTTGCAAGCCATAGACCCCTTCCCCATTTTGTATTTTACCTCGCCCCGTTTCACACGCCGACAGCACCACCAGTTGGGTCGACTCTAAATCCATATTGAGCACTTCCTGGGCAGTGAGAATGCCATTTTCTTGCACTGAATCGGGCAAAGCTTTACGATAGCGACTGGCATCAGCACCTGTCCAGAAAAGGCCAGAGCGCAAAAGCGGGTTTTGCACATATAAGTATTTTTCTTGTCCTATCCATTTAAATGGTGAGGTTTTTTTGGCCTTTAAATCCTCCATAAAAAAACCGTGGGTAGCCAAATGCAATACTTGTGGGCTTTTGAGACGTTTAATGTTTGCTTCGTTGGCATCTGCTCCTAAAAATGTTTGAGGACGAAACTTGCCAGATAATTGACGGGCAATGGCTTGTACTTCCTTTCGGGTTTCTTTGAGCTTATCTAGTTGGGTTTTGACGGTGATGGTATCGTGGACATTATAAAGATGATAATGAGGAAAACCAAACAACCCCACTACACCCGATTTAGTGGTTACTTCGGGTTCATTTCTTTGAAGCAAATCTTTGGTATTAGATACCAACCTAATGTCTAACTCCTGCCCCAAATATTTTCTTGTGTCTGGATTCCACAAAGTTTCCAGGTTGATTTTTTGATACACCCCATCCAAAGAAACAAATACTCTTTGAACTTCAGGATACAGTTCTTTGATTTTTTGCTGAATGGGTTGCCAGAAGTGTTGGTAAGAACCTGAATCTTGCTTTTTTTGTTTAATCAAAGAGTCGAGTTGTTGATAACCTTCGCTTTCTAAAAACTTACCATTTTCAAGGAATACAGGGTAAGGAAACCTGCTTTTTGGAGTGACGATGAGCGCCGCGTAGTGTACAGAATCAGTCTTATTCCATTTTCTGTCAAATTGATCGATACGAATGAGTTCAATAGCTACTTC
>DMXI01000341.1 GCA_003483885.1 Microscillaceae bacterium
GGATATATTTTTCCCACAAATTATTTCCCCAAACTCGCTGGAAACCAATAAAAAAGCCAGACAATTAACTGTAATTAATTGTCTGGCTTTTTATCGGTAATGACTATAATTTAGGCTTCTCCCATCGTTCCTCCAAAGTTCATTGGAAACTGAAAATCTCCGCCAGAAGACTCAATATTACCAAAGTTTGCTTCATACTTTTGGATATTGTCTTTCAACGCCTCCAATAATCTTTTTGCGTGCTCTGGAGTTAAAATTACTCTGGATTTCACTTTGGCCTTAGGTAAGCCAGGCATCACCCTAATAAAATCTACTACAAACTCGCTATTTGAATGAGCAATCATTGCTAGATTCACGTAAGTGCCTTCTGCAATGTCCTCCGCAAGTTCTATATTGATCTGTTCTCCTTCGTTCGGATTATTTTGTGCCATAAACAAATATAAAAAAAGGTTATAAGCTTTCGCTTATAACCTTGATATTAAATATTAGTTCTGTAATTGCTTATTCTTCTCTTTGGCAGCCAAACGTGGCTCCACTAGAGTGTCGTGCTCTTCCTTAGACATTACAATCAAGTCATCGTAACGACGAATACCAGTTCCAGCAGGGATTAAGTGTCCTACAATTACGTTTTCTTTCAAACCAATCAAGTCATCAGTTTTACCTGTAATTGCTGCTTCACTTAGCACCTTGGTAGTTTCCTGGAACGAGGCCGCAGAAATGAAACTCTTCGTACCCAAAGAAGCCTGAGTAATTCCTTGTAGTGTCGGTTTAGAAACCGCAGGTTCTGCATCTCTCACTTTCACTACTTTCATATCTCTTCGCTTCAAGCTAGAGTTTTCATCTCGCAAAGCACGAGCTGTTACAATCTGACCAGCTTTAAATTTAGCCGATTCACCTGCTTCAACTACCACTTTCTTATTCAAGATATTATCGTTCTCTTCACGGAACTCAAATTTATCTACTACCTGGTTAGGCAAGAAGTTGGTATCTCCTGCATCCAGAATCTGTACCTTCTGCATCATTTGGCGTACAATAATCTCAATGTGCTTGTCATTGATTTTTACCCCTTGCAAACGATAAACTTCCTGAATTTCATTTACCAAATACTCTTGAACCGCAGTAGGTCCTTTGATCGCCAAAATATCTGCTGGTGTAATTGCCCCATCTGACAAAGGCTGTCCTGCTCTTACAAAATCACCATCCTGTACAAGAATGTGTTTTGACAATGGAACCATATACTTTTTGCGAACACCATCTTTAGATTCCACAAAAATTTCACGGTTACCACGCTTAATTGATCCGTAAGAAACCAAGCCATCAATGGCACTTACAACCGCAGGGTTAGATGGGTTACGTGCTTCAAATAGCTCTGTTACCCTTGGCAAACCACCCGTAATATCACGTGTTTTACCAATAGCTCTTGGAACCTTCGCCAATACCTGTCCAGCTTGAATCTTATCTCCTTTGTCAATATCCAAACGAGCACCTACCGGAATATTGTAACTCTTGGTTTTATCACCTGCTTGTACAATAATTGCCGGGTTTTTGGTTTTATCTTTGGTATCGATAATTACTTTTTTACGGAAACTGGTTTGTTCATCCACCTCTTCCTTATAAGTAATTCCTTCTTCAATAGATTCAAACTCAATCTCACCAGAAACTTCTGATAAAATTACCGCATTGTAAGGATCCCAGTTACAGATTCTATCTTTCTTCTCAACCACATCCCCTTCTTTCACTCTCAAGAATGCGCCATAAGGTACATAGTTAGATATTAATACCTTATTAGTACTCTTCTCAACAATTTTTACTTCTCCTGAACGCCCCATTACAACTTCTACCTTCTCTTGTTCTCCTTCTGGGTTGGTAATGGTTGTTTTTACCGTTCTGATTCCTTCAAACTCAATAACTCCACCAAATTTAGCAGTTAAAGTAGCATCCATTGCAATGTTAGACGCCACACCCCCTAAGTGGAACGTACGTAATGTCAACTGAGTACCAGGTTCACCAATCGATTGCGCAGCAATTACCCCTACTGATTCTCCACGTTGTACCATTTTGTTAGAAGCAAGGTTACGTCCATAACACTTCGCACAAACACCATAACGGGTTTCACAAGTAAGCACAGAGCGTATTTCTACTTCTTCTATACTGGTAGCTTCGATTTTTGCCGCAATTACCTCCGTAATTTCATCACCAGAAGCAATAATCAATTCATCGGTTAGTGGATCAATGATATCGTGTACTGATACACGTCCTAAGATACGTTCAGATAGTGGTTCTACCACTTCATCGTTATCTTTCAAGGCCAATGTTTGAATACCTCTCAATGTTCCGCAATCCTCTTCTGTGATAATTGCATCTTGAGCAACATCTACCAAACGACGTGTTAAGTAACCAGCATCTGCTGTTTTCAAAGCAGTATCTGCCAGACCTTTACGAGCACCGTGCGTAGAAATAAAGTACTCAATTACATCAAGTCCTTCTTTAAAGTTAGAAATAATGGGGTTTTCAATGATCTCTCCCACCGAACCTTGTAGGTTTTTCTGTGGTTTTGCCATCAATCCCCTCATACCTCCAAGCTGACGAATTTGCTCTCGAGAACCACGTGCTCCTGAGTGCATCATCATGTATATAGAGTTGAAGCCTTGCTGGTCAGCCTCAAGCTGCCCCATCAAAATCTTCGTAATATCAGAGTTGATACGAGTCCAAATATCAATTACCTGGTTATAACGCTCATTATCAGTAATCAATCCCATCTGATAATTGACTGTTACCTCTTCTACACCCTCCTTGGCTTTGACAATTAGTCCTTCTTTTTCTTTAGGAACCACTACATCGCCTAATCCAATAGAAAGTCCTCCTTTGTAAGCAGTTTGGAAACCTAAGTGCTTAATGTCATCTAAGAAGTGAGCCGTACGAGCACCACCTGCAATCTTATATACCAGAGAAATAATTTTTTGGAGCTTCTTCTTGGTCAACAATTCATTTACATACCCTACTTCTTCAGGTACAAACTCATTGAAGATTACACGTCCAGCAACCGTCTCGATCATTTTCTCCTCAAACTCACCCTCCTCGTTTCTTACTCGAACTTTCACGTTAACGATCGCATTCTTAGACAATTGACGCTCATTGATCGCAATGATTACCTCTTCAGCACTGTAAAATCTCTTCCCTTCACCCTTGATCGGATGATCCTTAGTTGACTTTCTGGCTTTGGTAAGGTAATAAAGTCCCAATACCATGTCCTGAGAAGGTACTGTAATTGGGTTACCATTGGCAGGATTCAAGATATTGTGCGCTGAAAGCATCAATACAGAAGCCTCTAAAATAGCAGAGTGGCCTAATGGAACGTGTACCGCCATTTGGTCACCATCAAAGTCAGCGTTAAATGCTGTACAAGCCAATGGGTGTAATTGAATTGCTTTACCTTCAATCAATTTAGGCTGGAATGCCTGAATACCCAAACGGTGTAGCGTAGGAGCCCGGTTAAGTAATACAGGGTGTCCTTTCAATACACTTTCTAAGATATCCCAAACAACAGGATCTTTTCGGTCAACGATTTTCTTCGCAGATTTTACCGTCTTTACAATTCCTCGCTCAATGAGCTTACGAATAATGAACGGTTTGAAAAGCTCTGCTGCCATACTTTTTGGTAGTCCACACTCATGCAGTTTAAGTTCAGGACCTACCACAATTACAGAACGACCAGAATAATCAACACGCTTACCCAATAAGTTTTGACGGAAACGACCTTGCTTACCTTTCAACATATCAGAAAGAGATTTCAAAGCTCGGTTTCCATCTGCTCTTACCGCATTTACTTTACGTGAATTGTCAAATAACGAGTCTACTGCTTCCTGGAGCATTCGCTTCTCATTACGGAGAATCACTTCAGGAGCTTTAATCTCGATCAATCGTTTTAGACGATTGTTTCTGATAATCACTCTACGATACAAATCGTTTAGATCAGAGGTAGCAAATCGCCCACCATCTAAAGGCACCAAAGGCCTTAATTCAGGAGGAATCACTGGTACCATTCGAATGATCATCCATTCTGGTTTATTCTCAATGCGATTCTGCGCATCTCTAAAAGCTTCTACTACTCTCAAACGCTTCAAAGCTTCTGCTTTTCTTTGCTGAGATTTATCTTTAGAAGCCGAATCTCTTAAATCAAATGATAGTTTATCCAAGTCAAGACGAGCAAGCAACATTTCAAGTGCTTCAGCACCCATTTTTGCAATAAACTTGTTTGGATCGCTGTCGTCTAATTGTTGATTTTCTCTTGGTAACTTATCTACAATATCTAAATACTCATCCTCAGTTAGGAAATCGAGGTAATTAATTCCCTCACCTTCCATAATACCAGATTGAATCACCACATATCTCTCATAATAGATGATTTGATCTAGTTTTTTGGTAGGTAACCCAAGCAGATAACCAATTTTGTTAGGTAATGATCGGAAATACCATATATGCACTACGGGCACTACTAATTCAATATGCCCCATACGTTCACGGCGAACCTTTTTCTCAGTTACTTCAACCCCGCATCTATCACAAATGATTCCCTTGTAACGTATCCTTTTATATTTCCCACAGTGGCACTCCCAGTCCTTTACCGGACCGAAAATACGCTCGCAAAACAAACCTCCCATTTCAGGTTTGTAAGTACGATAGTTGATGGTCTCTGGCTGCGTTACTTCTCCGTAAGAAGAATCCAAAATAGACTCAGGAGAAGCTAGGCTAATGGTGACTTTCCTAAAATCGTTGGTCAGCTTTTTATTTTTTCTAAATGCCATCCGTAAAATTTAAAATTAAGTGGGTTATTATATAATGAAAGATGAATCTTTCTTATGAAACTTTTAAAAGTAAACCTTAACAGTAGGTAGTATAACTCTCTAAAAATTAGAGGATTATGCTTTATAGCAAATTACAGGCGAAAAGCATAACCAAGCACTAACTTTAACTTTTTTTTAACACTAATCTTACTGTAAAGTAATTTCAAGTGCTAAACCTCTCAATTCGTGAACCAATACGTTGAATGACTCAGGAATATTTGGATTAGGAATATTTTCCCCCTTCACGATAGATTCGTAGGCTTTCGCTCTACCAATCACATCATCCGATTTTACTGTTAAGATTTCTTGTAAAACATTAGCTGCTCCAAACGCCTCTAATGCCCAAACTTCCATCTCACCGAAACGCTGCCCTCCAAATTGAGCCTTACCACCCAATGGCTGTTGGGTAATTAAAGAGTAAGGTCCGATAGAACGAGCGTGCATTTTATCGTCTACTAAGTGACCTAACTTCAACATGTAAATAATACCTACAGTTGTTGGTTGGTCAAATCGCTCACCAGTCAAACCATCATAAAGATAAGTACGACCAAACTCTGGCAGATTTGCTTTTTTCAATTCAGTAGCTACATCATCTTCAGTAGCTCCATCAAAGATTGGAGTTGCATATTTCTTTCCTAGTTTGAGACCAGCCCAACCTAGTACTGTTTCATAGATTTGTCCCAGGTTCATCCTTGAAGGTACCCCTAATGGATTCAATACAATGTCTACTGGAGTTCCATCTTCCAAGAAAGGCATATCTTCAGCACGAACAATTTTAGCTACAACCCCTTTGTTACCGTGACGTCCAGCCATTTTATCCCCTACCTTCAGTTTACGCTTTTTAGCAATGTAAACTTTTGCAAGCTTAACAATGCCAGCAGGTAGTTCATCTCCTACTTCCAGAGCAAATCGCTCTCTCTTAAATTTACCTGAGATTTCATTACGCTTTTTGTTGTAATTCTTCACGAGGTCAATCAACAATTTATTTGTATTGTCGTCCTCAGTGGCGTTATCTAAGATAAGATCTGCAATAAAGTTAGCTTCTTCTGGAACATTGTAATTGCTTTCGTCGCGATATACATTTTCCTTTGGAAATAAGTTTTCAAAAATGTTGGTCTGATTGAACTTCACACCTTTTGACATTACAATATTTCCAAACTTATGCTTCACTCCTTTGGAACTTTTACCATCCAACAAAATCACTAGTTTTTCAACCATAATTTCCTGGATAGCCTGGAGATCTTTGCGATATTGAGCAATCAAAGATTTTACTTCTTCTTTTGCTTTTGCTCTAAGCTCTTTATCTTTTTTAGGTCTGGAAAACAGTTTAGTATCAATCACGACTCCTCTCAAAGATGGGGGCGCTTTCAAAGATGCATCTTTTACATCTCCAGCTTTGTCTCCAAAAATTGCTCTCAGAAGCTTTTCTTCGGGTGTAGGATCAGATTCTCCTTTTGGAGTAATTTTACCAATTAAGATATCTCCTTCGCGAATTTTAGTACCTACCATCACAATACCATTTTCGTCAAGGTATTTGATAGCTTCCTCACTTACGTTAGGAATTTCTGAGGTCAATTCTTCTTGTCCTCGTTTGGTATCACGAACTTCTAATTCTTTTTCTTCAATGTGAATAGAAGTAAAGACATCATCCCTTACTACTCTCTCCGAGATTACAATTGCATCTTCAAAGTTGTATCCTTGCCAAGGCATAAAGGCTACTTTCATATTAGCCCCTAATGCTAATTCTCCTTCATTCGTAGCATAACCTTCACATAGTGCCTGGCCTTTTTTAACTCGTTGTCCTTTATATACAATAGGGCTTAGGTTTACACAAGTATCTTGGTTTGTTCGTCGGAACTTGATAAGGTTATAGGAAACTGCATCGTTTTGGAATGAAGTCAATTTCTGCTCTTCATTGAAATCATAACGAACAGTAATAGTAGTAGCATCTACAAAATCAATTACTCCATCGTGCTCAGCTACAACTAATGATCTTGAATCAGTTGCTACCTGTTTTTCAAGCCCAGTACCAACGATTGGTGCTTGTGGACGAAGCAATGGCACTGCTTGACGCTGCATGTTTGACCCCATCAATGCACGGTTTGCATCATCGTGCTCTAAGAAAGGAATCAAAGAGGCAGCTACAGATACAATTTGGTTAGGAGCCACATCCATATAAGATAGTTCTGTGGGCTCTACTACAGGGAAGTCACCCTCCAAACGTGCTTTTACCTTTTCTCTAAGGAATTCACCTTTTTCTGAAATTGGTACATTTGCTTGAGCGATGAAGTGAGTATCTTCTTCTTCAGCAGTTAAGTATGAAATTTCACTAGATACCACTCCTTTATTCACGTGACGATAGGGGGTTTCAATAAATCCCATACTATTCACCTTCGCGTGCACACACAAAGATGAAATTAGTCCAATGTTTGGACCTTCCGGGGTCTCAATTGTACACAAACGACCATAGTGTGTATAGTGTACGTCACGTACTTCAAAACCTGCACGCTCACGAGATAAACCACCAGGTCCCAAAGCAGACATTCTACGCTTGTGGGTAATCTCAGCCAATGGGTTGGTTTGATCCATAAACTGAGAAAGTTGGTTTGTACCAAAGAATGAGTTGATTACGGACGATAAAGTTCTCGCATTAATCAAATCAACTGGCTTAAAATCTTCGTTGTCACGAACATTCATTCTTTCTTTGATAGTTCGTGCCATACGAGCCAAACCAACACCAAATTGGGTGTATAGTTGCTCTCCAACGGTTCTTACCCTACGATTACTCAAGTGGTCAATATCATCTACTACCGCTTTTGAGTTGATCAATTCAATCAAACGCTTTACGATAGAAACAATATCTTCACGGGTAAGAATTCGGGTTTCTCTATCTATTTCCAGATCTAGTTTTTTGTTGATACGGTAACGCCCAACTTCTCCTAAATCATAACGCTTATCACTAAAGAACAAACTTTGAATAATTTCACGTGCAGTTTGCTCATCAGGAGCTTCTGTATTTCGCAATTGACGATAAATCTGCTCTAAGGCTTCTTTCTCAGAGTTTGAATTATCTTTTTGCAGTGTATTATATATAATAGAATAGTCAGTAACGTTGACATCTTCTCGGTGTACAATGATAGATTTTACTCCTGAATCTATGATTGTATCTATATCTTCATTTTCTAAAATAGAATCACGCTCAAGAAGTATCTCGTTTCTTTCAATCGAAACTACTTCTCCGGTGTCTTCATCTACAAAATCCTCAGTCCAGGTCTTTAAGATACGAGCAGCTAACTTACGTCCAACTGCTTTATTCTTTAACACCTTCTCCTCTGCTTCAATTTCTTCTGAGAGATTAAATAAATCAAGAATTTGCTTATCAGAGCCAAAACCAATTACTCTAAGAAGGGTAGTTACCGGGAATTTTTTCTTACGATCAATGTAAGCATACATTACGTTGTTTACATCAGTCGTAAATTCTATCCAGGAACCTTTAAATGGAATGATACGCGCTGAGTATAGCTTGGTACCATTGGTGTGTTTACTCTGAGCAAAGAATACTCCGGGAGAACGGTGAAGCTGCGACACAATAACCCTCTCTGCACCATTGATGATAAATGACCCTTTGGTGGTCATATAAGGTATGTTCCCTAAGAATACTTCTTGTTCAATAGTCTCGAAATCCTCATTATCCTCATCACTACAAGATAATCTCAGTTTTGCTTTGAGCGGTACTGAATATGTCAGACCTCGATCTATACACTCATCCACCGAATATTTTGGAGGATCAATGGAATAGTCGATAAACTCAAGCAAGAAATTTTCCCTTGAATCTGAGATGGGAAAATTTTCAGAGAATACCTTGTACAACCCCTCTTGCTGACGAAATTCTGCTGGGGTCTCCAACTGAAAAAAGTCCTGGAACGATTGTATTTGAACATCAAGAAAATCAGGGTATTTCACTACTTTTTCTACGGTAGCAAAACTATGTCTTTCGTTGTTGTTGGGATTTTGCATGGGTAACCTGTGTCCTAAAAAAGTATAGGGTATATATTATTGTCGTAAATCAATAATAAAAGAGTGTACTTTGACACACTCTAGTTAAAAGCTAAGCCGTTAAAAAATAGCCTCTTATACATGAGGAAAAGACCTGAACGTATTTTACTACGCCAGGTCTGTAAAATCTATCTCTTTGAAGCCAAAAAAGTAAAACTATATGACTCAAAGAAAAGTTCAAAAAAGTTATTTGATCTCTACTTCAGCACCTAACTCTTCTAATTGAGTCTTCAAGGCTTCAGCTTCGTCCTTAGCAACACCTTCTTTCAAAGGTT
>DMXI01000470.1 GCA_003483885.1 Microscillaceae bacterium
TGAAATACCATCAAAAGCCCCTCTTACTCTCCCCATCCAGGGAGAAACCGTCGCGGAGAAGTTACCGCGAGTAACGTTCCTCCCCAA
Source organism: Microscillaceae bacterium (assembly GCA_003483885.1). GTDB lineage: Bacteria > Bacteroidota > Bacteroidia > Cytophagales > Microscillaceae > Microscilla. Next base: position 88 of record DMXI01000470.1, read on the forward strand.
TTGGGGAGGTTAGGAGGGGCTTATTTGGAACATTGACAACTTCAATAAAAACTCGAGGAAAAAATTCCTCAATTCTGAACAGCCTACCTGACAGGTTTCAAAAACCTGTCAGGTCTGAAAATATTATTTGGCTTAAAGTATACTACTAGATAACCCTTATTTTACTTGATTTCTATTTTCTCAAAAGTAGTAAAGAGCTTATCTGGAACCTGATCGGCTACTTGTATGGCGGAGAGCTTGTATTTACCACGATCACCCGAAAGCATTAGGTTTCCATATTTTTCATAGTTGACCCAAGGAGTCGTAATGCGCGCGGTGTCCATCGCCGCTTTCGGAAAATAGGCCCACTTTTCTACTAGTTTGGTCTCTTGGTTTACATATACTTCATACTTATTTTCGGGGGTGTCTCCCACTTCTTGGAAAGTCAAGGTAAGTACGTCTGCTTTCTTGCCATTTTGTACGGTATCTTCCCGAGCGTATTTTAAAGTTACTCCCGAATCTTTGAGTTTAAAAGGCATAAACAACCAATACATATCGTTGATCCAGATGCTTTTGCCTCGCTTAAGGTATTTTTGCAACGAATCGGGTTGGGTCACTTCCACGCTATCTTTCATTACTTTTCCTTTGAGCGCCTCTCCTTCCTTGTTGTATACATTGAGCAACACATTGAATTTACCATTGTTGTAATCAATGCGTACATCTCCGGTTTGTTTGTCCCAGTATAACTGGCGACGGCCAAAGAAATTCCAGGTAACCAACCTTGTTTCATCCCAGGCTTTGCGTCCTCCCATTGCTTTCATTACCTCATCGGCAATATCGATGGCTTTCTTGTCAGAATTTTGAACATTGAAGCCTTCTGCCGCTGGATTTGCTTCCACTGTCGCCTGCTTCTCGGTAGCAGTCGAGTCTTGCGCTTGTTCTGTATTACCTGCTTGGTTGGCACCACCACAGCTCCAAACCAACATAGTCAATATAGGCAATAGCAGGAGTAGTTGTTTTTTCATGTTTTTAGTTTTTTATGTTTTCAACTTCATAGGTATAACCCAGGAAGCATTTGAAGGTTCTTTGTGTATTGCCTTCTATAGCGGCAAATTAGCAAAATTTGACAAAGCCCTCTCTTACCCATTTGTTAATTTAGTTATGTCAATACATATCAACCTTGGTTTTCTGAACCCCATCTACTAAAAATACGCAATCATGAATAAACCACTCAATTTCTTAAAGTACCCACTCGTTTTAGGGGTCTTTACCATTTGTTGCTTGCTAAGTTCCAGTCAATTTACCTCAGACGAAAAGCTACCTAAATTCAAAAATATGCCCGAACGTCTGCCAACTGAATCGCTGCGAGGGCGCAGTATGGATGCTAAAGCAATAGACTTGGATAAAGATGGTGATTTGGATTTGGTCATTGCCAACGAGCATCGCCCCAATATTATTTTGATCAATGATGGTAAGGGGAATATGACCAACGCTTCGGCCAAACGGCTTCCAGCCCACCGACACGATTCGGAGGACATTGCCTTGGGCGATTTTGACAAGGATGGTGATGTGGACATCATATTTGTAAGCGAAGACGACAAAGTAAATGAATACTACTGGAACAATGGCAAAGGTTTTTTTGTACAGGCCAAGTTTCCATTGCCCGTCACGGGTAAGTCCAACGCGGTGATTACGACTGACCTGGATAAAGATGGTGACCTGGACTTAATCATTGGGAATGATGGGCAAAACTTTGCCTTGCTCAATGATGGCAAGGGTAAGTTTGTGGATGCTACTGCCAAAATTTTACCGAAAGGAAATCAAACTACACAAGACCTGGAGCTCGGCGATGTGGATGGCGATGGTGATTTAGATTTGATTGTGGGCAACGAAGATGATAATCAGTTATTGATCAACAATGGAAAAGGAGTTTTTAGAGACGAAACTACCAAAAGATTGCCTTTGCAAATAGACAAAGAAGAAACCCGAGAAGCTGACTTTGGCGATGTAGACGGAGATGGTGACCTGGATTTGGTTTTTGCAAACGTAAACTTTCGTCAGGTAAAAGATCATCAAAATCGCTTATTGATTAATAACGGGAAGGGATTTTTTAAAGACGAAACCACAGCTCGCCTTCCCAAAGAAAAGCACCACTCGGTAGATGCGGACTTGGTGGATATTGACCAAGACCAGGATTTGGATTTACTGATTGGAAATGCTTTTGGTGAAGATGGTTTTCAGATTATGCTAAACAATGGCAAAGGAGTGTTTAAAGACAAAACCCAAGAGATTTTGAAACCCTTTGCAGTGGATGTGATTGACGTGGAAGTGGCTGATTTTAACGGAGATAAGCTACCCGATCTTTACTTGTGTCACTTCCGTGGCAACGACAAACTCTTTTTACAAACAAAATAGACAAATCGCTCATTGATAAAATTTTATGAAAAACATTCAATTACTCTGTTTGCTGGTATTGCTAGTATTTAGCCAATGTATACAAGCTCAAGAGCTTAAGCGACGTCCTTTTTTTGGTGCTCGCATGCTTGATGTTACCCAAGCACAAAAAAAGGAGTTAGGCCTTCCTAATACTAAAGGGGTATTTCTTGAACGAATTTTGCCCAACTCTAGCGCGGCTAAGGCTCAGTTTAAATCAGGCGATGTGCTGGTAGCTTTAAATAGCCAATCTATTAATAATGTAAAGCAATTGGTGCCCTTAATTAAGACTTTCCAAACGGGTGATAAAATTAAGCTGACGTTTTATCGGCAAGGCAAAAAACAAAATAAAGAACTGGTTTTCAAAGGCTTTCCTTACAAACAAAGTGACCGCTATGAGATTGTATACAGCTCGGTAAAAGCGAAAAAAAATCATTTAAGAACCATCATTACCAAACCCAAAGGGGAAGGTAAATTTCCAGCAGTGGTCATCATTCAGGGTGTGGGTTGTATCAACCTGGATCATCCTGCAGTAGATTTTTATCACGTATTGGCCGACTCGCTCACCAGCAAAGGAATGGTGGTAATGCAAATAGAAAAAACGGGGCAAGGAGACAGTAAGGGAACTCCTTGTCGTGAGTGTACTTTTGAAGAAGAAGTAGAAGGCTATCGTCAGGGTTTGTTGGCGCTCAAAAAACTACCTTATGTAGACGCTGATCAAACCTTTTTGTTTGGTTTTAGTATGGGGGGAGTCATTGCTCCGATCATTGCTAGCAAGATTCCAGTCAAGGGTATTATTGCTTATGGTACCGTGGGGCGTAATTGGGCCGAATACTCTATGGAAAACTCTCGTCGCCAAGCTGAAATGGCTGGTACCGAATACGATCAAATTGCCAAAAATATGCGACGCAAGGCTAAAGCACTGCATTATATGATGCTGGAACAAATGCCGAAAAAAGAACTTTTGGAGAAGTTTCCCAAATTAGCAAGAAATGTAAACTTTTACCCTCAGAGTTATCGCTATTTTCAAAAAGTGGGAAGTTTGAACCTTGCCAAGTATTGGATTAAAGCAGGAGCTCATGTATTAGCAGTACACGGCAAAGCTGATTTTGTGAGTTTTGCCAAAGATCACGAGCTTATTGCCAACATTGTAAATAGGGAGTCTCCTGGCAAAGCAACGCACCTCGAGCTACCCAATAGCGATCATTGGCTTTACAAAATGGGTACTATGCAAGAAAGTATGAAAAATATTCGTGCCGCTAATCGGGTAGGCAAAAACTATGAGCTTTACTCGATAGCATCTCGCTGGATACTGGATATTTTGGGTAAAAAAGCGTTGGGAGCAAAAGATTAATAATAAGATAAATTACTGACTTTAAAATCTATCAAACGATATGACAAAACTCGTAAAAATGGCCGCAATAGCGGTAATAGTGGCTATTCCTTTTGGAAAAACTGTTCAGGCGCAAGCCAATACAGAAAAGAAAGCCGTGATTGCAGTGATCAAGCAAATGTTTGATGGCATGCGTAAAGGAGACGCTGATATGGTAGCGGGGGTATTTTATGAAAATGCGGCCATGCAAACCACTTTTACGCATAAGCAAACCCAAAAATCAATGCTTCGCAATGGAAGCGTTGAAAATTTTGTGGCCGCTATCAAGAAGAAAAAACCCTCTGATGTATACGATGAGCGCATCAGTGAATATGTAGTAAAAATAGACGATAATCTGGCTAATGTATGGACACCTTACAAGTTCTACCTCAACGATAAGTTTTCGCATTGTGGGGTCAACAATTTTCAGTTGTTCAAGTCGGACAAAGGCTGGAAAATTATCTCAGTAGTAGATACTCGTCGTCGTAATGGCTGTGAATAGCCTCATGTAAGGAAGACTAAATAACCAAGATTAAAGCCGTTGGTGATTGGCCTTTAGCTATTGGCTTTTTTGGCTGTTTCAACATCAATTACCAATCTAAAATTGTTTTTTGAAGGTGTAATACACTTAATAATCAACAATTGATTTAGTAGTTAGAAAATTGAAAGCAACTTTTAGACTTTTTGAAGTTAATCAATTAAAACATATTTTACTGCACCTGTCAGGCTTTCAAAACTGGCAGGTGTTTTTATAACTACCCAAACCTATCACCCATGAAGAATACATTATTGATTGCTGGTTTAATCCTTGCCTTGGGCGCCTCCTCTCCTACCCTTGGTCAACGCAAAATTACCTCTACCAAACAATTGCTCAAAGCCATGAAGAAACGTTATGGAGGTAAATGGTTCAATGCATTTACGTTTGTCCAAAAAACGATTCGGTACAATCGAACCGGGCAACCGCGAGATACCACCCTATGGTACGAGGCCATTCATTATCCCAATAATTTTAGAATAGACTATGGGCACCCCAGCAAGGGCAACGCCGTACTTTTTACCGCAGATACCGCTTATCGTTTCCGCAAGGGCAAACTGGCCACCACCCGTTACAACCCTCAGTATTTTTTACTGCTCAAAGGTGGGCTATACCATCGTACTGTCAAAGAATGTCTAAAAATTCTGAAAAAAGGTGGATACCGTACCGAAAACTTCCACACCGATACTTATCGTGGACGCCCGGTGTATGTAATAGGTGCCTCTAAAGGAGATTTGAAAACACCTCAGTTTTGGATAGACCAAGCGCATTTTTACATCGTAAGACGTACCCAAAAGATTAACCCTGCCAAACAAGGACCAGACAAAGGCAAGGATAGGGTGCTAGATGTACAATACCAAAATCATAAAGCGACTGGTGGTGGTTGGGTAGAGCAAATTGTGAGGTTTGAAGTCAACGGAAGATTGGTGCAAATAGAAGAATACACTGAAATAGATACCTCGCCTAATATCCCCAAAAACTTTTTTGATCCCCAATACTTTGGTAAGGCACATTGGTATAAATAATATGCGGTAAGATCGTTTCAGTATTTTAGTTTCATAGCCAAACATTGTTTTGGCTATTTTTTTACAACTGCCTCAAACTCTGTTTATACTTTAGTTTAAATTTAGACTAAAAAGTTAAACAAAAACCTGTTTTTTTTGTATCTTCAGTACAACAGTAGCAAACCTTCAATTGATTTTGCCTATTTTCTATATATGAAGTTATCTCACCTTCTACCTCTTGGCAAATAGCATTAATAACGAACTATATATACATTACTATGAAGACTGTGGTCGTAACTGGAGCCAACTCAGGTCTTGGCTTGTACGCTTCTAAACATTTGTTGCAAAAAGGATTTATGGTCATACTGGCTTGCCGTAATTTGCAAAAAGCCCATCAAGCCAAAAAATGGTTGCTCAAAAAAACTAAAAAACAGGCAGTCATTGAAGATCAAATTCAAATAGCTCAACTTGACTTGGCCTCTTTCAATAGCATTCGCAAATTTTGTAAAGCATTGCCTACCAACAATCTGTATGGTATCATTTGTAATGCAGGGCTTACCTATTCTACTCCTACCCGATTTACCCAAGATGGCGTAGAAGAAACTTTTGGGGTCAATCATTTGGGGCATTTTTTAATGGTCAATTTGTTGCTCAGCCAGGCACAAAATCTGCAACGAATTGCGGTGGTAGCCTCGGATGCCCATAACCCTGAAATACAACAACGTTTTCCTGCGCCTCACTTTGATAAAATAGAGGACTTAGCCTACCCAAATGATGCTCAAGTAACTGACTGGGAAAAAGAAGGATCCCAACGTTATGTCAATTCTAAGTTTTGCAATGTACTTTTTACTTACCAACTAGAGCAAGAACTCAAAAAAACCCATCGGGAGCATGTCTTGGTCAATGCTTTCAATCCTGGATTTATCCCTGGCACTGGGCTGGGGCGAAATACTTCTCCTATTACGCATTTTATGTGGTTTCATGTATTACCTTTATTTAGCCGATTTTTCAAGGCCATTCGCACTGCCGACGAATCGGGGCTGGCCCTTGCTCAACTCATCTCTGATGTAAAGGTAAGCGGAAAATACTTTGATGGTATTCAAGAAAAGCCTTCCTCCCAGGCAAGTTATGATCCAGTACGTTCGCAACGATTATGGTGGCGTAGTGAAGAGTTGGCTCATTTAAAAATTAATGAGCAAATAGAATAATTGACCATGGAATGTTTAATCACTGCCGAAACTGAAAAAGATTATCCAGAGGTATACCAAGTAAATGCTCTGGCTTTTGGCCAGGAAAATGAAAGTAAACTGATAGAGGAATTGCGGCCCACTGCGCACTATATCCCTGAACTATCGCTGGTGGCCAAGCTTGAGGGTCAATTGGTGGGGCATATTTCATTTTCCCTCATAGACATTATAGATACAAATGCCCGTCATTCTTCTTTAACACTCGCACCTCTGGCAGTACACCCCGATTTTCAAAACCAGGGTATAGGTTCTCAATTGGTAGCGCAGGGTCTTGCCAAAGCTCGCAGCTTAGGGTATTCATCTGCGATTGTGCTAGGCCATCCTCAGTATTACCCTCGTTTTGGTTTTGCACCTGCGGCTCAATGGAACATCCGTTGCCCGTTTGAAGTCCCCAGTGAGGCATTTATGGCTATAGAATTGTTACCTGGAGGTTTACAAGGAAAAAGTGGCGTGGTAAAGTTCGCCGATGCTTTTGAAGGAGTGTGAATTATTCTACATCATTTTCCTCAGTTTGGTCTGGTTCACTATGAAACTGTTCCTTGTCTGACACTTCTGCAATGTTTTCAATTTGGCTTGCGTGAAATAACGGATATAACACGATTACATTAGGAACCGCATAAAGTACATAGCTCAATGCTATCTCCCGATTGAGCAGCAATACGTAACCTACGATAAAAGCAAGAGAGCCCAGAATCCACCATTTGGCATTAGCTCGTTCTACAAACCATACAGTAAGTAATACCGAAACGATTATCTCACCCAAGAATAAATAGGTAGCTTCTTTGGTGTTTACATTACTCACCAATAACAACAAAATCCTTGAACATGCCACTAAAATCATAAAGGTTTTGATATCCTTGTTGGTATGCTCCTGAGATTGCTTAAAAAGTGATAACCTATCAATGGCTATATTTTTATTACTTGATAAATGCACAAACCACCCTATAACGCCAATAATTGGTATATGCCAAAAGAAATAAGCCCACCCTGGTTTGCGGTTCGTTTGCAGGGAATATTCTACCAAGAAATTACGGAACATCAATGATACAAAATATAAAGTAGCCAATAAACTCACCTCGGTCAGTACATAATCCAGACGAAGTAAAAATTTGTTGGGTGCCCCCGGAAATCTAGTTAATAAACCAAAGGCAAGTACTGTAATCCAACCGTTGAGCAATAAATAGATAGTAGTAGCCATTCTTTTAGAATAGATATTGGTTACATCTATCCACTTGGTTTCAAAAAACGATTGTTGCTGATTTTTTTCCAGAATTTTATACAAATAGCTAAACGCTAGAAACAAGAAAGGAAGATTAGCCAATAAATAAATCAGGGTATCTATATAAACCCAAATACCTCCATGCCTGGGCATATAGTGTCCAGTAACCCTCAATGCTCTTTCTAACCATTGATATAAACTTGCATCTTGGCTTGCAGTAAGTGACTGGATGCTCAGATGTACAGCTCCTGCTAAAAGCATCCAAACGGCTCTTTGGTCTTTAAACGCCAGATAACCAAACACTCCAAAAGGAAGTAATGCTTCAGCTAAACGTTTGATAAAGAAAAGTTGCTGAGATTTTATAAACAGACTGATAGGTAGGATAATAAAAAGCAAGGTGATGCCAAGGCTAATCATTGCTTCTTTTCTTTTGCCAGATACTTCAGCAATGGCCCACCATAAGCTTGCTACAACGATGATTTGCGATAAAGTGAAAAAACGCATATTAGCTTCCTGGCTCACCGATTTAGCAAATAATTGTGCGTAGATAACTGCGAGCAAAAATTGGCCAACAGTAACCAGCACGATAAATCTAAAAGCACGACGAAATTTGGGGTCAGTCAACATGAAGAAGTGAGTTGTTAGGTTTTATCATTTATTTTCAGGAAGTAAAATAAACAAAAAAGAGAACAATCAATTTTCACAACCATTAATTATTTTTTGATCACCATCTTAAACCCTACTCCGTGAATGTTTTCGATTTTGACGGTGGGATCTCCCTTCAGATATTTACGCAAACGGGTAATGAATACATCCAGGCTACGGCCAAAGAAATAATCGTCATCGCCCCAGATGTTGGTCAGGATTTCTTCTCGTTTCAAGATTTTATCTTGATTGAGGCAAAAAAACCTCAAAAGCTCGGCTTCTCGTTGGGTGAGACGTCGGGCTTTTTCTTGCTGAAGTTGCAAATGTAGATCAGCAAAATCGAATTGGTATTGACCTACTATAAATTTAGATTGGCGAGTATCGGACAAGGCAAAACGACTGCGTTTGAGAAAAACCTCAATCTTTAGCACTACTTCTTCCATACTAAAAGGCTTGGTGAGGTAGTCATCGGCTCCAAGCTTTAGCCCGGCAATTTTATCTTCTTGTAGCGATTTGGCTGTCAGGAAAATAATAGGCACTTGCTGATTGATTTGCCGGATATGCTCAGCCAGTGTAAAACCATCCATTACAGGCAACATAACATCCAGCAAACAGAGGTCAAATGCTTGGTTTTGAAACACTTCCAACGCTATCTGTCCATTTTCACAGTGAGTTACGGCATAGTTTCTTAGCTCGAGACTGTCTTTAGTTACCATTGCCAAACTGGCGTCGTCTTCTACAAACAATATTTTTGCTTTCATACATTTCTATATTTCAGGGGAGCATTTAGGCTAATTCTTTAAAGGAATCAGGATTTCAAAGCGGCTTCCTTTGTCTTCTTCGCTTTGGAGAGAGAGTTTCCATTGATGGGCATCTACAATTTTTTTCACATAATCCAGTCCTAATCCAAAGCCTTTTACATTATGAATATTGCCAGTGGGTACCCTAAAAAACTTCTCAAATATCTTTTTGTGGTATTCCTTTTTGACCCCTATTCCTTGGTCTTGTACCGAACATATCAACATGTTTTTCTTTCCAGTTTGATTTTGGGTACTTACGATAATCTTGAGCACATTGGGCGAATACTTAATGGCATTGTCTAACAAGTTATACAAAATATTGGTCAAATGCTCCTTGTCTGCCTGGATTTGAGCTTGCCCTGCCTGTAGTTGTACCTCGATATTTCCTCCAAGTTGTTGTACTTTCAGACTGAAGCTCGCCAGTACCTCTTGAATCAATTCGTGCAGGTCTATTTGCTCCAGATTTAATGTAAGCTTTTCCCGATCCATCCGGGCCGATTGTAATACCTTCTCAATTTGATTTTGCAAACGTGCATTCTCATTTTTGATGATTTGGGTGTAACTCAACACCCGATCTTGCTGGGCTAGTACTTGTGGGTTGGTGAGTAAATCAGCGGTAACTGCAATGGTAGATATAGGGGTTTTCAGCTCGTGGGTCATATTGTTAATAAAGTCCCGCTGTACTTCTGATAGCCGCTTTTGCCTTAGAATTGCAAATAAGGTATAACTGAAAAATATGGTGACAATGAGCAAAATAAAGGATGAAAATATCCAAATATCCATCTGGCTCGCCAAGTAAGTAGCTTTGTTGGGAAAACGAATGCCAAAGTAATATACATACTGATCGTACTTGGGCAACTTGGTGCGTAGTGTTGGGGGAGCTTTCGGTTTTGAGCTTACGTAATTGCCATACACCATTTTGTCGGTAGAGCAATCATAAATGCCATACTCGTATTCTATAGATAGTTCTCGTTGAGCAAAAGCTTCTTTCAGCAAGTGTTCCAATACATTGGCATCAATTACGTCGTTTACATTGACGACAAAGTAATCGGAAGATAACTGGGTAATGGATACGGGTTTGACGGTATGTTGATTAATTACGGCAATTTTTTGGGCCACTTCCCGCAGGGCTACGTGAATGGTTTGGTGAAATTGCTTTTCTTTCATGTCAAATGCCCGCCTTACCCAATAAACCTGGGTAACCATAATGCCGACTATCGAGAAAGTAGCCAACGCAATGATTAAACGTATGGTGCTGCGTGTCATTTATTGAATACTTGATTTTGGGTATTTTAACCTTTACCTGACCTAATTGATAACAACCCACAATGAATTTACCTGCTTTTCTTCAGCGCTGTTGTTGTATTAACAGGCCATTAACAATTGTTAGCAAGGTTTAACAATATAGGCATTTTCTTACAGGCATATCACCACTAATCGGTGAAAAATAACAGCTCATCGAAGTTTTTTACCTCCTATTTTTTCGCTTCGTTTATGTCTATAGACACCAAGTAAACTAACAGGCAATGAAAAATAGTAAAAACCACTATCAAAATATTTTTTTGATTGATGATGATCGATTGTTCATCGTAAAATATCATAAAATCTTTACAAACCTCATTCAATATGTCAATATTGAGTTTAGCATGAGTGCAGCGACTGCTTTGGTCAAGTTGGAAGACATGCAGGCAAAAGGTAGATTTCCCGAATTGATTACCCTCGATTGGAACTTACGCATGGGGGGTGGGGAACTCTTCTTAGAAAAATTTGAGCAGCAATTTGCTCAGCTATACCCCAATACTCAAGTTTTAGTAATTTCAGGGATGGCCCACGAAATTGCCTCTAAAAGATTAGCCGATTACCCTTTTGTGATAGATGTGCTACCCAAGCCGATATCTATGAAGGAGTTGGCCCAAATTGTATGACATAACCTTCACTGGGAGATCAATAAAAAGCCTGCTTGAAAGTAGTATTCAAGCAGGCTTTTATTTATAAGCTAAAAGGCGTTATTAACGTCCCAAATACACCATCAAAATGGAAATATCGGCAGGTGATACCCCACTAATACGAGAAGCTTGTCCAATGGTTTCGGGACGAATCGTTTTGAGCTTTTCTTTTCCTTCGGCCGACACCGCCTTGAGCTGGTCATAATCAAAGGCCGTGGGAATTTTAAACCCTTCGAGTTCATGTAGCTTTTGCGCCATTTTTTCTTCTTTTTCGATATAAGAAGCATACTTGGTCAAAATCTCTACCTGTTCTACCACCTCGTGATCAAAATCTCTCAAAAAAGTATCAATTCCTCCCTCCAAAGCGCGCAATTTTTCAAAATTGACCTCGGGGCGTTTTACCAAATTCATCAATGCCGACTTTTCTTTGATAGGTGCGGTGCCCAAAGTCTGCAAATGGTCATTGATCTCTGTAGGCTTGTATTTAATTTTGGCCAATTCGGCTGATAATTGCTTGATTTGCTCCTTTTTGTCTCTCACTCTTTGCATACGTTCTTCGGTAGCCAAGCCCAACTTGTAAGATTTTTCGGTCAAACGTAGGTCAGCATTGTCTTGACGCAGCAAAATACGATACTCGGCTCGAGAAGTAAACATACGATAAGGTTCATCGGTCCCTTTATTGATCAAGTCGTCAATCAATACCCCAATGTAGGCATCCGAACGATTGAGAATGAATGGATTTTCTTCTTTTACTCGCAAGTGAGCATTGATCCCTGCCATCAATCCCTGACAAGCAGCCTCTTCGTATCCAGTAGTTCCGTTAATTTGTCCAGCAAAAAATAATCCGTCTACCAGTTTGGTCTCAAGGGTCATTTTAAGCTGGGTAGGAGGGAAATAATCGTATTCAATAGCATACCCCGGACGGAACATTTTGGCGTTCTCAAACCCAGGAATCAATCTCAATGCCTTGTATTGCACATCCTCGGGCAATGAAGTAGAAAAACCATTGACGTATACTTCTACGGTATCCCAACCTTCAGGCTCTACAAATATTTGGTGGCGATCGCGCTCGGCAAATCGGTTAATTTTATCTTCAATCGAGGGACAATAACGTGGTCCTAACCCTTTGATACGCCCTGCAAACATGGGCGATTTCTCAAAGCCGGTTTCCAGCACTTCGTGTACCTTGGTATTGGTATAAGTAATATGGCAACTTCGTTGTGCTTTGAGTTTGGGGGTATCGGCATACGAAAACTTACCAGGATCTACATCTCCCGCCTGCTCTTCCATCACCTCATAATTGATACTACGACCATCTACTCGGGGAGGGGTTCCAGTTTTCATTCGCCCTGCCTCGAAACCCAAGTCTACCAATTGCTTGGTAATGCCTTTAGAAGCTCGCTCACCAGCACGTCCTCCTCCAAATTGTTTTTCACCAATATGGATTAGGCCGTTCATAAACGTACCACTGGTCAAAATTACTGAGTTGGCAGGAATTTCTAAACCCATAGAAGTGGTGACCCCTACTGCTCGGTTGTCTTTCACGACAATACCTGTGACCATTTCTTGCCAAAAGTCAACATTGGGATTTTGCTCCAAAGTTAAGCGCCATTCTTCGGCAAAACGCATACGGTCACTTTGGCATCGGGGACTCCACATGGCTGCTCCTTTGGAACGGTTCAACATACGAAACTGAATCATAGTTTTGTCTGTTACAATACCACTCATTCCTCCCAATGCATCTACCTCTCGTACGATTTGGCCCTTGGCTACGCCTCCCATGGCTGGATTACAAGACATTTGAGCAATCTTGTTCATATCCATGGTTACCAACAAAACCTTAGAACCCAGGTTGGCAGCAGCAGATGCCGCTTCGCATCCGGCATGACCACCTCCCACTACTATCACATCATACTTTGGAAACATGTTTTTATACAATTATTAATTAGTCTCACAGTGTTTCAACTTCAACGGTTGAGTTATTGGTATATGCCAATCATACGCCCCTTCAAAGGGGTAACCGTTGAGTGATCACTTCTAAAAATTTTACAAATATAACAAAAAGTCAGGTATAAAGTTCAGAGGAACTCTGAGGGGAGAAAAGTAGGTAAGTAAGGAAGTAGTTAGGACTGGAAGATTGACAACGATTAACGAACATTGGGTAAAAAAGGCTGTAAGAAACCTCAATGTTCGTTAATCTATCTAAATTCTTTGAGTTCAGCACATCGTCTATACAAATCAAGTTTGTACTACATGAGTAGATACTCCCGCATACCCTCCAAATTCAGGCTTTCCCACCACATATACCTCTGCTTCGGCAAACCCCACTCGATATACTTTGATCTCTTCTAAGTTGCGCTTGAGCGTATCTACTAAATTTTGAAACCGTCGGGCAATTCTTACTTCTTCGGTATCGTACCAACTTTCTTCGGCTACTGCATTTTTAAAAAATGCCTCCAACGTCAGTTCTTTTACTCGTGCATCGTCCATTTCGTGGGCAAGTTCTATTACCTTTTCGGGTGATAATTCTCCTTTATAGTCCCAATAAAAAGACTCAAAAGGATAATCGGACTCACTCATAAATAACAAGCCATCACAGGCTCGATCCAACGACCTCAACAAATTATCGTATTCTTGTGCCATATAACATTTTTTAAAAATAATACAATTGCACTTTACAAAAAGTTATCCAATTCTATAGCATTTTTTGTAACTTTTAGTGGACCAAAGGTTCACTTGTTTTCAAATCTTGAAAGGTAGTCGTTAGCCTTAGGATTTTTTTATCTTTTACTCCTAATTTTCTGGCCCTTTCCCTGATTGCAGATCTATCATCCGCCCCAATCCAAGGGACTTTGGCCCTACGGCTTGCCATATGGTAAGTAAATAGTGTATACGTTTGTTTATTTTTTGCTTCTTTTTGAGGTGGCAAACCATTGATGAGAGGAATACCTGTCAAGGCTGGCACTAGAAAACTGGAGGCCCAAGACGCTCCTTGCAGATGATTGTAGTAAGCAGTATCTGCCTGGGGGATGTGGATCAGCATTTTTCTCTTTTCGCTCACAGGCAATTGATTCAAGCTATCTAATTGTTTCAAAAACTGATATTCAGGACGTTTTTCCAAGGCACTTTGCATTTGGGTATAGGCAAATCGTAGTCTTTGCCCTTGAGGTTTTAGGGTTACTCTTATATCAACACTCTCATACAACACCTTCCAAAAGGTATTTTTGGCATTGGAAAACAAGGTAGCAGCCAGTGGGAAAATGAGTAATATAATGATAACTCGTTTGGTGATGGTCAGGCTGCGATGGATAAGTTGGCTTACAAAGGGAGTAATTGCCAGCAAAAGCACGATGCTTACTCTACGAGCAACATCTGAAAAATAAATAGCACTTCCATCAGGGATTGCCAGTATTAGCCCTGGTAAAAGAGACAGCACTCCAAGCAGGAGAATCACCTCCAGCCATAGGGTTTGTTTATCCCTGATAAGTTTTGGAAGGCTGGCCTCGGGGTTATTTTTCTCAACCTGATACAAGTGTAGCAGGATAAATAATATCAATGCAAAGAAATGTATAGGTACTATATAAAACCGAATGGGATAATCGGTGTATCGGCGAAAAAAATGAAAAAAATGAATGTCTGTCTTCCTGCCAAAACCTGCAATGAAGGCTTGGTATAAAACATATAGTAATCCCAGGCTTACCAGCCAAAACAGTAGATTTTTCCATCTAAACAATTGCCCTTCTTTCCATTGTAAGTAAGCTACAATAGCTATCAATAGTAGACCTACCGAAACTTTACAAAGACAAATGACCAACACCAAAACCGTTAACAATACTTTATACATTGTTTTAGATGTGGTACCTTCTTGTAAATGGCGGTAGTCGAGCAAATAACTTAAGGTAGTGAACATTAGAATAAGGGCTACGAGGTAAGATTCTGAACCCAAGTAACTTTGCCAGCTTACCGTTCGCTGTAAGTAATCGTCGGGCAACATACCCAAGTGTGCTACCAGAAATATGCCCCAAAAAACCAGCCCTTTGGTTTGGGTAATTTGTAAATTCAGTGGCTGAGTATTTAAAATTGTAGTCAGACGCAAGACCGTATAAAGTAGTAAGAGAAAATACAACGGAATAATGCATACTGGAAACGCCAAATGGTATATGTGCATCACCGATAATCCACTAAAAAAAGATAATCGGGCAAAAAAATAATGGCTACCAAAATGATAGTGCACAAACGGAATTCCGTCTAACCCTGTACTGGCTATGTGGTGGGTTTTGAACATTTGCGTAATGCTCATGTGCATAAGCGTATCTTGATGCCCTATACCTAAGGCAATTTTTTCAAGAAACAAGGGATTCAAGGTTCCATAATCATAAAAAGCCCCTACTATTTTGATGGCCAACAATATGGGCACAGGCAACAGCAGGAGAATAGTTTTTAGGGAAAGCTTTGCAAAAAACTGATAAACAACCCATAACGCTACTGAGAAACCTAATAATACATAACTATAAAAAAATACCAGGCGCACCCAGGAAGGCAGGTAAGAAACCAAGATAATACTCAAAAAAAAGAGTAACAAAAGTGTATGGAAGTGTAACCAGGGATGGTTTCTTTTAAACAACTCTGGCACAATCAATAGATTACTGCAAAATAACGCCAACCCAGCAATCGCCAGGGTTTCAAACAAATATGAAGTAAAACCAATGCGTGCCAGAATATTGAAACCTGCCAAACCTATAATCAATGCATACGTGAATAGTAAAATGATGAGTTTGTGATGAAATGACAAGAGGGCTTGGTTAGATTTCATAGAATTTCTTCACGTAATGGATAATATATTCTTGATTGGCAGTAGTGAGCGCATAGTAAAATGGGAGTCTTACTGGGTTATCTGCAAAAAATCACAATTAGGGAGATTTCGTCCATCGTATTGTACATTGTACAGTCCTGAATCCTATACTTGTTGGCTGATCGCCTGACAAGTGTGCTACACATCCAAGGTGACAAGTCCAGTGATATGATTGTATTGAGCAACAATAAAGAATCTTTGGCTAAAAGGGATTCTAAGGCGCTTTGTTTGATAGACCTAATTGGGCATCTTGTTTCTCTATCTATTCATAGATAGAGAAACAAGATACAAAAATATTAGTAAATTTAATTTACAGTGTATCTAGTTAAATGAGATATATGTATTGGGTTAAATATAAGTTACCCTTAAAATTTTTGTACTGATATAATAATTCCTCCAATGATAAATATTAACCCAATAAGTTTTGCCCAAGTAAATGATTCTTGAAATAAGAAAATACTTAACAAGAATACCATCACAAAAGATAAGCTCATGAAGGGATAAGCAAAAGATAGCTCAAACTTTGTCATAGCTGCGGCCCAAGCCATACTTGCCAAAAATCCTGCTCCAAATCCAGAAATAATCCAAATATCAGTGTATGCCTGAAGAATGAAGAGAATTTTACTTGTAAAACCATCAGGCAAAGAGCCTTTTAATCCCATGCGCCATTTGATAACTAACTGGCCATATACGGTAAAAATGATTGTTAAAAAAATATATATATACCCCATTTTCTAGTTTCTTTTTTATTGCCATATATCAATTCAAGTGTTTAAATAATTGATATATGTCTATTTGGTTTTTGTTAAAATACCAGGCACATCACAATATTGGAAACCTGTTTTAAACATTGTTATTTAGCAAGTTTGTGCTTTTTCTAAATGCCTTGAATTACAGTGTAAAGATTATTTGATTTTTTTTAAGACCACCCTTTCATTGTATTTAATATCGGTTTTATGGTTGTCAGGGTAAGGTTTGAGAATAGTACGTAATTGATAAATTTCTTTGTCTTCAAGACCTTGTACTTTTGCTCTTGATATTACATGTTTAGGTTCATCTGATCCAATCAAAGGTAAATATGGGTGGCTTTGATACACTCCTAGTCCATAAGTGCTCCATTTCTTTGTTTCTTTGTGCTTTGAAAGACCATTAATAGTGGCTATTCCAGTTAAAGCTGGAATAATAAAAGATACTTTAAGGGTATTGTCGTAATGTGTATAAAAGTAATCTTCATGAGGTACATGTATAAGCATCTTTTTCTTTTGACTTACTGGTAATCTTTCCAGACTATCCAATACCCTGGCAAAAATAAACTCTCGTTTATAAAGCATTTTCTGTTGCATTTGTTTATTGGGTAATCCCTCAAGACCAGCTAGAGTTTTCATTTTATCTCTTTGTTCCTGAGTCTTTGTAAGCGCTTTCTTATAATCTCTATTAGAATTATCTATCATCATAAGAAAAAAAGGAATTAAAAAGATAATGATCAGAAACCCACGAGTAATTACAGGGGTATGAGCAAAGCGCTCTACTAACATGGGTGACATACATAGCAAAAGTAGAATGCTTAACTTTTGAGTAATACTTGAGAAATAAATAGCGCTACCTCCTTCTACTACTAACCACAAGAGTGGTAAAAGTCCCAGAAATGCAAAAAGAATTAATGTTTCTATTGGAATAACTTGTCTTGTTTTTATTAGTTTTAGTAAAGATGTTTTGGGGTTTGTTTTTTCTATTTCATAAAAATAACTAATCAAGAATAAAAAAAGCGTGATGTAGTGTATGGGAACTTGATAATACCAAAAATCTTTATCTGAGTAAGTGTGAAAGAAGTGCATAAATTTGACTTTAAGCACTGTTTCGCCATTGCTCGTTAAGTTGAAACATTGATAAAAAAAGAATAAACCAATAGCCCAAAATATGAGATTCTTCCATTTAAAAAACTGATCATTTCTAAATTGAATGTATGCCAATACAGGTATTAACAACACACCAATAGATATTTTTGAGAAAAGGCAAATAATTACCAGAAATAAAAGGGTAACTTTAAAAAACCATTTTTTAAAAGGTGTGTTACCAAACTCGTGGTAATCTATCAGAACCCAAATAACGATATAGAAGAAAATAAGCCCTATTAAGAATGACTCAGAGACAATGTAACTATGCCAATAAGTAAATGAATTAAGGGTTTTCTGAGGAAGCAGCCCAATATGAGCTACCATAAAAATCGCCCAAAAACAGATACCTACTTTTGTGGTAATATTAAGATCAAGTATTTGCTTTTTAAAAAAGTTATAAAGCTTTAGAGTCAGGTGCAAAACTACTTTAAAATAAAGCGGAAGGAATAAAAATGGATACAAGTAATTATAAATTTTTACTAAGGATAGTCCACTAAAAACAGAAATTCTGGCAAACAACCAATGACTTGCATAATGATAGCCTAAATAAGGAATGCCATCCAATCCATTACTTGATACACCATGAGTTTTAAACATTTGAGCAATGCTTAGATGAAATAAAGTATCTAAGTGTGCAATGCCGAAAGCTATTCTTTCCATAAACATGGGACTAACTCCTCCATAAGTAGAGTATAATTTCCCTATAATCCAATTAGAAAAAATAAACCCCAAAGGTAACATCAACAGAAGTGTACCATATGTGAGCTTTGTAAAAATGAGGTATATATTTAGTAAGGTACTTGCATAGCCTAAAAAGATAAAACTATAGAAAAATAACTTGCTAATTGACGCAGGTAAAAAAGATAAAACTACTATCAATAACATATATAGTAGTAATAGATAATGAAAATGGAATACAAGTAGTTTTCTTTTAGGTACTAAATGTTTAACTACTGATAAGTTGAAGGCAAATAATGATAATCCCAGTAATTTGAACCAATCACGATAAGGAAGAAAAAAACCCTCTCTTGTATTTATGTTAAAAATGAGAATATTAAAAACAAAAATGTATACAAAAAACAGAATGGTAAGGGTATTCCTGAACTGCAAGTTAAGTTGTTTATTTTCCATAAAATTTTTTGATGTTTGTGGTGACAGTTTTTTGGGTATTTGGAGTCATCTCATAATAAAATGGTAATCTAATTAGAGTGTCAGCGAATTTATCGCAATTCGGTAAATCCCTATCATCGTGTTTAGAAAAATAATATGGAGATTTGTGTAAAGACAAATAATGAAAAACAGCATTGATATTTACTGTTTTCAAATATTCTATCAGACGAGTTCTTTCTTCCAGACTGTTACAAACTAGATAAAACATATGTGCATTATTAGTAGCATAGGAAGGTATATTAGGCAATTCTATAATTCCAGCATCTTGCAGAGACAATAATTCGGTATAATATAGTTGCCATATCTCTTTACGACGCTTTTGAATATCTTGCAAGTTTTCTAGTTGAGCGTATAAAAACGCCGCAATGATATCGGAAGGTAAAAAAGAGGACCCAAGGTCTACCCAACCATATTTATCAATTTCTCCCCTAAAAAAAGCAGAGCGGTTAGTACCTTTTTCTCTAATAATTTCAGCTCGTTGAACGAAACGATCATCGTTGATGATTAACATCCCCCCTTCTCCTGAAATAATATTTTTTGTTTCGTGGAATGAAAATGCGCCTAAATGGCCAATACTTCCCAATGGTTTGCCTTTATAGAAACTATCAATGGCTTGTGCAGCATCTTCTACCAAAAATAAATTATGTTTATTTGCCAGTGCCATTAAAGCATCCATATCGCAGGCTACCCCTGCATAGTGTACTACAACAATCGCTTTAGTTCGAGGAGTAATTAATGCTTCAATTTTATTTGCATCTATATTAGGAGTCTGATCTTCCGAATCAGCAAATACAATCTTAGCCCCTCGTAATACAAAGGCATTGACACTACTCACAAAGGTATAACTTGGGGCTATTACTTCATCACCTGGTTGTATGTTAAGTAAAATAGCCGCCATTTCTAATGCATCAGTACAAGATGTCGTCAATAAACATTTTTTTAATTCATAGTTGTTTTCAAAAAACTGATGACATTTTTTAGTAAAAGTCCCATCTCCTGAGATTTTTCCCAGAGCTACGGCCTCTCGTATGTATTGTGTTTCTTTTCCAGTAAAGTAAGGTTTGTTAAAAGGAATTTTCATTAAAATATCAAATCAAGAGGTTTATTGTAGAGAAAGTTGAGGTAGCATATTAAATTTAGAAAAAACTTTTAGTGGTTACAATATGGTGCATATATACCCACCCACTCAAAACATGCCAAGTAAACGCTACTATAAGAATAAGGCTCTTATAATCATTAAAGCCCCACATTTTTATTCGGTTGTAAGCAAATGAGGCAAACACTAGGAATAATAAATAATTTACTAAGATCACCTGCCAATAAAGGTTGCCATGAGATGCATGTGACCCACTTTCGGCAAGTAACATACCTATTATAAATGCAAAGGCAAATAGCCACAACGTATACTGTAGAATGGTATTTTGCTTGATTTCTTTTTCGAAGAAAACTACACAAATAATAGGGAAAAGGAGGCTTAAATAAATATCTATTGGAATGTTTTGACTATTTAAAGCTAAAATATAAAATGGACGTATGACAATTTCTGCTTTGCTACCTGTATTATAAAGTTTTCCATAGATATTCATCTCATAAATGAGATAGTATTCTATGATTATGGTCAAGAAAACCAAAGTTGCTATGCCAAGACCAACCCAAAACTTTTTATGCTTTATTCCATATTTGATAAGCAAAATCAAGGAAAATGCTGGGACAAAGGCAAATAAAAAGCTTGGTTTAATTAATAAATTAACAATGCTAAGTACTAGAATATATACGATGTTACTCGTTGATATTTGACTGTTTTTAATGAACTTTATTGATTGGTGAAAAAGTAATACTACAAAAGGCATAACTGCAATGGAGGTTGAGTTATGCCATACATTACTAGCCATTTTACCTAAAAATAACCTCTCATGTGCAAAACTCTCTACCAATGGTGCTGCAAACAAAACCAAAAAAGTTATAAGTTGAAGTTCCTGTTTGGTTGCTACACTTTTTTCTTCAATATAGTTACTTTGTATCAAGCGATTGGAATACCAATATTTAAGAAAGAAGCAAATAGCGAGAATGTATATAGCAACCTCATTGAGAACCTTAACGTCAGTGCTAAAACCTGAAAAAGCATAAATACAAGCAAAGTATAAAGGAGGGATAGGAAACATTCCTGCCTTCAGGTAATTTATTGTATGAAGTGAGTGTGACTGAATGTCTGTAGCGATGTCTTTATGTATAATCTGCCAAAACATGTAAAAACTAAGCAGAAGTGACAAAACGCTAAAAATAAGTAATGAATATTTTTTCAAGTACTGCATTTTTTCTTTCTAAAATAAATAAACATTACCAGGACTCAATTTGGATAAGTTTAAATCAATGATTTGAAGCTTATTAACAAAGTTACCCATATGTAAATGTGTCGTGATAATCTCTAATAATTCTCAAAATAGACGCTTGGTAATATATTTATAATAGTTGTCTGTTTTTCTTTCAGGTTTGAATTGTTAGAGCATTTATTGACGATAATGTGTTTTTTCACAAAAAATGATTTATCTATCAATCCTTACCTTAGGGCAAAAATTATCTGCTTAACAATGATTTAAGGTTGATTTTCTAAAATAGCCAACCCAAAACCATATTTTCCGTGACTATTGCCATTATAAAGCATATATAAATCATTCTGATGATTAAAAACAAAAGGATAACAAATCATTTCACTATCCCACCCATCTACTGATACATCTATACCTGATTCTGTCTCTTTTCTTTGCCAATTAACTCCGTTATCTGAAAAACTATAACCTATTCTATATTTAGTACCAGTACCACTTCTATAAGAATACCACATATGATACCCATCATCATTAATGATTACACTTGGCTTGGAAAACGCCTGAGCAACTCCAATTTCATATGGAATAGCAACTCCATGTTTTTTCCAGTTAATGGCATCATCAGATGTAGCGTATTTTATAGCATGAATCATTTCGCCATTACCTGCATCCCAAGTAATGGTACTACCATACCACATTTTGTATATCCCTTCATGAAACATTACAAAAGGATAAGATAAGCTTACCTGATCTTCTTCATCAATGCCCATAAAAGGAGAGGCAGACAATACCTGGAGGTTTTGATTATTTATTAGGCGAAGTCGGCCAACATCACCTCGCCAGTGTGCGTTTTTTGGAAATTGCCAACCCATAAACAGAATATAGTGCTGGTTATTTGCTTCATAACAGTTACCAATACTAATTCCATGAGAGTAAAAAGACTCTGAGTTGCCAAATGTAATAACAGGTTCTTTAGGGTAATTTATTACTTTATGTAAGTGAATATCAATATCTACATAACCAACTGACGATTTATTTTCAATACTCCTTCCACTATAAAAAACACGATATACATTATCTCGGAGGTGAATAGCTAATGGGTTAGCTGCATGACTTTTTAGGTATGAATTAGCATTGTTTACTTCAAATACTTGCCCTAATTTGGTCCACTGTTGCATATTTAAAAATTTAGTTCATCACTTTTTTTGTTAAAAAGAGTAGTTTTTGCTGGCAAATATACGCCTTGCTCAACAGTGTCTTTTCCGATAATAGCACCAGCGGCTAAAAGTGTTTCTTTTTGTAAAATTACATTATTATGCAACGTAGCATTTACACCTAAAAAACAATTAGAGTGAATTTCACAATGACCAGATATTACTACGTGGGAACTTACAAAGTTATGATCATGAATAGTTGAATGATGACCTATGTGATTACCACTCCATAGGGTGACATTACTTCCAATCTTTACAAATGGTTGAATAGTATTGTCCTCAAAAATAAAACAATTATCTCCACACTCATATTGTGACATGTATGAGCATTTACTGCTGATGTAAGAGACTAGTTGATATCCTTTATTTTTGGCTGCATTGTATTTTGCTTCCCTTATTTTATTCATCTTTGAATAACTCAAAGCCACAAACATTTGATATTCTGAAGGTGGATAAATATTTTCAATCTCTTCAAAAGGAATCACTGGTTTATCTTCAAAGCTGGTTTCCTTTAGATAATCTCTATCAACTGTAAAAGCTACCACTTCGTGATTAGTATCAATCTGAAAATAATAGTTTGCAATTTGTGCGATATCACCCGTTCCAAAAATTACTATATTTGCCATAAATTGAGTTTTATTACAGTTTTTTTACCAAGATTGTAAATTCATAAAGAGGATAATCATGTAATACTGCTACATACTTGGAGAAATTCTTTTTACAATAATCGAAAAAAAAGAATGGTTCAGCATAATATAAATTGTCACGCATATATTCCTTATCAGAATAACTAGTGAGCATATTAAATGCAAAACCTTTTGTGGCCAAAGAGTTGAATTGTTGAAGAGTATCTAAAATATAAGCTTGCCAATCTTGGTTTGAGTGATTAAGCTTAACATTAAAAATTCCACTCGCTATAACATAATCGACTTTTGTAGAAGCAGGGTTGATTTGAGTAAACCATTGCGTAGAACTGTCATTACCATAAATTTCTTTTGCTTTAGAAATCATTTCTTCTGAAATATCATATCCGTGAAAAGAAAAGTTTTCAGGAAATTTATTTTTTAGATAAGCATACATAGAACCATAACCACAACCATAATCAAGAATTGAAAACTCTTGATTTGGAGAGTTTATAATGCTGGCCAATTGATTAAATCTTGTTTCTTGTGATTCAATCGAGTTCCAATCTACACCTTTAGGGGTTGCTCCAAAAGTTTGTAGTTTGTCAGTATAGTATTTATTTACATCCTCAACTATCTTGTCTTTGTCCATCTTTTCAAAAGTTTTTCATATAGTTTGTAACTGCTGAGCCTACATTTAATATTAAATCTAATATAGTAACTCCGTGTACAAATGGGGAAAATAATTGAGGGTACTCTTTGTAACCTGAGTAATCTAAATAATGAACTTTAATCCCTTCTTGTTCAAAAAGTGATTCATCCATGTAATCCTTTGCAGCAGGTCCAGTATAATAATCGGTTCCTCCAATTTGCTTACATAAATCTACCAAACGTTCAGTCTTGCCTTCTACTAATGTAAAATCTGATGAGAACCGTATTGGGGTTTCAATCCCCAATATTTGATTAATACCTTTTAGAAAACGATAATTAATTAAACTTAAATACTCCTCTTCACAATTCAAATATAGGTCTTCCAAAATATCATGATACTCTTTTATAAAGGGGGACTTGGCATAATTCACTTGGATACTTCGCCAATGTTTTTGCTTCCACTTGTTTTCACTTACTTTGGTATCCTTAATTGCTTGAAAGTACTTTCCTTTTACCTCTACTGGAATACTCAACCATTGTGTGCCTTGAGGAGTTTTAATTTGATTTCGATTTCGCCAGTCTCTTTTAGTATATTGCATATCATCATACAATATTACTTCATCTGCTAATTGAAATGAATCAAAATATCCTTTCCAAGGAATATAGTTTGACTGGGTAATGATTACCTTTTTTTTACTCATTTTAGGTTAGTTTATTTAGCCTTTTGGTTCGGTAGTCATCTACACTTGTTGGAGTTTGATATGGTACACCCAGTATTTTGGCCACTTTAGGGTCTAAGTGTTCCATTGTAGAGCAATAACTAGCCAAATCTATTTGTTGCTTTAAAATAGGTACAACAAACATATTGTTGATTCCATATCTAACATTGTCTGATAGATTTACACCTGCTCTATGATAAATCATACTGTCAAAAAAGATGATGGAACCCTTGGGGGCATTAACTTGTAATTGATTATCTTCAATAAATTTGGAATTAGGGAAATAATCAATTTGATGTGAATGCGGGAGTACAATAGTTGCCCCATTAGACTCATTAAAATCAGTTATACAGAAAAAAGCATTAAAACCTAAAGGTTTGCTTATCACCCAATCTTGATAAGGTAAATCACGATGCCAAGATGTTTGGTGATGTTTACGTTGAGGACGATTGATAATGCCATTTTGTAGGTGCAAATGAAATACATTTCCAAGATATTTACTGGTAAGTTCCAGTACTAAATCGTGCATGAAAATTTTGAAAAATGTTTGATCATATAAAAAAGGCATCCTTACCATATCCAATTCCTTGATTTTAGCCAAGTTCTCTTTACCGAAGCTATCTTCCTGAGTTTGGTAAACTTGATCTAAAAGGCTTGCAATTTTATCACAAAACTCTTCTTCAATGATAGCTTCTTCAATGGAAAAGCCATTAATTCTTAGGTTTTCAAGATGACTATCTATTTTATTGTTCGTTTGTCTCTGATTTCTAATTCCATAACTTTCCATAATAATTATTTTTTAGTAGGACAATAGTTTTTTTATGCTATATGTAAATCCAGAGAGTAGAGATCAAATGTATAAGTCTAGCCCTAAATCAACAATAAATTTATGCATAAATAGTAGCAATTAATTTATATCATCTGTCATGTTTAATGCTTTATCTACTATAAACAATGGTCTTTGCTTAGTTTGCTCAAAGATTTTTCCAATGTAGATGGCACTTATGCCTATACTCGTAATAACCAAACCAGAAGTGAAAAGTACCAATACGGCCAAACTTGCCCAACCACTTTGAAAAGAGGCAATAAATGATCTGATAACAATATAGATACCAGCCAGGATAGAAATTGCTGATAAAATAAACCCCAAAACTATTGTGATACGTAATAATTTATCTGATTGAGAAGTAATACCATCAATAGCATGATTGACAAGTTTCTTGAAATTGTATGAGCTTTTACCTTCATGTCTTTCTTTGTGTTCTACATTAATGTATCCAGATTCAAAGCCAAGCCATCTCAAAGCCATTAAATAATGTCTTCTGTAGTCT
Source organism: Microscillaceae bacterium (assembly GCA_003483885.1). GTDB lineage: Bacteria > Bacteroidota > Bacteroidia > Cytophagales > Microscillaceae > Microscilla. Next base: position 26,050 of record DMXI01000470.1, read on the forward strand.
TTGTAATCTTTAAATGCATCTACAACTTTACGAGATATAATGCTAAAAGACCCTATATCTTTTGAGCTTGAGCGAGATTTGTTATCTACTAACCAATTAAAAAAAAGATTAAACCAATATGCTGTGATATTTTTGAATAATGAGTGTTTACGTTTTTCTTTAACTGTGTATACAATATCATACCCTTGTTTTGCTTTTGCAAATAGTTGAGAAATATAGATCGGATCATCTTGCAAATCACAATCCATAACAATAACCCATTGACCATCAGCATTTTCAAGTCCAGCTGTAATAGCATAATGTTGACCAAAGTTCCGACTAAACTTGATTCCTTTGACTCTTTTTTCCTTGGTACAGTTTCGCTCTATTGCCTCCCAGGAATTGTCTGGACTTCCATCCTCAACCAAAATAATTTCAAAGTTTTCAGTTATTTTACTTACTTCCTTTATAATACGTTCAACCAATAAATCTACGATCTTTTCAGCACCATAAACAGGACTCACTATAGATATTAAAGGGGTATTTTTTTCCATAATGGCGCAAAAATAATCAATGCTTTATATTTAACAATACTTTCGCTCAAGTAATCCTTGGGACTTAATTTCGACTTTTAACATTACCGAATTAAAATAACCGAGAAAGCATGTGTATGAATATACCAAACGAGGAATAAGTGATTTTTAGAGAGGCAAAATATCTACAACCAAAAATGATAAATGTTGGTGATTTTAGCCATTTCAAAACCCATTTTTTGATAAAAGTTACAGGCAATTTTATTGGCTTTTTGGGTAACTACTTGTATCGTATTACTTTTAAGTAGTTGGCTTTCTTCAAAGGCTCTTTCTACAAGTTGAGTACCAATAGACTTTCTACGATAATTAAAGTCTACCGCCAAAATTTCAATATTAGTATCTTTGAGCCTGGTGTTTAAAGCCAATACTCCTGCAATTTGTTGCCCTACTTTGTATACCAAAACTTTGTCATCATTTTTACCCGTCACTGCATTCTGCATCCAAACGGTATACATTCTTTCAAATTCCTGATTTTTAAAGTTTTGATCTATATTAAAACGAGAGAATTTGCCACTTTGAATCGACAATCTCACAAGGTTGGAGTTAAGGGTGGCTTCTTGAAAATAATGAATATTGGGGCTTAAAGGACTAACATTTTCTAACAAAGAAGGGATATCATAACAAAAAACAATTTTTTCATCTACTAAAATTCCTCCAAGTTCTATTGATTGTTGATTTATCAATTTTAATTCAGGTGGTATATAAGCGTAACAAAGTTGATAACCTTCTTCCTTTCCAAATTTTATTGCCTGCTTGATGTCAAAATCAGCATTCAATATGTTAATCAGACCTGTTTTGTAACCAAAAAAATGACTGTCCCACTCCAAAAAATGAATCATCTCACTGAGTTTAGTTCTTCTTTGACAATGTATACTGGCCTTTTTTTGACACCATTGTGAATCTTTCCAATATATAAGCCAAGCACACCTATTGCCATAATAATTAAACCACCCAAAAACCAAACAGAATATAGAATACCGCTTAAAACTAATATTTTTGGGGCAGCTAGTATTTCATAAATCACATAAAAAGCTGTTCCTAAGGTTATTATCCCACCAGTATAAATGATAAGGGTTAGGAGCTTGTTCGAGTTAATGAGTAAAATATTGAGAGCTAAATTAAAGAGATGAAATGGTTTGTAGGAGGTTTTGCCTTCTTTTCGTTCTGCGTGCTGAATGTTTAACTTTATTTGACGAAATCCAATCCACTGAACCATAGTTGGGAGAAACTTGATATGATCCTGCATTTGGCAAATAGCTCGTATTACCTTGATATGATAAATCCCAAAGTTAGCGACTTTAGTATCATGCGAGATACCCGAAAGATAAAACAGCAGCTTATAAAAAGTCCAGGAAAACAACCTTTTCAACCAAGAGTCTCTACGTTTATCACGCCGAGCCAATACCACATCGTAGCCCTCTTGGGCTTTATTATATAGGTTTATAATTTCTTCTGGGCGATCTTGCAAATCACAATCCATCACCACCACCCATTCGCCCTGCGCATGGTCAATACCTGCAGTAATGGCATAGTGCTGACCAAAATTACGACTTAGTTTGATCCCTACCACTCTTTTATCTTGTTGACAGTTCCGTTCAATGGCTTGCCAGGAGTTATCTGGGCTACCATCTTCTACTAGTATAATTTCAAAGTTTTCACTAATTTTATTTACTTCATTTGTAATACGTTCTACCAGCAAGTCTACAATTTTTTCGGCGCGGTATACTGGACTCACAATACTCAATAAGGGTTTTGCTGCTTTCATACGACACGAAAATAATCATTAATCCGTGCTTTGCAAATAGTGAGAAAGGCGCAAAAAACAAGTCATAACACCTCGTTTTAACATTATTTAACCTAAAAATATGGGTGTGTTACCTGGCAGAAATGCCTCAAAAACCAAAAATTCATTAATTTTGTTAGGACAGAATTAAGAAACACTAAACTTAGCTGTAAATATTATGAACAACACCATAAAAACCATTTTATTAAGCTTTATATCAGCTATAGTGGGTGGCTATAGTTTTTACCTCATGAGTAAGCCCTCTAACCCCGCCCAAAACCACAATGACGATCGGGTCATTGACGAAAGAACGGTAAGTGACACCAAAATGGTCAATAATAAATCCATCGTAGAACTCAACGGTGATTTTAAGAAAGCCTCCAAATTGGCCACTCGTAGTGTAGTATACATCAAAACCGTATCAGACGCCAAATACAATTCCTACGATATGTTCGACTTCTTTTTTGGAGGACGTGGAGGTCGTGGACGCAAACAACTGGCCTCTGGGTCGGGAGTAATCTTTACCGACAATGGATACATTGTGACCAACAATCACGTAATTGAGGATGCTGAAACTATAGAAGTTATCCACGAAAAAAAATCTTATAAGGCCAAAGTCATTGGTACCGACCCTTCATCGGATATCGCGGTTCTAAAAATTGAAGCTAAAGGTTTGCCTAGCATTACCCGAGGAACTTCCAAAAAACTTTCGGTAGGAGAATGGGTATTGGCCATTGGTAATCCATTTAACCTGACCTCAACAGTAACCGCTGGAATTGTAAGTGCTAAAGGTCGTGACATAGATTTATTAGGCGGACAGTTTCCTTTGGAGTCCTTTATCCAAACCGATGCAGCTATTAACCCTGGTAATAGTGGAGGAGCATTGGTGAACATCAAAGGACAATTGGTAGGGATCAATACCGCTATTTTGTCTCGCACTGGGTCATATGCCGGGTATGGGTTCGCGGTTCCAGTAGATATTGTGGCCAAGGTTTTCAACGATTTGGTGCAATATGGAGAGGTACAAAAAGCTTTTACTGGAATCAAGGTAAATGACTTAAGCACTAAACTTGCACAACGCTTTGACATTAAAGCCAATTCGTTTGATGGTGCCGTGATTACCGATATTGAGGATGGTAGCGAAGCAGCCAAAGCAGGATTGAAACAAGGGGACGTGATTTTGCAAATAAACAATGATAAAATAGACGGTAAGAGCGGTTTTATGGAAGAAATGAGTTATTACCGCCCTGGTGACAAACTCAAAGTAACTTATCGCCGAGGCAAGCAAACCAAAATGGTACAGCTTAAACTAAGAAACCGGGAAGGAACTACTGGGGTATTGAAAAGGCAAATTTTTTACTCTAAAAAACTAGGCGTTGAACTCGAGAAGGTTTCTAAGGCTGAGCGCCAAAAACTACGCATTGAGAAGGGTGGAGTAAAGGTTGTAAAAGTGCGTCGTGGTTTATTTAGTCGTTTACGCATGCGCGAAGGTTTTGTGATTACCCACATCAACCGCCAAGTGGTAAACAATCCTAAGGATGTAGAAGATTTATTGTTGGATTTGCAAGGGAAGGTGTACATTCAAGGGGTAAGCAAAGATGGCACTCGAGGATACTATCAATTTTATTTTTAAGAAATAATCAACTTGAACTTGATCAAGAGGCAATGTTTATCCAGACATTGCCTTTTTTATTGATATCCAATAAAAATGCTCAAAATTACGTATGATATCTCAAGCTGTTGTAATTTTGGGATTCACAATTACTGCTAATGTTATGATGCAATTATTAAAAACCTCTTTGGGTCGCTTGCGGGTAGTAGGTTTTCTCGAAGGATGGTCATTTTTGATATTATTGGGCATTGCGATGCCTCTCAAATATATTTGGAAAATCCCAGAAGGCGTACAGGTAGTCGGTATGCTACATGGGGTACTGTTTGTGGCCTATGGCCTGTTGGTGATTCAGGTAAAAATTGAGCATTCTTGGCCGTTCAAAAAAATGGCACTTGCCTTAGTAGCTTCTATCTTACCTTTTGGACCTTTTGTGGCAGACAGGAGATTGTTTCGAGAAGAAAACCAGTCCGCTGTCGACAGTTGACCGTCAACTGTTGACTCCATTAAAAACTAAACCTATGAGTCGAAATAAAAAAAATAAAAAAGAGGAAAACGATTGGAAAGATCGCCTGGGAATGGTGTACTCAACCAATCCTGATTTTGAGTATGATTATGATGAGGAAGCGGAGGCCGAAACACTTCCACCCAATCAACAAGATTTGAGAGTAATGCTGGACCGCAAAAACCGCAAGGGCAAAGCGGCTACTCTAGTCACTGGATTTGTAGGCACCGAAGATGATCTGAAAGACTTGGGCAAGATGCTTAAAACCAAATGTGGGGTTGGAGGCAGTGCCAAGGAAGGCGAAATCATCATTCAGGGAGATGTGCGAGACAAAGTCCTCAACTTGCTAAAAGACGCTGGATATAAGGCCAAAAAATCAGGAGGATAATATGGGTGTCCAGCAAATGGTTTTTGGAGGTAATCAGTTGGCTTATCAGGTTTTGGGCAATGGTCCCAAGACGCTGGTATTTATTCACGGAGGTGGACTAAACCACCAAATGTGGGAAACCCAAGTCGATTATTTTAGCAAACACTACCAAGTAATTACGTACGATTTGCGGGGCCATGGACAATCTTCTCATGACAATAACGAGGGATTGGACATGGACGATTTGCTGGCTATTTTGCATACATCTGGAGTACAAAACTTTACTTTGGTGGGCTGCTCGCTAGGCAGTATCATTGCCTTGGACTTGGCCTTGGCTTATCCCAAAAAAGTAGACAATTTGGTATTGGTTTCGCCTGGTTTGGTGGGCTTTCAGGAACGCAATCACGAGTACCTTGAGGTGCTGGGCGAATACATTGGTTACCTAGAAAAACAACACTTCCAACAAGCCAAACGAATTCTCAAACAGCTTTCCTTTTATGGCCCCCATCGCTGGCAGGTAAACAACATAGTTACTGATTTTTATGTCGAACAATGTCTTACCCACTTTCTAGAGAGTGGCCAGTTTGCCCGAATACCCCAACTCAAAGAATTTGCCCCTCTCACCCACATTTCTTCTATCAAATGTCCTTTGTTGCTGGTGTATGGCAAGCTAGACTATGGCTATATTCACGAAAATGTGCAAAAGATAGAAAGCTTGGCTCCACACGCCGAAACGTTTGAGATTGATTTGGCAGCTCACTTACCTAGTTTAGAACAACCCGAAGAATTTAACAGTACTTTGGCAGCTTTTATTTAGTTGTTTTGGTTCATAGCACAAGGGCGGCGCTTTTTAAGTGAAAAACTAAAAGTGAAAAATGAAAAATGAACGCGAAGCGTAGAAAGGAGCAGGGAGCGAGGAACAGGGATCAGGGAGGAAGAGTAGCGCGAAGCGGATATAATTGATCAATGCATAACTCATAATTGATCATTCACCACTAACCATTGATCATTTACCATTACTAAGCGATGCATCACGGAATCCGCTGTCCTGAGCGTAGCCGAAGGAACTCACAATAAGCGTAGCGAAACAATGCAACAATAGAACAATGTAGCAATAAGCATTGCAAAACAATAAAAGTGATAAAACAAAAAAGCCACCTAAAAAATCAGGTAGCCTGTGCTTTAAATAGTAGTTTGTGAAAGTAAAGTTTTGTTGTCCTTCCTTGCCAATTTAGGACGCATTCATAAAACGGGTAGGTGAACTGAAGTCTGTTTCTGTGAAATAAAGCTGTGATACATATGCCGCATAACTTTGCAAAGTAAGCAAAGGTCTGATGACTGCCGATTCATCAATTTGAATATGGAAAATTTGCTCACAACGTAAAATCAACCAAATCAGGTCTGACTCATCTAAACCTAAATCTTTCTCGATTTTGGTATTGGGATGAATCGCTCTTTCCTGAATCATGCGTTCTGAAATTATTTGCGTGATTTGGTCAAAGATCAATTTAGTCAACTGAAGTTTTCGAATGATTTTCTCAATCACCGTTCTCTCAGATGCATATACCGACAGGGTGATTTCGTTGGCAAAACGGGTAATAACTGGCTCAGAAGAATTTTTTAACATTTCTCTTTCCAGTATACTCATTAACCTTTGTTGGGCCGAAGAAGTAATATCTTGCCACTCTGGTAATGAAGTTAATAAATTGGCTAAATACCATTGGTGATGTTGGGTCGCTGCCATGATTTTGTAAAGTTAATTTCCAAATGAATGTCCTTTAAATCGTTGAATACACATATGTAATTTTTGATACACATTTAGTGAAACTTACACTGTTTACTTACTGACAAGTTTAACGGGTAAAAACCTTAAATATTTTTTAACAATATTATAAAATTTCTACGCGAACATCTCAGAAATAGTTTAAAATTGAATTAATTTTTTTTGTGTTTTACCAAGAGGACTGCCTACCCACTTAGCTTAGTAAATACAATACTGGGACGAATCACGAAATTATTTCGTATTGACATGAATAGCCTTTATTGTAAACCAAACAAACATTAAAATCTTAATTACTCATCCAGTATGCCAAATTAGAAATAATTATTCAAAAAAAAATTATTTTTTTATAATTTGTAATTTTACAAGAAAACAGTTCGATAATACTCGATTACAAGTAGGTAGTTTTGTTTATACCCAATATTAAAATAATACAATTTAAAATCACTCATCTAAATCATTCTATTTAAGGGCTTAAACCCATTTCCAATACCGAAAATGTGCCTTAGGTTTATAAAGTTTTCCCTCAATATTTTTTTGCAACTCCTAATGCGTTAAAAAGCTTCTCCAATCCCTAAATAAATACCGCTAGAGCCATCAGAACCTCGGCCATAATCCAGACGTAGATTGACTCGATTGGCAGGTAGAATTTGGAATCTCAGCCCTACTCCATAAGAAGCCTTCAAATCTGCACTATCAAAATTCACTATTTTGTTGTACACATCTCCTACTCCGCCAAATACCACCATTCCAAACTTTCGCCATATCGGAAAGCGATACTCTGCCTGCATAGCCAAGTGATGTTTTTCGCGATAACGCCCCCGAATATATCCTCGCATAATCGTTGGCCCACCCAAAGTAGATAATTGATTGTATGGAGGATCACCTATCACAAAATTGGCGAAGCCCTGAACCGCCAATGTGTGGGATGAACCCTGAAAAGGTTGAAAATATTTACGGACGTCTAACTGCAACGCGGTGAACTCATATTCGCCGATAGGTCCTTCGTTGAACCTGTAGCCTGACATTTCAGCATAAAATCCTCTTTGTGGGTTTAAAATGTTTTTTCGATCATCGTATAAAACAGCAGCTCCCATTCCTGAGACTACTGAACCATCGTAACCTGCTACTTGCGTGGTTTCTAGAAGTCCTCCTGATGCTCGCTCAAGGCTAGTGAGATGCACATATTGATATTGCAATCCAAAAAACAGGTTTTTATCTAACCGACGAAACACTCTGGTAGCAAAGCTCACGATTTGGTTCGTTGAGTTTTCTTTGTTCGATTCTGGCAAATCATTCCCAATACCATAGTAAACCGCATTGCCTATGTTATAGATCAATCGTCCTTGAAACAAATAGTGGTCATTGCCAGAAAATACCCGATAAAATGTTCCAAAAGCGATTTGCCCAGAAAAGGAGAAAGAAGCAAAGGGCATGACATTAGATAGGCGGCTTTTTTGATAATCTTTGCCAGTTTTAAAATTCAACGCACCTAAAGTAGCTACCGTAAAACCTGTTTCGGGAGAAACGCCCAACACTGGCACTATAGCAAAATGATAGCGAGAGGAATCCTTGGGAGCTTTTTTTGTTTTTTTATATTGAGCCATTGTTTGTTTAGTGATACCTACCAATAACAAACAGGCTATCAACCGAGCAATAAGTATAATATGCATGAAATGGGGTTATTTAGGGAATGAAACTACTTGATATCACAAAGAAAACCCCTTGGAATTCCAAAGGGCTTTACTCTATAACTAACACATTTCATCCCTCATGATTAATCAAACTAAACTACTATCTACGTACTCAAAACTAAATTTTCTTGCTCGGCATCAGATCCCGTTTCATTGAAGTCTTCCATAGACTCACTTGGTTTATTTCGTTTGAATTTATCCAATATTAAATCTACAATGTAGTACACCACTGGTACCAGCACCAGAGTAAAAATCATAGAACTGGTAAGGCCACCCATAAGCGCCCAGGCCAAGCCATTTTTCCATTCGGCACCGGCACCTGTGGCCAAAGCAATGGGTAATAGGCCAATCACCATCGCAATGGTAGTCATCAAGATGGGGCGCAGTCTCATTTTACCCGCCATTACCAAGGCATCATATGTCTTTTTGCCTTCTTGTTTAAGCTGATTGGTAAAATCTACCAACAGGATAGCGTTTTTGGCCACCAAGCCAATCAACATAATGATTCCCAGGATAGAGAAAATATTGAGTGAGCTTTGGGTCAAGGCCAATGCAAGCAAAGCCCCGATGAGTGCTACCGGAATAGAAAACAATACCACAAATGGATAAATGTAAGAATCGTACAAGGCCACCATAATGAGGTACACCAATATGATAGAGATCATCAAGGCTAGTCCCAGGCTACCAAAGGCATCTTCTTGGTTTTTCATGTTTCCATCATAAGCAATGTCTATATCAGTAGGCAAACTCATTGCGGTGATGGTCTTTTTTAGCTCTTGCCCAACTTCTCCTTCCGAACGGCCAATTACTTTGGCACTCAACGTAATGGAAGGAATTCTTTCGGCTCGTCTCAGCTCGCTGGCACCCGTTGCAGTAGTTACTTGGGCAAACTGCTTCAATTCAATACTTTTGCCTTGTTTATTTACAAAGTTTAAGTGAAGCACATCCTCCATACTTTGGCGATTAAAAGCATCCATCATTACATTAATGTCGTATTCATATTCGCCATCTTTGAACTTGCTGTCTTGGTTACCATTGAAGGCATTTCGCAAAGTAGCTCCTACCACTTCCAGCGAAAGTCCCAGTTCTGCCATCCTTGCCTTGTCGATTTGCACTTTTAGTTCTGGACTACCTTCTTCGTAAGACAATTTCACTTCGGTAATGCCAGGAATTTTGGCTACCTTTTTCTCAATTGTTTGGGCTTTTTTGAGCAACAAATCGGTTTTTGTGCTACTGATGATCATCTGAATAGGCGCATCGTTGGTGCCTCCAGTAATACTTACTTCGCTGGCAGTGAACTTTACTCCCGGAATACGTTCGGTCAATTCACGCTTAATTTGGTTGGCGTACAGGTTGGCCGAAATATCTCTTTTCGTTTGGTCTACCATTTTCACATTGACCTCAGTTTTGTAACTAGTGCTTCGATTACCTGCCCGCCCACTGGCATACCCCACCGTAGTAAACAAACTGGTGATTTCTGGTTTTTGAGCCAGGTAGTTTTCTACCTTCCGGGTTGTGAGGTTGTTTTGCTCCAGGGTGGCATCCTTTGGGTATTCGAGTACTACAATGAACTCTCCTTTATCCCCCGCACTTACAAACTCAGACCCAATAAACCCTTTGGTAACTAATAAAAAAGAGCTGAAAAAACATATGCCAATCACGATCAAGGTAACAGTTTTGTGCTTGAGCGACCAACGTAATACCTGGGCATAAAAATTAGCCAAACCATCAATCTGTTTTTCAATCCAAAGGATAATTCGGTGGGTAAATTTCTTTTTATCCAGATGTGTAATCTTGCTAAATCGTGACGCCAACAAGGGAGTAAGAGTAAAAGACACAAACAAGCTCAATAAAGTAGAAACCACCACTACCAACGAAAACTGACGCAATAAATCGGCGATGAGGCCATCTATGAGGGCAATCGGCAAAAACACTACTACATCTACCAAGGTGATAGACAATGCCGTAAAACCAATTTCGCGCCTCCCTTCCAAGGCGGCAATTCTACGTTTTTTGCCCATTTCCATGTGGCGGTAAATGTTTTCTAACACCACAATAGAGTCATCTACCAAAATACCTACGACCAGCGAAAGGGCAAGCAATGTCATGAGGTTGAGCGTAAACCCAAAGATATACATCGCAATAAAAGTAGAAATCAACGAGGCAGGAATGGCCAACATTACAATAAAGGCGTTGCGAATGCTATGCAAGAATACCAGCATCACAATGGCTACCAAGATAATGGCATAAAACAAATCGTGCATCACCGCATCAGCAGCTTCTATGGTAAAGATGGTGGTGTCCTGAGCTATTTCAAACTTAAGCTGATTGGCAGCAAAGGTTTTCTCCAGACCATTCAACGCTTTTACGGTTTGTTCTTTTACCTCCACCGCATTGGCATCCGATTGCTTTTGAATGACCAAACCAATGGCCACCGTTCCATTTACCCGATACATTGTCTCGATTTCTTTTTGAGTATCTTGTACTTCGGCGATGTCTCGTACTCTAATGGGCGATCCATTGCGATCAACAGTAATCGTTAATTCTTCTATGTCAGATAGTTTTTGGAATTTACCCGCCAAACGAATGAGGTTTTGGCTATTGCGCTGTTTTACTTTTCCAGTAGGAAAATCCAGGTTGGCATTGGCAATGGCTTGATTTACCTGCACAATAGACAGGTTATAAAACTTAAGTTTTTCTTGCTTTACATTGATTCTAATTTCACGTTCTTCGCCACCTACAATGTTCACCTGACCTACCCCTTCAATTTTTGACAAACTAGGTACAATTCTTTGCTTTACCACATCATACAAAGCCACTCCATCCAGACTTGCCCTCACTCCAATATTCATAATGGGGGCTTCGTCAAAAGCAATTTTAGAAATCACTGGATCTTTAACATCACCAGGTAAAGTACTCTTAATAGCATTGACTTGTCGCTGAGCGTCTTGAACACTTTGATCGGTATTGGTTCCTTGCTTGAAGGTAACCACAATGCTTGAAAAGCTTTCCAGAGAAGTAGATTTAATGCTTTCTATCCCCTCCAGTGAAGAAATGGCATCTTCTATTTTCTTGGTTACGGAGGTTTCTACCTCGGCAGGGGCTGCTCCTGGATAGGTGGTAGAAATGGTAATCACAGGAGGCGAAAACTTGGGTAATAACTCGTAATTGAGTGATTGGTAGCTAATGAATCCTCCCAAACCCAGCACCGTAAAGATGACCACTATGAGGGAGGGGCGTTTGATGGCTATTTCAGTAATTGACATGATTTAATGTTTTAAGGAGTCCACCGCCCACGGTCAAAAGTCCACCGTTTTCTGGCTTTGAACTATCAACCGTTGACTTATAATCTTTTTGAAAATTTTATTTGATTGCTATGAACTGTCGACTATCGACCGTCGACAGTGGACTAATTGCTACTTCTTCAGCACACTAATCTGTGTACCGTTTTGTAAGTTGATTTGTCCTGAAACAATCACCCGATCGGCAGTCGTGAGACCTTTGGTTACTTGCACCATATTTTGGTGGGTAATGCCTGTCTCGATAGCAATAAGCTTTGCTTTATTGTTGGCAGTAGCGATGTATACTTTGGCGTCTTGCAAACTCCCCAGAATGGCTTTGCGAGGAATCATTAACACTTTGGTGGTTTTGTCAAATTTAAAACTGGCTGTTCCTTGCATGCCTGCCCGGATCAACTCCTTGCCGTTGTTACGAATGTCAATTTCTACATCGTATTTTTTAGAAGCATCGGCTTTAACGGCAATGGTGCTAATACGTCCCTGGTGCACTTTGTCGGGGTATACCTGGGCTTTTACCGCTACAGTTTGTCCTTTGGCTACTTGTACTGCTTCGTTTTCGGCTAATTTTACCACCATTTTCAATTGATTTATATCGGTGATTTCTACCAAAGGAGTCCCTGGTGAAATAAAGCTTCCTTTTTCAATAAGTTTTTCGGTAATTACTCCTGCAATTGGAGCTTTGATGGTCATTTTATTAATTTGGGCCTGAATCTTCTCAATCTGAATTTCGGAAGTGCGAAACTGCAAACGGGTTTGTTCCAGCTGTTGAGCTGTAATACCTTCACCCGCCTTCAATGCAGTAAATCTTTCTAAGTCACGTTTGGCTTGATTGTAATTTACCTTGGCCAATTTCAGGTCGCGCTGCAAATCCTGATCATCTAGCTTTACCAATACCTGCCCAGCGTATACCTTTTGTCCTTTCTCGGTAAACACTTGTAACGCCTTACCTTGTACATCGGCACTAAACCGCATTTCTCGAGTAGGGTTAAATGTTCCTGATATTTCAAAATCTTTTCCCAGCTTCACCGATTTTACCTCGCTTACCACTACTGGGATACTTTTGGCGCTCACCTGAGAAAGCTTGGCTTCCTCTTTCATTTTATGTTTATTATTGGCTAGGGTCACGCCAATTCCAGCAGTGATTCCTCCAGCGATCAATACAATTACGACTACTTTGATTACCTTTTTCATGTGTATTTTAGCTTTTTTTGATGAGTATATAGAGGGCAATGAGGGTTATAATAATTTTGTCGAACCTATTCATGGCCAGGGGTTTTCTAATGATGAATGATTATTTTAGTGATCAATGATTACATTGTTCTATTGTTTCGCCTTCGGCTAATTGTTGCATTGCTCTATTGTTACATTGTTCCGCTACGCTTATTGTTTCATTGTTAAATGGTTCTGCAATGCATTGCAAAACTATGGACTATTGACTGTGGACTAATTCCTGCTTCGCGCCAACTTTTCACTTTTCATTTTTAGCTTTTCACTTAACTCCGCTTCGCGCCATTTTCACTTTTAGTTTTTCACTCAATTAAAGAATGTCTCTAATCTTCCCGTTGGCTTTTACAAACTCTAGTTCGGCCACTTTCAATTCTACCAAAGCCTTGAGGTAGCTATTTTGGGCGGTTTTGAGCGAGTTTTCGGTATTGAGCAAATCGGTCAAAGTCGTAATACCCTGCTTGTACTGGTTCTCAATACTGCTATACACTTCCTTGGCCAGGGTTACATTCAGTTTTTGTTTGCCTAAAATGTCTTGCTGTTTTTGGAGTTTCACCAATGAATTTTGATACTGAGTGGCCATCATTGCTTTGGTATCGTTGATGCGTAAGTTGGTCTGTGCCATCGTAATCTTTTTTTGCTGTAAGCGATGACTCTTGGTGAATCCGTCAAATAAAGGTATGTTTAAACGCAAGCCTAATACCGCAGTTTCGTTCCAGTTGGCATTGGCGCCACTAAACGCAAACTCATTGGTTTGATTCATTTGCGAATAGCGTAAAAACCCCGTCAAAGTAGGTAAATAACCCGCTTTTACCTGTTTGATATCTTCTTGATTGAGCTCTTGCTGCTTGTATAAAAGCTGAATCTCGGTGCGTTTGTCAAACGATGCTGTGTAATCGGATAAAATGCTGGCTGAAGTATTTTCATCTATAGCAATCGTTTCGTTTTGTGGAGTGCCCAGGTAGTATTTCAACATGTTTATTTGCTGAGCATAGGTAGTTTCTACCTGATCCAAGTCGGTGCTTAGGTTTACTTGGTTTACCTTCAATCGGGTAATGTCTACCTTCTTGGCTATCCCATTTTTGTACTGTAGTTCAGTAGTATTAATAAGGGTATTGATTTGAGATAAGTTGTCTAGCAGAATTTGTTTTTGCTTAAGCAATACCTGAATACCGTAGTATAAGCTGGCTACTTTGTACAAGACATCTTCTTCTGATTGGCGAATTTGCAACTCGGTCAATGCTCGGGCTTTTTTGGCTGCTTTTACGCCTGCCACAAACGATTGACTAAATATTAATTGTTGCAACTCTACCCCAACTGTAGTATTGTAGCGAGTACCAAATTGTACAGGTACCAAACCTCCTGGCTGACCAGCAAGTTCGCCGGGTAAAAATTGGGTAGGAAGAATCATGTTGTTGTCAAAAGAGCCAAACGCTGAGATTTGCGGCAAACCCTGACTAATTACTTCCTTTACTTGATGATTGGTAGCCTTACGACCCAGTTTTTGGGCACGTACCTCTCGGCTGTTTTCCAAGGCCTTTTGCAGGCTTGCTTTGAGCGAAAGCTTTTGATTGGTTTGGGCAGATGCCTGATAAGCCATACCCACCAGCAACAGCAAGCTCCATATGGGTTTGAGGGTGATTTTCATTTGCATTTTTATTTCTTCTGAGGGGTTTAAAAATGTATGTTAGATTATTTGTACTTCGCTTGTTTTGACGCAAAGGTGAGCAGTGAGTTTTGTTCCTTAAAGTATATTCAATCAGGCATCTGATAATCTCAGCCAAAGGGGAAAAATGTTCGTTAAACGGATAAAGCGAACGTTTACTGAGTAGGATGGTCGTTTACTGAGAAAACTTGTGGGTTTACTGAAAAAGCTTTTAGTTGGGGAGAGAAATGGTGAACTTCGAGGGTATAAGATATAAGTATGGGATGGCTTGCCTACATTGACAAGCTATCTATAGCAAAGGGGATTATCCAACAAGCGAACAATCAATTTTAATGGATTTCATCAGAAAATATAGAGTTACTATTTCACACTTTGGGTTTTGGGCGGGTTACTATCTACTCCTTACACTCCTGGTTTTCAATCACGAGGAAGATGCCTACCATCCTTTGCGAGTAAGCTTGGCTACCCTCTCGCATGCTTCTATTACCTATATCAATCTTTGGTGGCTCATGCCCAAGTTTTATGTTCGTCGTCGTTACCTTACTTATGCACTTCTGGTGATTACCATGGGTTGGATTTGGGTAGAAGGCCACCATTGGTTAGATAGTTTCATCCCCAAGCATCCTGACTTTGACTATACTCGCCGACAGTTCGAAAAAGCAGTCCATGGTACTTACATATTGTTGGTGATAGCGTTGAGCGCAGGGCATCGTTTACTTCAGATTAGCCGGGAGCAAGAACAAGAAGTGGAACTGCTCAAACAACGTAAGCTCAAGCGTGCCCAGGAAGCCAGTATTTTGAAAAGCGAAAACCTGGAAACCGAGCTAAAATTTCTCAAGTCACAAATCAACCCTCATTTTTTATTCAATGCCTTGAATAATATTTACACTTTGGCCTACATCAAAGCAACCGAAGCTCCCGATATGATTTTGAAGCTGTCGGATATGTTGCGTTATATTTTGTATGATTGCACTACTGAGGAGGTTCCCATTGCTAAAGAAATCAACTATTTAACCAATTATATAGAACTCCAGCAACTCAAAGCCGATGATATTGATATTCAGGTAACGATTGACGAATTTGCTCCACAGGTAAAAATTGCTCCTATGTTGTTGATCCCATTTATCGAAAACAGTTTTAAACACAGTAAAATAGAAGATACTCAAAAAGGATGGATTAGGATAGAACTGTTACACCAAGATCAACAAATTTGCTTTAAGGTAAGCAATAGCAAACCACCTCAAAATTTTACCAAGGATAAAGTAGGAGGCATTGGATTACAAAATGTAAAAAGGCGATTAGAGTTGCTCTATCCTCAAAAATACAATCTCCAAATTGTAGAAGAGGCAGATAGTTTTAGTGCCACATTGTTATTAAGCGAGAAACGAACCATAGAACCTTCTATAGAAGTATTGCCAAAAAGTTAAGCATGAATTTTATACACAAAAACAGAACAGTCGTTTCTCACCTTGGGTTTTGGGTAGGCTACTACCTGCTGATGGTACTGGCGTTGCTCAGCTATGAAAAGTCTATCAGCGCTCTTCAATACTTGAGAATACTTTTATTTATAAATGTCCAGGTAATGTTAGCCTATGCTAATATGTACTTTTTTGTGCCAGTATTCTTTTTTCGTCGTCGTTACTTATTGTATGTAGTTGTGATCGTATCGTTTGGTATTGTGTTATCAGAATCACACATTTATATCATCGACAACTTTTTACCCAGTGTAAAACCAGAAAGGATTCCCCGACAAGAAATAAGAAATGCCATTCGCGGTATTTTTCTTTTGTTGGTGACGGCCCTTAGCACCGCTCACCGTGTATTGAGAGTAAGCCATGACAATGAGCGAGAAGTAAACCTGCTTAAACGCCAGCAACTGGAGCAAGAACAAGAGGCCAGTGCGCTCAAAAGCGAAAATCTGGAGACAGAGCTAAAGTTTCTCAAATCACAGATTAACCCTCATTTTTTATTCAATGCCTTGAATAATATTTATACCCTTACCTATATCCAAGACGATGAAGCCCCAGATATGATTCTAAAACTATCGGATATGCTGCGTTACATTTTATATGATTGCGCTTCAAGGGAAGTACCTATAGCCAAGGAAATCAATTATCTGGAAAATTACATAGAGTTGCAACGTCTTAAAGAGGACGACTTGTTGATGCAGGTAGATATTGGTGAATTTGATCCAAAGGTGAATATTGCCCCTATGTTATTTATTCCTTTTATAGAGAATAGCTTTAAACACAGTAAAATAGAAGATACCGAACACAGCTGGATCAGGCTGAAATTATGGTCTGAGGAGAATCACATTCATTTTTGCCTGGCGAATAGTAAACCTCAAAAGCAGTTTACCAAAGATAAAGTGGGTGGCATTGGACTGCAAAATGTAAAAAGGCGGTTGGCGCTTCTATATCCTGAAAGGCACCGCCTGACGATTCAAGACACCCCTCAAAGTTTTGAGGTAAACCTTAGCCTTTATACCAATTAATTTTTTAGCACAGACCTAGTCTTTGCTTTTTTTGGCAGGGTGTAATAAATCGGAGCTTTTTGAATATTTTTCTTCTAATGGTTGTATTACATTTGTATTGCAACCGAAATCCTATCCCAGACACATCACCAACCAACCACATTTCCTCTAAAAAAACTTCAACACTTATAGACCTTCCACAGCTATCGTTTGCTTGAAACATTTAAAACATAAGATATATTTATCATGGAAAAAAAGGTGTTTGAAAACAAATTCATTCGATTTGTTTTCGACGAAGAAAAACGGTTAATGAAATATGCTTGGGAGAACACATTGGGCTTGTTTGAATCTGAATTTAAAGAAATTATGGAGGCCCAAACCGAATATTTACTACGCTTTAAACCTCAGTTTTTATTGATTGATCACACCAATTTTGGTTTTCCAATAGACCCCGAACTACAAGAGTGGGTAAACGAACATTGCCTGGCTCAATGGAGAACTGCTACCCCTAAAAAAATTGCACTAACCAGTACCAAAGAAATCATTGCTCAGCTCTCGATAGAACAAATCTGGGAAGAACCTATTGGGCGTTTGTTTAATGTACAGTTTTTTGATAATGCCGACGAAGTACAATGGTGGTTAAGGAATTAGCCCTACATTTGTACCTATGAATGGACAAAACAGAAGCAATATCCGCGTAGGCCAAAAAGTAGCCGTAGTAAAAAAACAAGATCAACCCACCGGTAGACTCACTGAGGGGGTAGTGCAGCGTATCTTGACTAAATCGGCTCAGCACCCGCACGGCATCAAAGTAATGTTGGAAACGGGTGAAGTAGGTCGAGTAAAAGAAATTTTGGACTAGCACACTTATTTGGCCAAAAATCGCCGTTGGTATTCATGAGGCAAAGTTCCAGTAATTTTATGGAACAAGTTCCTAAATGAATTCACATCTACATACCCTAAAGTGTAGGCTAACTCTTGTATAGTAATAGGTTTGGCTTCAAGGTATTCCTTGGCTTTTTCTATCAATACCCGCTGCTGATAAGTGCGTAAAGATTCCCCAGTAGCATTTTTGAACCTACGATTGAGGCTACGGCGGCTAATGTGGTATTTGTGCGCCAGTTCGTCAAAGTGAATCGCCTCTCCCTGGTGTTCTTCCAAATATTCCTGTATTTGTAATATGAGTTCATCGGTGTGGTTTTTCTGGTTTGAAAAAATGTAAAAAGGTTTTTGTGATTCACGGGGGTAATCTATTTGTAAACCTTTGGCAATGCGCCTAACGGTAGACTTATCGTAGTATTTCATGAGCCAATAAATGAGTACATTTAGTGACGACAAAGCCCCTCCACTGGTCATGAGACCTTCCTGATCGGTAATGATTTTTTCTTTGCGCCAGGTTACTGCTGGGTATCGCCTTTGCAAATCGGCAATGGCTGACACATGAGACGATGCCTCCTTATGCGCCAATAGACCGGTAGCTGCCAATATATAGGCTCCAGTACACAATGAAATCACCTCACTCCCTCGCTGGTATAAGTGTCTCACCCATTCAATCAAAGCGCGGTTTTCGTCTAGTATTGCCTGATTATCAATAAAAATAAGGGGTGAAATAATAATCAAGTCGGTTTGCTTTACTTCACGAATGGTCATATCAGGCGTTACCCGAAAGGGTCCCATCTGCACTGGTTGCTTGTTGTTAGCCGATACTATCTGGTAGCTGAGTGCACAACCCGACCGCTGGGCTATGTCTAAAATGGTTACTGTAGAAGACAGAGAGATGGAATGATTGCCAAAAGGCAACAAAATACTGATGTTTTTCATCGTAGAGTTTATAAAACCAACTGGCTAAATTACCACACTATATTGGCTAATTTGCCAATCTTAATCTACACATTAACTCCTACATTTGCAATAACAAATCATATAACTATACACATTAAATCATTTGATATTATGCAAAACCATCATTTGTTATACCTAGGGCTGGCTATCTGTCTATTGTGTACTATTAGCACCCAAGCTCAGCCCAACCAGCCTCACGCCAAAGCTTTGGCCTTAAACAAAACAAGTAAATCACCTACGCTGAATGCTTCAGAAAAAGCTTTATTGCTCAATTTTTTGAATGAGAGTAATACCACCTTGATACATACCATCAAAAGTACCGATCAAGCCTTATGGCACAAAAAACCTTCGGCCCAGGAGTGGTCCATGGGGCAATGTCTCAACCACTTGCTCACCGCCGAACAATTGTTGCTTGGCCAGGTAAAAAAAGCCCTCGAAGCTCCAGCCAATAATGCTCAGGATTTACGCTCTAAAGATGCCTGGCTCATTAGCAAGGTAGCCGATCGGGGGGTGAAGGTAAAAACACCTTTGAACAATCAACCCAAGTCCATCAATCAAGCGGAAGGAATGGCGTTGCTCAAAAAATCGAGAAAAGCATTGCAAATATTTTTGGCCAATGATGCCCTGCCTTTGCGTAATCACTTTGGCAAATCACCTTATGGACCAGCCGATGCCTACCAGGTGTTGCTGGTGTTGGCTACACACAGTCACCGCCACCATCAGCAAATGCTGGAAGTGTTGCGGTCATTGCAAAAGAATAAATAAGTCCCACTTGTTGGTGACATTTTGCTTAAACACTTAACAAGGGTTGAATCTATAGGGATGTCATAAGTAATACAATCAATGAGTATTATAGATGATGGAAGTATTTTTCATCTAATGGGTAAAATGGTGTAGCTCGTTTGAGTTGCACTATTTTTTGCTAAACTTCATTGCAATTTTATTATTATAAAACCTGGTGGTTTGCCCATACAAAGGTCTTCTCGACTTTTAATAGTGTATTTTAGGGCAGGTTTTTACCAACATCTTAAAAGGTGGAGCAACTTCACATTCAAAGTCCCTAAAAATAACTCCTACAGATCAGTTTTTTTCAATATTATATACTTGTATCTAAACTTTTTACAATTTATTCCAGTTAAAGTATAATATAGAAAATCATAAGTAATTAGAGAATACCTTTACCAAGTACTAACAAAACCTTTCCACTACACATACCTACTTCAACAATTACTTAAATTAGTTGATTTACTCTACCACCCAAGCTGCTAAATTACTTTCATTGCCTAATAATAACGCCACCACAAGTATAAAAGCTTAACCAACCAATCATGGTTTGGAAAGCTTTATTTAACAACAGACACCATATTAACAACCAATATATCAGGTAATTATGAATTCAAGAACAGAGTTATACAGATCTAAATATGCGTCACACCATTATGATGAGCAACTAGGTGCCCTTTTTTCTGACTGGTTTCCCGAAACCTCTGAAATGGATGATGATGATTTTGAGTCTGAAATGAAAAAATGGCTGGAAGTTTCCATGCAATGCAAGCCTTCTATAGTGTATACTCGTTGTGTAAACTTTGATTACCCCATAAACCCTGAGCAACAAACCTGGATGGCTCAATTACTTAATCGATGTTGGGTAAATCTGGGCGTAAAGCAATACCTCCACGTGGTTCCCGCAGAGTATGTTACCAAACTATCGGCTTGTCAAATGTTTCAGGAATTTCTTGATATGAAATTAGAGAATCAATTTGATATTCATCACTTTTCAAACGAATCAGAAGCCATCCAATGGCTAGAAACTTCAAAAACCTGTTCACCTAAGCGTGAGCCCTCACTTAGTTGTGCTCAAAAAGCACAAGCCATTAATAATGCATAGCAATTTCTCGATAATATAATATTTTGCCAATAGACTACTATACACCTACTAAGTAAGGTATGGTATGGTTATACTGTAAACCATTAGTAACCTGTTGGCCTCATGCAAAGAGCTAACGGGAATTTTGACGAATAAAATCGCAAATTTTATTCAGCGCCGCCTTGGCTTCTCGCATCACGGGCATTAACGGCCAAATATGAATCATGCGGGTTTCCTCTACTACTTCCAGAGGGACACCCGCTTTTTTCATTTCGTAGGCAGCCACCTTAGCATCAGGGTATAGAATATCCCGTCCCGCCAGAAACATCAATGTTTTTGGAAACTTCTCAAAACTACCATTGATAGGCGACATCATGGGATCGGCGAGGTCTACTCCACCCGAAGACATGTGGGCAGTAGAGGTTACACCTTTTTTACTCAATATTGGATCACGGCTATCCAGCAAATCAATGGCTTCGTTGGTAAAGGTAACATCCACAGCAGGGGTAATCGGAATAATGGCTTTGGGAGGTTCTTCCCCATTTTTGATGAGGCGTTGAGTCAAGGTCAAGATAAGATTCCCTCCAGCTGAATCTCCCATTAAAAAGATTTGAGAAGGTGCGTGAGTTTTGCGGGCTTCAGCATACACTGCGTCTACATTTTGAGCAATTTGGGTAATCTTATGTTCTGGTGCTTTGGGGTAGTTCATCAGCCAAAATTTCACCCCCGTTTTTTTGACCATATAGCCCATACTATCCCAATGATGCTTACCCGGCCCTGCCACCATAGCCCCTCCATGGATAAATAATACCAGATAATCTGAAGAACCGTTTTTAGGCAACACTTCAGTGACTTTGCTTTCAGCTACTTGAAAATTACGTACTTGAAAAGCTTTGAGGAGTTTCTTAGGTGCTTCAAACACATCGTCTTTCCGAAAGGCCTCATATAACATAGGATCGTGGCTAAACATTTTTTTGTAGCCTTTTAGGCGAAGAAATAGAAGAGTAAGATGGAATATTATAGCTTTCATGGGGTGCGTATTTGATAACTTTTAGAAGCTAAAATAGAAAAGTGATGGGATAAAATGTGAATATTCATTTATTATTTCATAAACAAGATACTAAATCCGAGTGTGATCAAGTATTGCACACATTTGCCAAACTTAGGGATTATGTAAAGCGAAATAGATTTGGTATTTGAGGGTATAGCACAAGCGAGGGCACATTGCATTAGCAATCAATCATCTGAGAATAACGCTGGCGCACGCGTCCCCGCGTGTGATCAAGTATCAAATACATCCACCTAGTATAATTCAAGAACAGCACACGCGGGGACGCGTGCGCCAGCCATAAATCATCAGGGATCAAACACATTCGCTAAGATCACTAATTATGGTAAAATAGATTTGGATTTTGAGTGAATAACAGCAAGAGATCTAACACTGGCGTACACGTCCCCGCGTATGATCAAGTACCAAATATACCCACTTAGTATAATTCAAGAACAGCACACGCGGGGACGTGTGCGCTAGCCATAAATCATCAGGGATCAAACACATTCTAAGCGAAATGATTATACAAAATCAAGCTTTAACAAACCAAAACCCCCAGCATAATCTATAGCACTACTATACTTCCAATCTTCTGGATTACTGACAAAACCTGCGGTTACTGGATTTTCATGAATATACTCCAGTTTCTCATCTATTGCATCTGGACTCCAAAGTTCAATAGGCTTATTATGATGTTGCCAGAATTGCTTATTTTTCACATTACTACTCTTACTAGCTGCTTTTTCCATCATCCATAATAACCATTCTTTGCGGCTTTCTTGTGGGTTTTGCTCGATTGCTTCAATCAATTTACGTGCGGTGTAAGATTTGAAATGACCTAAGAGCTTGTCTGGGTTATTATCTTTTGCCCGAAAAATCAAATGAAGATGATTGGGCATAATACACCAAGCATACAGTTCTAGTCCTTTGTTTTCACGGCAGTATTTTAGATTTTCTGTAAGAATAGCTGAATACTCTTCCCTTATAAATACACTTAACCAATATACAGTAGCAAAACTAACGAAATACAAACCTTCAGGATTGTGAAATTTATATTTTCGACTCATATAGCTGAAAAATTTTAGTGATGTTAGGAAAAAGACAAATGTTAGACCAATTAAAAGTAGGAATAACACCTCTAATCAATACAATCCAAAAACAGCCATGCGAGAATACATGTACTAGCAATAAACAAAGATTGATGCTAGCGCACGCGTCCCCGCGTGTGATCAAGTGTAAAACGTGCTTATGAAACCGAGTGATTATGGAAAAGCGAGATAAATCAAGTATGCAGAATAACGCTGGCGCACGCGTCCCCGCGTGTGATTAAGTACCAAATATACCCATTTATAGCACACGCGAGGACGCGTGCGCTAGCAATAAAATATTCACTAAACAAAGACTGATGCTAGTGTACATCCTCTCAGGTGATCGGTGATCAAGTATAAAATGCGCTTGTGAAACTTAATAATTATGGAAAAGCGAGAGAAATCAGGCACTTGAGAGGATAGCACACGCGGGGACGCGTGCGCTAGCAATAGGCTTAAATATAAAATAATTTGCGCAGGAATATCAAACCCATTGCATTTCCCCCTACAATTTCCGTATTTTCCTTTCCGAAAAATTGATACCGATGATTATACAGCCCTTATTAAATATTGCCGAAATCTGCGCCCGCAAAGGTTTGACTCAAGTGGTGTTGTCGCCTGGTTCGCGCTGTGCCCACTTGGTACTGGCATTTGTGCGACACCCCCAGATCAAGACTTATACCATTACTGATGAACGATCAGCGGCTTTTGTGGCGATGGGGTTAGCCCAGCAAAGCAAATCTCCCGTAGCCTTGGTATGTACTTCAGGTTCAGCCGCTTTGAACTATGCCCCTGCTATTGCTGAGGCCTATTATCAGCAAGTGCCCTTGGTGGTTTTAACGGCAGATCGTCCTCCCGAATGGATTGATCAATTGGATGGGCAAACCATTCGCCAACAAAACATTTATGGGCGGCATATCAAGGCTAGTTTTCAGCTTCCGGTCGATTTTTCGCACCCAGATGCGGTATGGCATGTCGAGCGTCAAGTCAACGAAGCCATCAATTTGGCCGTAGGCGATACTCAAGCACCCGTACACGTCAATATTCCCATTCGAGAGCCTTTTTATCCCACCACAGAGGAGCAAGTAAGTTATGATCGGGTAAAAGTCATTGAGGTGATTAAAAGTGAAGCTACGCTGGATAAACCTACCTGGAACCAACTCCTAGATCAATGGGATGCTATAGAAAACAAACTCATTGTGGCTGGACAACATGTATATGATGCCGAATTGCTCAAAGCACTCAATCATTTGCAAGAGGATTACAATGTACCTATAGTGGGTGATGTGATTTCGAATAGTCAATCATTGTCTCGTAGTATCAAATACCACGATACCTTTTTAGGCCAGCAAACCGCCCATTTACATTCCTCGTTTTGCCCAGAATTATTGATTACTTACGGGCAATCGCTTATCTCAAAATCGCTCAAGCTACTGTTGCGAAAGTATCGTCCAAGGTATCACTGGCACATTGGCACTGAGGTACAAGTGGCAGATACTTTCCAGGCGTTGACCCATCATATCCCAGTCAAGCCTACCTATTTTTTTAATCAACTATTCAGCGATCTGGATTTTAAGAATATGTTGGATGGAGAACAAGATGAGGATAATCCTTTTTCGAATCTTTGGCAAACGCACAACCAGCAAGCAGGGCGGTATGTAGCACGTTTTCCTTTTGCTGAGCACGAGTTTAGCGAGTTTGAGGCTATTCAGGAAACGATGCGGTTAATCCCCGAAAATAGCCTGCTCCATCTGGCCAATAGTATGGCTGTACGCTACGCCAATTTTGTAGGTTTAGAAAAACCAGGTGCTTCGACACATCCTGGGGCTGAAGTATTTGCCAACCGGGGTACTAGTGGCATTGATGGTAGCGTGAGTACTGCCGTGGGTACAGCGTTGGCCGCTCCCGATCGTTTAGTTACACTTATTACAGGTGATTTGGCTTTCTTTTATGATCGTAATGGGCTGTGGAACAACTATTTACCAAGTAACTTACGGGTTTTGTTAATGAACAACCACGCAGGTGGCATTTTTAGGATTATCAATGGACCCAAAGACCAGCCTGAACTGGAAGAGTATTTCGAGACTCAGCAACCGCTCAATGCGGAGAATACAGCTCGCGACTTTCATCTGGATTATCATCTTGTGCAGGATCGTCAAACGCTGCAAACCCAACTTTCTACCTTTTTTGAACCGAGTGAATGCCCTAAAATATTAGAAGTAGAAACGAATAGTGTGACGAATGCGGCAGTGCTGAAGCAGTTTAGAGAGGGATATGGTTAGGAGCAAGAGTTTGGGAGCAAGGAACAGGGGGAACGGCAGTGAGTGCCTTGTTTTGTTTGGATTGGGAGTAGGGTTTGAGGTTTAGGAGTAGGGAATAGGGAGCAAGGAACATGGGGAGTGTGGCAGTGGGTGCCTTGGTTTGTTTGGATTGGGGAGTAAGGGTTTGGGAGCATGAGGGAACAGCAGTGGGTGCCGTTGGATGAACTAAAAATGTAAGAAAAAACAGCGTGAATACCGGGCAATTACTGCCCAAGCTCTTGTTCCCTGTTCCTTGCTCCTAATCCCTCGGTCTCACTCCTTAATTTCCGCATCCAACCGTACGCTTTCGATACAATTTTTGTTCATAACCGTTCACTTTGTTAGTATAAAATCGTACAATACCTGCTTTTTCGCTATTTTAGACCTCTGGTACGGATTTAGACTTTATTTAGGAAATACTTAACTCAATGTAAAGAAGTAGTCTCGATTTTTAATAATGAATTACCAACGATTGCTTTTGTCTATTAACTTTAGGCAAACAAAGTCGTCTCCTATAAAAAATCTATACAACTTCAAATATTAACCAATACCATATGAACATGATCGATAAAAAGTTAGGAAACATCTTGATTGTAGATGATGATGAAGACATTTTGTTAGCTGCCAAAATGTTGCTTAAGCGCCACGCTAAGAAAGTAATCATTGAAAAGAACCCTAAAAAAATCCCCTTTCTACTGAATAATGATACGTATGATGTCATTTTGCTGGATATGAACTTTGTAGAGGATACCACCACTGGCAAAGAAGGGATTTATTGGCTCAAAGAAATTATTCAACGCGATCCCCAGGCGGTAGTCATTATGATTACAGCTTTTGGCGGCGTGGAGCTGGCAGTAGAAGCCCTCAAAGAAGGCGCTACTGATTTTGTACTCAAGCCTTGGCAAAACGAAAAACTAATTGCGACAATTTCAGCTGCAGCTCAGTTGAATAGTAGCCGCAAAGAAGTCAACACGCTTAAGCAAGCCAAGCAAACACTGGTACGCGACCTGGAGCAACCTTTTGGGGATATGCTGGGTGAAAGTGCCGGGATGAAAAACGTAAAGGGTATCATCCAGAAAGTGGCCAAAACCGATGCTAATATATTGATTCTGGGTGAAAATGGCACTGGTAAAGAACTTGTAGCCAGGGCCTTGCATAAGCAATCATCACGTGCTTCCAAAGATTTTATCGGAGTAGATATGGGGGCCATAGCCGAAACTTTGTTTGAAAGTGAGCTATTTGGCCATAAAAAAGGCGCGTTTACTGATGCCAAGGAAGATCGTATTGGACGATTTGAAATTGCCAACAAAGGCACCTTGTTTTTAGACGAAATTGGCAATCTACCCCTGAACCTTCAGGCCAAGCTCTTGGCAGTATTGCAAAATCGTCAGGTGGTACCCTTGGGATCTTCTCGTGCGGTTCCTATTGATATCCGCCTCATTTGTGCTACCAATATGCCGATCCAGGAAATGATTGAGAACAAGGAGTTCCGTCAGGATTTACTCTATAGAATCAATACCGTGGAGATTTATTTGCCGCCTTTGCGAGAAAGAGGTGAGGATATTCCGCTGTTGGCGCGCCATTTTCTGAAAAGCTATGGCAAAAAATATAAGCGTTCGGATAAGAAAATAAGTAGTGCTGCTTTGACCAAACTTCAGCGCTACCACTGGCCAGGTAATGTCCGAGAACTACAACACGCTATAGAGCGAGCTGTCATTATGAGTGATGAGGCTTTGATTCAACCGGATGATTTCTTCTTTTTGAACCAAAAAACACCCAATGAAAACTCTCAGGTAAATACCTTGAATCTGGACGAAGTGGAAAAAACGGTGATAGAAAAGGCCTTGCAAAAGTATAACGGTAATATATCCAAAGCTGCCAAGGAGTTGGGCTTGACTCGTGCCTCTTTGTATCGTAGATTGGAAAAATATGGTATTTAAACTTTTTCGCACCGGGGTTATTATCAGGGTTTTACTGCTGACTTTTACCATCTTGGCTTTAAATTACCTGATTCTTGAAACCAACTATTACATTTCTACTTTCAGTTTGGGGGTCATCATCACCTTGCAAATCGCTTTTTTGATTCGTTATTCGGAGCGGACCAATGTGGCCTATAGCAAGTTTTTGGACTCTATAGAGTACGATGATTTTTCTCAAACTTATACCTCTAAGGGATTGGGCCGCTCGTTCGATGAATTGAACGAGCAGTTCAGCACCGTTATTCAAAAGTTTCAGGAAGTAAGAGCCGAAAAAGAGGCACAGTACCATTACCTCAAAACCATTGTACAACACGTAGACATTGGTTTGTTGATTTTGGATCAGAAAGACCATATTCAATTGATCAACAATGCCGCAAAAAAGCTATTGGGGATTCGTAACCTTAATAATCTACGACAATTGCGGGAAGAACATCAGCCCTTGGTCAATTTTATCCAAACGTTCAATGAAGCTAATAAATCCAGGGAGTTGGTAAAGCTAAAAATGGATGAGGAAATAGCGCAACTCATGGTGCGTGCTACTGCTATTACGCTCCGGAGCGATTATTACCGTATTATTTCTTTGCAAGACATCCAAAGTGAACTGGACGATAAAGAGATGGAAGCGTGGCAGAACTTGATTCGGGTATTGACCCACGAAATTATCAACTCTGTAACCCCTATTGCGTCTTTGTCTACTACAGTTCATGAAGATTTGGAGCATTACAAAGTAGAGATTGAGGCGCATAACGAAGATGGCCCTGCGGATCAGGTGATGCTGCCAGCCCATTACTTTACCGAATCGCTGGAAGATATCCATCAGGCTATTCGCACAATTCAGCGACGCTCGGAGGGATTGATTCGTTTTGTGCAGGATTTTCGCAATCTGACCAAAATTCCTCTCCCCGATTTGCAAACTTTATCGGTAAAGGAGCTATTTGCTACGATTAATACTTTGCTCAAGGAGGATATGAAAAAACAAAATATCCAGTTTGAATGTACTTTTGAACCAGATAATTTACAATTGATTGCTGATCCTCATTTGCTGGAACAAGTGCTCATCAATTTGCTCAAAAATGCTACCCATGCCGTAGAAGATGAGGAAGAAAAACAGATCACGATGAGGGCCGAGCGAGACAATACAGGCAAGGTAGTCATCAAAGTACGCGACAATGGTATGGGTATAAGCGAAGAGGCGCAAAAGAAGATTTTTATTCCATTGTTTACCACCAAAAAGAATGGTTCAGGAATTGGATTGAGTTTGTCTCGTCAAGTCATGCGTTTGCATGGGGGTAGTATCAATGTACAGTCTATTCCCCAAACCGAAACAATCTTTACACTAAGGTTTCCTTAATAAGTTTTAGGTTATTTCAAGGGTTTCTACTTTACAACCTTTTGTTACTTGTGGCTGATACTTAGCTCAAACACCTACAAACTCCAGACCTTACAGTTTTTTGAAACCTGTAAGGTCTAACTATTCGTGGATAACACTCCACTCAAATCTCCAAAAGGATCTAAGGTAAAATGTTAGGTTATCTCGGGAGCTTCTCCGTTAACTTGTACATATCGGATAATCTTGTTGTAAAGTTCGTTGGGGCTAAAAGGTTTGGTTAAGTAATCGGTCACTCCTGCTTTGAAAGCTCTCTCACGTTCTTCAACCAACGCCGATGCAGTTAAGGCAATGATTGGTGTGTCTACGTGGGCCTCAATTTTACGAATATGGTAGGTAGCATCGTAGCCATCCATCTCGGGCATTTGCAAATCCATCAAAATCAAGTCATACTCATTCTGCTTTGCCTGTTCAATGGCTTCAATTCCATTGGAAGCATATTCTATCTTTAAGTGCCAGGTTTTCAAAAACTTGGCCACTACCAATTGATTAATTTTAGTATCTTCAACTAGTAAAATTCTCTGTCCTTTTGTGTTTTTCAAAGTTTCTTTGTCGTCTATGGCATTAAAATTCCCTTTTGCTGCAGGCATATGTTTTTTAAGTTTTAAGTCAAAATAAAACCTTGACCCTTGAGCTTCTTTGCTCTCGAGGTATATTTGACTTCCCTGTAACTCTAGCAAACGTTTTACTATTGCCAGTCCAAGCCCTGTTCCGCCAAACTTGCGGATGGTTTCAGGATTGGCTTGAGTAAATCGTTCAAAAATTAACTGCTGTTTCTCTTTGGGTATTCCTACTCCGGTGTCTCTTACGTTAAACCTAATGTTGATATATTCGGTTGTTTCTTCCAATAAAAGCAAGGTTACCTTTACTTCGCCCTTGTGGGTAAATTTAATGGCGTTGTTCATTAAATTGGTTAACACTTGGGTGAGCCTTACCTGATCTCCCACTACTTTTTGAGGAATGTCGTTGTCCATCCGAAAGACCAAATCAAGGTTTTTTTCTTGAGCAGTAAAGGTAAATGATTTTTTGATGCTCTCTACCAGTTCGGGTAGTTCAAACACTACCTCCTCAAATTCTATTTTCCCAGCATCTATTTTATTAAAATCTAAAATATCATTTAATAAAGATAATAACGTCTCCGCAGAGAATTTTAATATCTTTAAGTTTTCTAATTGATCATTTCTAGGGTTATTCTCCAACAATACGTGAGTCATTCCAATCACCGCATTCATCGGGGTGCGGATTTCGTGGCTCATGGTAGACAAAAACTGCTCTTTGGCCAATGCTCCAGCTTCCGCTTTTTGCTTGGCTTGTAGTAGCTCCTGCTCAAATCTTTTACGCTCGGTGATATCTACCGAATAACCCAAAATATAAGGAGGACGATTTTTTTCAAAAGAGATCAATCGTTTTCCTACCAATAAATCAATCTCTTGGTTTTTGAGCTGAAAGCTTTCTTCCCAGCTATCTTTTTGTTTGCCCGCCTTTACCAGCATATCATCTCTTACAAACCTAAGCGCAATTTCCCTGGGAAAAATCTCCGCATCGGTTTTTCCTAAACAATCATTGGAAAGATCATACGTCTCACAAGTTTGTTTATTGATGAATACTAATCGCCCCTCATCGTCTTTAATATACACATTAATCGGCAGGGTATCAAGTATTTGCTCTAGTACCTTCTTCTGATTGGTGAGCTCCTCTTCGGCCTCTTTTTCGTGGGTTACATCCCAGTTAATACCAATCATGCGTACGGGTTTTTGGTCATCGTCAAAAATCACTTTGCCAAAACCACGGATGTGTTTCACCTGGTTATTTTCGTGACAAACCCTAAATTGGGTATTATATTCGGCTTTTCCTTCCAAGGCCAAGGCCGAATCAGTGCGTGCCTGTGCCAAATCTTCTGGGTGAATCGCCGTTTCCCAGGCCTTGTAAGCGTGGCTAAAATCATTGGAGTGCACCCCATACAACATATACATTTGTTCGTCCCACACCAATTGGTCATTGACAATGTCCCAATCCCAAATACCCATCTTTGCCGATCGCATGGCCAAAGACAGCCGTTGCTCGCTCTCTCTGAGTTTTTCCATGGTAGAAGACAACACCTCATTGGTTTGGCGTAACTCCTCATTGGCCGCTTGTAATTCCTGATTTTTCAGGTCTATTTGTTGGTACTGATCTTGAATCGTTCGTTCGGCCTTTTTACGATCTGTAATATCCATACATATCACCATATACTGGAATGGTAACCGTTGTTCATTCAAAAAAGGCACAATCGTGGCTTTTAGCCAAAATTCATCCCCGTTCTTACGCTTGTTGCGAGCTTCGCCCTTCCAAACCTTGCCAACACGTATCATGGGTAATATTTCATCATAAATGGATTTATCAGCCGATAATAAATCATGATTATTGCCAATCAATTCATCTAAACTATATCCACTCAGGGTTACAAATTTATCATTTACATAGCGAATTTTGCCTTGAGTATCTACCAAAGCTACCATATTGGCCATATCCAGGGCCATTTTAAAATCCGACAAGCTTTTGTGAGAAGTTTTCAGTTCTTCTTCGTCCAGCTTTCGCTGGTGGATGTCTTGTATTACACCCAGCATTTTAATGGCCTTGCCATCATCCCCTCTTTGCACATTCCCTTGCGACTTTACCCAATGCACCGAGCCATTAGGCCAGACCACTCGATACTCAATTTCATATTTTATATTTTGGTCTAGTGACTCTTGCAACCTTTGCTCTACCAACTGGCGATCATTAGGGTGGATGACTTGCATAGACAATTCATAACTAGGCTTTTGAAATGCGGCATCTACTCCTAACAGTAAAAAAGTACGGGTTGCCCAAATGACTTCGCCTGTTTCTAAGTTCCACTCCCAGGTTCCAATATTGGCAAAATCTTGCGCCAAACGAAATCGTTCCTCGTTTTCCTGTAGCTTAAGTTCTGTATTTTGACGTTCGCTAATGTCACGGGCACTGGTAATGGCTCCATTGTATTTCCCCTCTTGATCAAAAAAAGTATTGATCACTACCTCTACCCATATGTAATGCCCTGCCCGATGCAAAATCCGAAAAGCGTAGGTGCAAAACTTCTGCTTATTGAGGGTATTTTGCTCTAGCTCAGTCCTGAATTTTTCTACATCTTCGGGATGTATCACACTAAAGAAATCAACATTTTGCCTTTCTTTGATTGTATAGCCCAGGATGCGTTCAATAGACGGACTAGTATAAATTAACTGATTATGACGATCGTAACGCTCAATCAAGTCGCTTGAATTATCGGTCAGAATCTGGTATAAGATTACATTGCGGGTCAACTGTTGCTGGGCAGTCTTAAGTGTAGCTTTTTGGCGGGCATTTTTATCTTCCAGCAACACATTTTCCTGAGAATATTTTTTATTGATAGATTGCACAAATTGAAAACCCACTACTTGAAAAATAACCGTGATCAAAATCATTAGATTGAGGGTTGGTATGCTCTCCATACGCATGATGGCATGGTCGTACCCCACACCCATCCAAAAGTGCACAGGGTCAAATAGCATTAAACAAAGCACATGAATGCCAATAGCTCCCCAATATTGCCACCGCTTACGCATATCTATGAGTATCATAGGTAGTAGCATAAAGGCAATAGGAAGAAATCTTGGAATAAATTGATAGGCTACTGGTAGTGGCTTTCCGTGCCATACTTTGATCAAAGGCACCTCAAATAGCATAATAACCGCAGGAATGATGGCGAGCAAAAAGTGATTGAAAGCATAATATCCTCGTTTGTTCAATATGGGAACCAGTGCAAGTAAACCCAACTCTATCGCTGTAAGCCAAACAGCCTGGTAAAGGTTTAGAAGTAAAAGCCGGGTACAGGCGACAAATAAAATTAGGAAGATGACTAGGTAACTAATCTGATTGGACAAAATGATCCGTTTTTGCAGCGTATAGTTCAAGTCCATCTTGACTCCTATCTGCACTATTTTTTGTAAAAAATTGTTCAACTTGTCCATGTTCGTATTGTTCAGTTTTCCGATAGCTGGCTGGTGCTTTACCAAATATATAAAAAAAACAAGATTTTAATACAGTGTCATCTCACAAAGTTGGCAAGCATTCACCCTATAAAACGTTCATTTTCAGTAGAGTTATTACCAGTACTTTTCCGTTAAGTCCAATAAAAAACCACTGTCTGGAATCCAAACAGTGGCTTGATTTTATAGGTAATTCCTGAAGAACTTTACCAGGTTTTTTGTTTCTTTTTGCGAGCAGCCGGAAACAAGATGTTGTTCAATATGAGCCGATAACCAGGTGAAGTAGGATGTAAATTCAAATCGGTAGGCTCCTCTCCTGTTTGATGGCGATAGTCTTCAGGATCATGCCCCCCATAAAAAGTCCAGGTACCCTTGCCAAAAGAGCCATGAATGTAACGCACCTCGTTGGCTTGTTTGGTCTCACCCATGATTACCACATCAGGCTTGACCAATCGTTTTTTGAAAGCAGTAGTTTGTCCCAAAAATCCTTTGATCACATGCTGGTGATTTTGGGTAAGCATGGCTGGAATAGGGTCCCATTTAGCCGAAAACTTAAACAAGGTAAAAAAGTCGTTACTTTCGTTGAGGCCTCTTTCAAAGTACTGATTATCAATATTGGAATACTCGTATTCAAAGGGATTGCGACTCAACTTAAAATTCTGAAATGCAAAGGTGTTTTTATAGCTCAACTTGCTCTGCGCCGCAGGGTCAGCAGGATCGCCATCATACATTGATTCACAAATGTCTACACCTTCGGCCGAAAGTGCAATATCGTAGGTATCAGCTGCTGAACACATGGCAAACAAAAAACCGCCACCAGCACAGTACTCTCTGATTTTTTTCACCACTGCCAACTTCATTTGAGATACCTTTTTGTAGCCAAACTTCCGGGCTGTTTCTTCAAAGGTTTTCTTTTGTTTAATGTACCAAGGCTTATGTCTAAAAATACGGTATACCTTGCCATATTGCCCAGTAAAATCTTCATGGTGCAAATGTAACCAGTCGTATTTGGGCAATTTATTCGTCAATACCTCTTCGTCAAACACCACATCATAAGGGATTTCGGCATAGGTAAGCACCAGGGTTACGGCATCGTCCCAAGGCTGTTTAAACTTGGGAGAATATACGGCTATTTTGGGAGGCTTGTCTAGCTTGATAGCGTCCATATTGCGATCTACCCTGGCTATATCAGCCAAAATCTGGCTAGCCGAAGCATTGGAAATAATTTCATAACTTATCCCTCTTACCACCAATTCGTTCTGAAACTTTTGGGTATGTTTAAACATAAAACTCCCCCCTCTATAATTCAATAGCCAGTCAGCCTCCATGCCTTGCTGCAGCACCCAATAAGTCATTCCATAGGCCTTCAAATGGTTTTTTTGGGATTTATCCATGGGGATGAGTATATAGTTGGCACGTACTCCCCAAGACACGGCCAATAGCATTAATACAATGAGCGTTCTCTTCATGAATATGTTGTTTAATGGTGGAATTTTGTTTTTTAGTCAACAGTTGACAGTCCATAGTCCACAGACAATAGTCCATAATTGCCTATGGACTATGGACCGTTGACGGCGGACTAATAAAATCAAGTCTTTTGCTTCTTTTTGCGGGCGGCTGGAAACAAAATGTTATTCAGGATCAGACGATAACCCGGTGAATTGGGGTGTAGGTTCAAATCGGTGGGCTCTTCTCCTACAAAGTGTTGGTAATCTTCGGGGTCGTGTCCGCCATAAAAAGTCCAGGTGCCTTTACCAAAAGTACCGTGAATATAACGGGCTTCTTTGGCTTGTTTGGTTTCTCCCATAATGATTACATCAGGTTTCACCAATCTTTTCTTAAATGCGGTAGTTTGCCCCATAAACCCTTTTACTACCTGGGTGTGGCATTGGGTAAGCATGGTAGGAATGGGATCCCATTTGGCCGAAAACTTAAACAATGTAAAGAAATCATTCGATTCTCTTAGTCCTCTTTCGTATTGTTGATTATCTATATTTGAATACTCGTATTCAAAGGGATTGCGGCTAATACGAAAGTTTTGAAAAGCAAAGGTATTTTTGAAGTTCAGCTTTCCTTGCGCTGCTGGATCAGCCGGGTCGCCATCGTACATGCGCTCACAAATGTCTACTCCATCAGCTGCCAAGGCAATATCATATGTATCGGTAGCCGAGCACATGGCAAACAAAAACCCGCCACTCGCGCAGTAATTTCTAATTTTTTTGACTACGGCTCCCTTAAGTTGAGACACCTTTTTGAATCCGTGCTTGCGCGCCATTGCTTCAAACTCGCGCTGTTGTTTGATATACCAGGGGCGATTGCGATAAGCACTGTAAAACTTCCCATATTGCCCGGTGAAGTCTTCATGATGCAAGTGTAACCAATCGTATTTGGGTAGCTTATTGGTCATAACTTCGTCGTCAAACACTACATCGTAGGGAATTTCAGCATAAGTCAGTACCAACGTTACGGCATCGTCCCAAGGCTGTTTGGATTTGGGAGAGTACACCGCTATTTTAGGAGGTTTGTCGAGTTTCATCGCATCCATATTTACATCGTTGCGACCTATTTTCTCCAAGATACCATTGGCTGTAGCATTCGAAATGACCTGATAACTCACGCCCCGAATGACTAATTCGTTGATGAACGCCTGGTTTGATTTGAACATGAAGCTTCCTCCTTTATAATTCAGAAGCCAATCTATTTCTACCCCGCGCTTGAGCACCCAATAGGCAATACCATAAGCTTTGAGGTGGTTTTTCTGGCCTTTATCCATTGGCACCAAAATATACGAAGCTCGTACACTGGTGGCCAATAGCAATACCACAATGAGTAGGCTTAATTTCTTCATGGATTATATTGAATTTTTAACCTGAAATAAGGAAATTTGATAATCGCTTGTTTGTACAACGATTTTTCACTAAAATCTGTTTGTGAGTCGTGTAAAACGTTGTGATTTGAGCTAAAAAAAGTATTTTATTTGCCTTGACAATATTCAAGCATATATTTAGACATACCCAACTTAGCTGAATAATGTTTGTAATTATTTGCATGCAAGCGTAATAAATTCAGATTTTCTGAGACTTATTACACAACTACGTCTTATGACAATAATACAATAATCGTGGTTGGTTTGTCTGATTCAAACAAACTCTTAACACAACTTTAAGAATATGCTTAAATATTCCAGGATTACATTTTAATTTAATAAATCATCTTGACTTTTGCTAATACGCTTTACTTATCTCTTTTTTGGGGAACGTACTAAAAACACTAGATGACTTTAGAGTCGAAAACCATATTTATTCCATGAATTATCAAGAAAACATAAGAGAAGGGTTACGATCGGTAAGGGCTAATTTACTCAGGTCAATACTAACGGCGCTCATCATTGCCATTGGTATTATGGCACTAGTAGGCATACTGACCGCCATAGATGGCATTCAGGCCTCGGTAGATGATAGCTTTGCTCAATTAGGTGTGAATTCCTTTGACATAGAAGGCACCTCAAGCCGGGGACGTCGCAGAAGACGAGGCCGTAACGAAAAAGTTTACCCGCCCATTAAATACAAACAAGCCAAAAATTATCAGGAACGCTTAGGTTTTCCAGCCAAAGTAAGCATCACCACCAACCTTACTGGGGCCGCCGAGATTAAATTTCGTTCCAAAAAAACCAACCCTAACAGTCGGGTGGTAGGAGCCAATGAGAATTATATCATCACGAAAGGATACAACCTAAAACAAGGACGTAACTTCTCCCCCACCGAAATTACCAAAGGGGTAAATGTGGGTATTATTGGTCACGACTTAGCTAACACCTTGTTTGAAAAGGAGAATCCGCTCAATAAACTCATATCAGTATTGGGCAAACGTATCCGAGTTATTGGAGTATTGAAAAAAATAGGAGGCTCGTTTGGAGGCTCAGGGAATGACCGGTCTATTTTGATTCCAATCGAATTGGCTTATAGAATTCCTACTCGATCGCAGCCCACCTACAATATTACTACTTCGCTGGATGGCCCGATGGATTTTATGATGGCCATGGGCGAGGCCGAAAGCCTGATGCGACAAATTCGCCAAGATAAGCTAGGACAACCCAATTCGTTTCAGATTGAGCGCAGTGAATCGGCAGCTGATCGTTTGGGCAACATTACCGGATACCTCACCATTGGCGGCGGAGTGGTAGGATTTATCACGTTATTGGGTGCCTCTATTGGACTCATGAATATTATGTTGGTATCCGTCACCGAGCGTACCCGAGAGATTGGGGTGCGCAAAGCGCTTGGAGCTACTCCCAAGCGTATTCGCCAACAGTTTTTGATCGAGGCCATTGTCATTTGTTTGATGGGGGGTACTGTGGGGATTATTTTTGGAATCCTCATTGGCAATGTGCTATCCCTGGTCTTAGGTTCAAGCGGGTTTATCATTCCCTGGAGCCGTATTGTCATCGGTTTGGTCACTTGTATCGGGGTTGGCTCCGCTTCGGGGTATTATCCAGCTTACAAGGCTTCCAAGCTAGACCCTATCGAGTCACTACGATTTGAATAACAGCAATCAATTGTTCAATGGCTATATTGAACCTGAACAAGTGCACAGTATAGCCATTGATTTTATTTTTCAGAAAAAGTGAACATCTTCTATTTGTAATCTCTTCTACTTTACACTAATTTTCCCGAAAAATTAGTTCGTGAACTATGTCAAAACTTGAAAGGTACGCCTCCATCATTTTTCTGGTTTTTGCCCTCCTCATACGTTTTCCCTTTGATTATTTCTTGTTTGATATTGCCCAGTCGTTTGCCGTACAAATTGCCCTGCTGTATTTGATAGCCGCCCTTTTGGTAGCTTTCTGGAAAAAATGGTGGTGGGTAGCAAGCAGTATCACCAGTAGCTTGATCGTGGCTACTTTGTTTATACATTGGCTGTGGCCAAACTATCCCAATGTGGCTAAAGGAACAACCACTTTCAAGGTAGCCCACTTCAACGTTTGGAAGAAAACCACTCAGCATCAAGAAGTGATTCGAGTGGCTAAAAACACTCAAGCCGATGTCATTTCTTTTGAGGAGATTAATGGTCGTTGGTGGGAAGCACTATTAGAAGGTCTCCAGGAACCCTATCCATACTGGCACGTCATTACCCGAGAAGACAATTTTGGCTTGGCTGTGTTTTCTAAATACCCGCTCAAAAGCACGGAAGTCAGGCATTTTAGCGATGTACCGAGTATCACTACCACTTTGGAGATGCCTTTTGGAGAAGTATATTGGATTTCGTCACATGTGTTGCCTCCCAAAAGCACTGAATGGTATCACAAACGTAATAAGGATTTAAACAGCATTGCCACCTATATGGCTACCCAAAAAGGTTACAAATTGGCAGTGGGAGATTACAATACTGTCAGTTGGGCACCGGTGATACGCAAATTTAAAAAAACGGCTAATTTGAAGGATGCCCGCAGAACATTTAGCCCCTCATGGCCTACTTACAATCGTTTTCTGGGTGTG
Source organism: Microscillaceae bacterium (assembly GCA_003483885.1). GTDB lineage: Bacteria > Bacteroidota > Bacteroidia > Cytophagales > Microscillaceae > Microscilla. The sequence continues at coordinate 64,056 of DMXI01000470.1, forward strand.
CCTATTGACCATATTTTTCATTCTCCAAGCCTGCAATGCATAGGCTTTAAAACCACCGAAAAAACTGCCTCAGATCATTGGGGCATCGTAGCCACCTTTGTACCACTCAATTAAGACTTGAAAACTATGCTAAATCCTGAATATCGTTGGCTGAGTAAAAACGATTATGAGATTGTAAAAAAAACTTGCCTGGAAGAAGTATTCCCTGAGTTTGGTAAAAAAAATAGCCGAGGACCCGAAGGAGCTTTTGACCGTATGTTAGTGATGCGTAGAGTCAACTTTAACCTCTCAGTGGGTGCTTTTTACAATGATCAAATGATAGGATTTGCCCTTATGGGTACTGGAATTTTCAAAGATAAAATGAGCATCCACGATTGTGGTATAGGCACTATTCCCACTTACCGAAACCAAGGAGTATCCTCGGGGATTCTTCGCCATTTTATAGATCAATTTCCAACAAAATCGAAGATTAAATACTCATTTATTAGCGTAAAGCCTCGACGCTTGAAAGACAGCATTGGTAGAATTTGTGAAAAAGTAGGCTATATCTATGGCGGTGATTTACATTCTTACAAGCTTACTTCCAAAAAAGCATTTACCCCCATAAACTCCCAAAAGTTTGACATTCGTAAGGTACATAAACCCAATTGGCCCATCTATCATCAATGGCAACGCTCATTTGCAGCTTGGGAAAGAACCCAAGAAGCCATTACAATCAATGCTCCCTATGAAGTATTTTTGGAAGCTTATCATCAAAACAACTCGGTGGGTTTTTTAATTGGGGATCCTCGCTATGGTAAAATATCTCAAATAGGTGTACAACCAGCTTATGAAAAAGAGGCTGTTTTCTTTGAGTTGATTGAGCATTTCCATAAAATCGCCCCACACAAATACCTACGTATGCTGAACATTAGCACTCAAGAAATTTACCTCATTGAAACTTTACAAAAATTGGGTTTTAAGAAAATCATTGAACTGGAAGAATTGAAGCTGTCTTTTTAAAATCAAACTTGATAAGCCTAACTGATATTTGTTATGTTACAACAATACCATACAAGTTTACGCACTCGTCCCATTGCAGAGACCTTGATATTTGCCAAAGCTTATGCCCAAAAATTGGGTATTTCTCGAGTCACCAATACTACCCGTCTGGATCGCATCGGAATCCCAGTATATGCCAGCATCCGTCCTGACGCGATGTCGGGTTCTTTGTGTGTCAATGCTGGGAAAGGCCTTACCGAGCAAGAAGCTCAAGTAGGTGCTTATATGGAAGCCATAGAAATGGCCCTGGCCGAACCCAATCGGGCCAATCTACCAATTATAAAAGCCAAAATTTCTGAAGTGCTAGATAGCTCTACTCGTCCCCAGGCTATTTTGGATTTATGCCCCAAAAGAAACGCGCAAATCGATCCAGCAGCTACTTTGGATTGTGTGGAAGCTTGGGAGATCAATCAAGGAAATTCGTTCAAAATCCCTGCGGAGTTGGTGTTTACGCCCTACCCTAACAAATCGCCTTGGTTCTCGAGTAATACCAATGGGCTAAGCTCCGGGAATTCGTTGACCGAAGCCACTATCCACGGATTACTAGAAGTGATAGAACGGGATATTTCTTCTTTTCATTCCATACGAGATACCTCCCAGTTGGTCACTGCGGAAAGCTATCCTCCAAAGATTGCCGCAATTGCTCAGCAAGTACATCAAGCAGGATTGGAGTTAGTCGTACGTTATGCAAATAATGAATTAGGTATACCTTATTTTATGGCGGCAGTAGTAGATCACGAATTGGCCAATCCAGTGTTTATCCACGGAGGGTATGGTTGCCATACTTTGAAAGAAATTGCGATGATGCGGGCCGTGACTGAGGCCATTCAAAGCCGTCTATCGTTTATCCATGGAGGCAGAGATGACTTAACCGATGCCTTTAAAATCACTCCTGACCAAACTATAGAAGATCGTACCCAAAAATTTCATCAGTTGGTAGCAGGTTTTAAAAATGATCAACGCATCATTCATTTCGCTGACATTCCAGCATACGATTGGCCTTTTGCAACGCTGGAAGAATACTTAGCGCAATTGCTCCATCTACTACAAGACTATGATTTTCATCAAGTATTGAGGGTGGCTTTCACTAAATCGGATGAACCACTCCAGGTTGTGAAAATAATTGTTCCCAAAATGGAATTTTTCAGCAGAAAGACGCCCCGAATTGGGGTCAGATTATCTCACCATTTACACACCATCGCTCACAACTCTTAAGCTTATGAACCCATCACTTCCCACTCTGATTTTTGCGGGGCCAAGCCTTACCCCTGAAAGCAAGCAATTGATTGATAGTATTCCTCAAGCCACCCTTTGTCCTCCCATCCAACGAGGTGATTTACCTCATTGGCTCCAACAAGGATTTCGAGGCAACCTCATTATTGCCGATGGCTTGTTTGGGCAAACCTTGGCGGTGGGCCATGCCGAAATTCGTGAAGCCCTTGCGAAAGAATGTCAAGTATACGGAGTATCGTCTATGGGGGCTATTCGGGCTTATGAGATGAGGCATATGGGAGTTATGGGTGTTGGGCAAGTATACGCGCGTTTTGCTCAAGATGAGGCAGAAGACTTCCAAGACGATGAAGTAACACTACTACACACTACTGCTCCTGAATACCGAGCATTAAGTGAGCCTTTGATTCATCTGCGAGTATGTGTAGATGACTTCATTGCTAAAAAAATATTCTCACCCAAAGCCGGCACAAAAATCATCCAACATCTCAAGCAAATGTATTTTGGGGATCGCACTTTACACCTTTTTCAACAATTGGTAGCACAACATACTACTGATAATATTTCAAGTTATATGAATGTGTTTGAAAATTACCGCATTAAAAATTCTGATTTAACCACTTTCTTAAGAAGAATATTTCTTGAAAATAACCTTCTATTACAAGATTAACTTAAGGTGAATTATTTGGCTACCCACAATCTTTTTCTATATTTGGTGCAGATAAATATCCATTCAATACTAAAAAATAATAACTATGACTATCATTACTCAATCTTTGGCTAATGAGACCTTGGAAGTAGCTTTAACTTCTGAGTCTCAAGAATTCCTTGATCAACTATTAGGTGAAACCCTTCATTCTAAAAATCTTGTTTTAGATTTACCTTCGGCTGCACTTGACGATCCAGAAGAAGACGGTGACGATGATGGAGAAACCAAACCGAAAAAGAGTTAAACACCATCAATAGTATGACATTATGAATCACCTCTTGTCTGAATCTATGATTTCTACTTGAGGTGATTGTTTTTCTTAAGCCAAAGCGAGTCTTTGTTAATTCCGTTTTTCTTTTTGGATGGCTTCTGGATCAAGTATGAAAAAATCCTTATTGTTTACAATTACTATTTTCTTCCATTTTATAAGCGCAGCCCAAAACCTTCCGTTTTCAGTTAAGCATCAAGGAATTCCTGCTATACAAAACTACAGTACGAAGGACTATAACGCTGATCCACTCAACTTTGATATTACTCAAGATGAACGTGGAATTATGTACTTTGCGAATAGTTCGGGAGTATTAGAATACGATGGAAGTAAATGGCGACTTCAAAAACTTCCCAACGAGTCCAGAGTGTACTCCCTCGCCTATGACCAACAAAAGCATAGAGTCTATGTAGGAGGAATAGGTGATTTTGGTTACTTATCTTCTGATCAACAAGGTATAAGTAAATTTATCTCTTTAAAACCTTTAATTCCTGAAAAACATCGAAATTTCAAACATGTTTGGCTTATTTTTTCTACCTCTAACCAAGGTACTATCTTCTTTACTACCTCTGCAATTTATATCTTAAAACAAGGAAAAATTGAAGTAATCACTCCTGTTGGAAAAAACCCATTTCATGCTGCGTTTTTTGTTAATAACATTTTGTATGTAAGGGTATGGGGCGAAGGTTTAAAAAAGCTACAAAATGGTAACTTAACACTTGTACCCAATGGGAATTCATTTGCGCAAGAACGAATTTATGCTCTGCTACCTTTTGACCTAAATAGATTATTAGTCATCACTCGTACTAAAGGTCTATTTCTATATGACGGCAAAAACTTCACTCCTTGGAAAACACAACTTTCTTCAAAATACTTAGAAGGGGCTCAAGTATACTTCAGTAAGGCATTAAAAAACAAGTACTTTGTTATAGCCTCTCTAAAAAAAGGGGTTACCATCTTAGATAAAAAGGGGATAATCATCCAACAAATCGATGAATCAATAGGGCTTAAAAGCCCATACATTTATAATCTTTTCTCTGATAAAGATAATAATATTTGGGTAGCTAAATCAGAAGGTTTAGGGCAGATCACTCTGAATACTCCATTCTCTTTTTATAATCAAAACCTTGGCTTAACTTCTAATATCACATCCTCTGTTATTACCCAAAATACAGCATATTTTGGTACAATGCAGAAAGGTATTTTCACCATACCTTGGCAAAACACTAATGATCAAGAGCTTAATAATATTAAGTCCATTAATGATAAAATCACTAATATATTTGATATAGAAGTTCAGAAAGATGATTTGTTAGTTGGCTATAATGCAGGAGTATGGATTTATAATACATCCAATCAAAAAAGCTATGAGATAGCTAAAGAGCGATATATTTGGAAGTTCATCAATACCATAGCTAATCCCAAAGTTCTTATTGCAGGAGCTCGTAATGGTCTAATTAAAATAATTCAGGAGAATGATCAATGGCAGGCGATCTCAATTAAGAAAAGCCTTGGAACTATCCCCTTCTTGGTAGAATACAAACCAGGACAATTATTAATAAGTAATGACAATGGGGTGCTTTCTAAAGTCTCTTTAAATCCCCTTCTGGATAGTATCATCAACCAAAAAAAATATGATACTTTACAAGGTTTGCCTGCCAACAATGGGAATCGCGTTTTTCAAGTAGGTAATCAAGCATTGATTGCAACCAAATCAGGGATTTATCAATACAATGAAGCCCAAGATCGTTTTGAAAAACACCCCAAGTTTGTCAGATTAGTGGGAAATTTATTAATACGCTACATCAAAGGAGATAAACAAGGTAATATTTGGCTTTGGGCAGGTTCTCCCAATCAATTGAATGTACTTTTTTTGAAAAAGCAAGCTGATGGCTTTCATCAACTCATTAAAACACCTTTTCAGAAATTGAAAAATACTTTTACTGAGTTGGATACCCATATTAACCCCATTGACGGGCAAAATGTGCTTTTTAGCTCTCCAGAAGGAGCGATTCATTACGATCCAAGCATCAAGATTAATTACGATCAGCCTTACCTGAGCTTGATTCGTAGGGTAGAAACTATCGCAGACCAAGACTCGCTCATTTTTGGGGGAAGCTTTTTAGATAGTTTAGGGCACATTACCCATATACAACCTAAAAAAGCGGTATTAAAGCTACCCTATGGCCTCAATGACCTGCGTTTTACCTTTGCCGCTACTTATTATGAAGACAATGACCAATTGGTGTACAGCCATCGTCTCAAAGGGTTTGATGCTCACTGGAGTGACTGGCTCAATGCCACCCAAAAAGAATATACCAACCTGCCGGAAGGTAAATATACCTTTATGGTAAAAGCCCGTAACATTTACGGCAAAGAAAGCCTAGTAGCCAGTTATTCTTTCAAAGTTCTTCCGCCCTGGCACCGTACAGTGTGGGCATATATTGGCTATGTGTTTATCGCCGCTTTTGTAGTATGGGCCATTGTCAAACTCAACGTAAGAAGACTGCAAGGGCAAAAGCGGAGGCTAGAGCACGTAGTACAGCGAAGAACGGCTGAAATTGTAGAGAAGAACAATAGCTTGCGCATGCAAAAGGAGGAGTTGGAAGCTCTGAACGAACAAATCATTGATCAAAAACAGGTTATTGAAAAGAAAAACGAAGACATTGTGGCCAGTATCAATTACGCCCGACGGATTCAAACTGCTATGCTTCCCCAAATGCATTTGATCAAAGAATCGTTGAATGCCTTTATTCTGTACCGCCCACGTGACATTGTAAGTGGAGATTTTTATTGGTTTGCCGATGTAGAACTAACTGCCCTCAAACAAACCAAAAAGCGCTCCATCATCATTGCCGCGGACTGCACTGGACACGGTGTACCAGGAGCTTTTGTAAGTATGGTGGGCAACGAACTACTCAATGAAATCATCAAACGGCACGAGGTGCACGAACCTTACCAAATTCTGGAATGGCTCAACGAAGGCATCAAACGAGTGTTCCAGTTCAAAGAAACCAGGTCACGGGACGGCATGGACATTGCCATTTGTGCTATTGATAAGGAAAATAAAACAATGGAATTTGCTGGAGCCCACAACCCCATTTTGTATGTGCAAAACGGGGAAATGATGGTAATCAAGGGCGACAAAATATCAGTTGGCGAACAATGGCCCAAGAAAATGAAGCGTCATACCAATCATACCATCTCGGTAGAAGAACCGACGACTTTCTATTTGTTTTCGGATGGTTTTCAGGATCAATTTGGTGGAGCCAATGGTAAAAAGTTTATGCGGGCTAAATTTTACCGTTTATTACACGAAGCCTCTAATCTCACCATTGATAAGCAACAAGCCTTGCTCGAACAACGGTTAGACGATTGGATGGGTGAACAATCTCAAATAGATGATATTTTGGTGTTGGGGGTACACGTGGATTTGTAAAACAACGGTACCAATCCCCTAAGTTCTTTATAGATCAGCATAATCTAATCATCGTGATCGTCCCACAAGCGGCTACCACAATATTTGCAATAAGACGCATTGAGATCGTGCCCGTCCATACCACAACCAAAGCATTCTTTGTTGCTCAAGGTAGGAGTATTTTTATCCCTTTGCTTGGCGATTTCTGCCGATACGATACTGGTAGGAACTACAATCGTGCTAAAGCCCAATAACATCAACACTGAAGCCAAGGCTTGCCCCTCGTAGGTTTTGGGTGCCATGTCGCCATAGCCTACCGTAGTAATCGTAACAATGGCCCAATAAATACCTCGGGGAATACTGGTAAACCCATGTTTGGGTCCTTCAATTACATACATCAATGAACCAATAATCGTCACTGAGATCATCACTGCTACCAAAAATACGGTGATTTTATGACGGCTCGATTTGAGGGCATCTACCAATACGCCAGCTTCGCCAGTATATTCTACCAGATTAAAAACCCGAAATAGTCTAAACAATCGTACCAAACGAATGACCACCAAAAAAGTGACTGAGGCCCAACCAAACAGTCCCAAATACATTGGGAAAATGGCCAGGAAATCCATGATACCTAAGGGGCTAAAAATATATCGGGAAGGCTTGGGTAAAGCAATGATTCTTAGAAAGTATTCGATGGTAAATAATATAGTAGTAAACCAGGCCGTAAAGGTAAACCAGCCTCCGTAGGCCAATTTGAGCTCTTTGACAGTTTCTAAAATTACAGCAGTAGAACTCAACAGGATGAGCGCAAGCAGCGCCAAATCAAAGGCCTTGGCACTAAGTGATTCGGAACGATAAATGGTTTTATATAAATTATAGCGCCATTTGGTACCTACCAGCTTTCGAGCTTTTTTGACATACCGTGCCTGAGCGCTTAGTTTTTTGGGTAAAGTTTTATTGTTTGAAGTATTTTTTTCCAATGCCAGTGTTCGTTCCATGTTGTCGTAATGTCCTGATCTATTCCTAGCTTATTGATTGCCAGGATGTATTTAGTGTCTTTAAATTCATTGCCTAACAATATTCTTACCATTTCAACAACAGCCTTTGATTAGTACAATTAATTTCTTACAGATGCTGTATATTTATTATAAAAGCAAGATTTAATTGTAGTAATTAATATGAAACTTTTTTGTTTAAAAATAAGTGTAAAATTTTCAAGAATTCTGGAGGTTACCTCATCACTACTTTGGGTATTATTAAATTCATTAGAAACTAACTAAAAACACTATGAGTAATCGTAAAAAAAGAGCTAACCTGGCTCAAGAAACACTAAACACTTTGGAAGCAGGGAGCTATGTCAATGCTCAGAAAGAGGTAGTAGATATTCAGGAGGCATTAGACGTTGCCATAGAGGGTACAGAACTCTACGCGCCTGAGGATTTTAAAAAGGAAGTATACAGTGAGCGAGACACAGTCATGCAAGCGCAAAGTTTTGATACGGTGTTTGAAGTAACTGCTGAAACCACTCTTCAGGCAGCTCGTCGCTTAGTAGAAGAAGGGCATCAAGATATTGCAGTGCTCAACTTTGCTTCGGCCAAAAATCCAGGCGGAGGATTTCTGGGCGGTAGTCAAGCACAAGAAGAAAGCCTGGCTCGTTCTTCGGCACTCTACCCTTGCCTTGAGAAGCACAAGTCGCTGTACTTAGCCAATCGCAAAAGACGCACGGGTTTATACTCTGATCATATGATTTATGCGCCTCAGGTGCCCGTTTTTCGGGACGATGATGGTAGCTTTTTGGATACTCCCTATCCGATTTCTATCATTACCTCTCCCGCAGTCAATGCCGGGTCGGTCAAAGACAACTACCCACATGAACTGGATTTGATAGAAAACACAATGCTGGAACGTACCGAAAAAGTGTTGTCGTTGGCAGTGTCTTACCAACATCGAGTATTGGTATTAGGTGCTTGGGGTTGTGGCGTTTTCAAAAACAATCCTAAAGACATTGCCCGTTATTTTGCTACTTTTTTGCAAGCTGACGGACGCTTTGCCCAGGTATTTGAGAAAGTCGTATTTGCGGTGTATAGTGGGCAAAAGGTCAACCCTAATTTACCTGTTTTTGAGGAATTATTTGGATAAACTTTGTAAGTTATCTCCCTAAAATGCGACCTATGCACCAAAAACAATGAATAAGTTTTATAAGCTCCCGATATTCCTACAATGGTCAATTGCGCTCTTATTGCTGGTCATCGGGATGGTTTTATTCACTGTAAACATGAAAGCACTTCATCCTTATGGGGTGCTTGTTTTGTTTCCAATAGGGCTACCTCTGGCACATTTTGCCCTTACTCCAATACTTACACTATTGGGGGTATACAAATATTACTCTCCCTTGTTATTGGTCTATAGCCCCAACGCTGTAAAGTACGACATCCACATGGGTACTTCATTCGATTATCTATGGGTTATGCATTGGCACGATAGGGGTCTCAAAGCCCGGAAGAAAATATGGAGCTACTTTTTGGAGGGTTTAGTCAACATTATGGAAGAAATTGAAGCGGGAAGGCTGCCAGAAACTGTCAAGGTAGAAGGTACTTCTTACTTTTTTAGTGCCAAAACTGCTCAGCGATTGGGCTTTGTACTCGAGAAACCGTCTTTTTCGTATCGGGTCAATTTAGTGATCAATTACATAGATCTTTGGTGGATGTATTCTTTTGCCCAAAACCGTGTAGCTTTCCCCAAAGTATTTAATGCTCGCAAGGCGGTGATTAGCGGCAAAGATTTGGTGCAACGAAAGGCTCAATTTGAAAAACTGATTCAACGCCTGCAAAACGAACATTAAACAAAATTTAACGCACTCTTTTCATAGGTCAATTCCTGTCCCCCCTATCACTTCAACAATTATAGGGTAAACTCTATCTTGAAATAATACTACTCACCTCTAACCAAACCAGCAAAGCACCACATTTCATTTGGTAAAAATTGACAATTACCAATGATAAGTTTTACTTATCAATCTTTTACCAAATACTACTACCCATTGTATGGAAATTAATGTGCACAGCGAAACCGGCCGTCTCCACTCTGTTATTCTTGGTATTGCCCACGATAGAGGTACTACCAGTTACCTCAATAACCCCAAACACGCCGAAATAGCCCAGCGAGGCGAAGAGCCCACTGAAGAAGCACTTATCCAACAAGTAGAAGGCTTGGCTCACCTGTTAGAAGCCTGCGAAGTAGAGGTTTTACGCCCCGAAAACATCGCAGGACAAGATCAGATTTTTTCCCGCGATATTGGTTTTTCTATTGGTGATCATTTCTTTTTGGCCAACATGCGCAAAGCCAACCGACAACCCGAAGTAAATGCGATTAAATTGCTACTACAGACAGTGAATAAAGTCCATCAAGCTCCTGCTGAGGTAGTAATGGAGGGAGGTGACATCATCGTTTGGAAAGATTATGTATTTGTGGGGTTGGGCGAACGCACCAACGAAGCTGGACTCAAGTATTTGCAAAAAATGCTCAAGGGCGAAAAAGAGGTAATTGGTTTACCGGTGAATGTAACCAACGAAGGTATTAGCAATATTCTCCATTTGGATTGTGCTTTTCAGCCAGTAGGCGATCGTTATGGGTTGATTTACAAAGACGGTTTCCAGTCGTTTCCTGATGCTATTTACGATGTGTTTGGCCCTCAAAATCTCATTGAGGTGACCCAGGAAGAGATGTATCATATGTTTCCCAATGTATTTTCGGTGCACCCTGAATTGGCCATTATCGAGGAATCGTTTGACCGACTGGTGGTAGAACTCAAAAAACGAAATATTCAAACCCTCAAAACTCCTTATGCTGAAGTAGCCAAACTGGGAGGCTTGCTGCGTTGTTCTACTTGTCCTTTGTATCGGGATAATTTTTAGCAGGACAATTTTCAAATGTGACCTAAATTTTCTTTAATTTTTTTCAACTCAAAATGAGTTATTTTATCTTTTTCCCTGTCTCAACTGCTGAATTTCAGGCAGGAAATGGCTTTTTTTAGTTACCAGTTGCTTTGTTGTTATATTTGTAGGTATACAAGCCTACAAACTCAGACGACCTCTTATGAAGAATAAGCAACTTCCGGTTTTATGTATTGAACAATTCAAAAACGATAAGCCTTACCTCCCTTATTTTTATATCAAAAAGTTTGAGGAACACGTGCGTGATTATGACTTTATCAGCAAGCCTCACCGCCACGATTTTTTCTTGATGGTGTATTTCACCCAAGGTACAGGTACCCATACCATCGATTTTGTTACTTATGATATTCACCCAGGCGACGTGTTTTTTATGTCGCCCGCTCAAGTACATTCCTGGGAGCTTTCGCCTGACATCGATGGATTTGTCTTGTTTTTTAGTGTAGAATTTTATCTAAAAGATTTTGCCCATCATAAGATTTTCGACTTCCCGTTTTTTAATACAACCCAATACCAGCCGTTGCTCCAATTGCCCGAATCACAGCTGGGCTTTATCAACCAAACCATGGGAGCTATGCATGAGGAGTTTCGCCAACAAGACAAACGGGTAGACGAGGTGCTTCAGTCTTACCTCAATATTTTATTGATTCGGCTTTCGCGATTGTACCAATTGCAAACTACCTCGGGCGTATCGTTGCACCTTGTTCACCAAATCCGCCAATTGGAAGCTCTAATAGATACCCACTATGCCACCGAGAAAAGCGTACAAGGATATGCCGATAAAATGAATCTTTCGGTCAAACAGCTCAACCATATTTGCAAAACTGCGCTCAATAAATCTACCTCGGAGCTTATTCAAGAACGTATCATACTGGAAGCCAAGCGCTTACTAGTACATTCAGACTGGACAGTGGCCCAAGTAGGTGCCCACTTGGCTTACTTTGATAATGCCTACTTTACTCGTTTTTTCAAAAAAATGACGGGGGTAACTCCCGAACAATTTCGCAAGAATCTTTAAGTAATTTTCTGAAAAGGATCATTTGTCCAACAAAACCCGCCATTTGTCCTG
>DMXI01000065.1 GCA_003483885.1 Microscillaceae bacterium
TCCGCTAGCCAGTCAATAATTCTTTCGTCGAAGTTATCACCACCCAAGTGTACATCACCATTGGTAGATTTTACTTCAAATACACCGTCACCCAACTCAAGAATCTACCAATGGTGATGTACACTTGGGTGGTGATAACTTCGACGAAAGAATTATTGACTGGCTAGCGGAAGAGTTCAAAAAAGACGAAGGTTTAGACTTACGCAAAGACCCAATGGCTTTGCAGCGTTTGAAAGATGCTGCTGAGAAAGCTAAAATCGAACTTTCAAGTTCTACTTCTACTGACATTAACTTACCTTATATTATGCCAGTAGACGGAGTGCCTAAGCACTTGGTACGTCAATTAAGCCGTGCTAAATTCGAGCAATTAACTGATGACTTGATCCGCGGTACCTTAGAGCCTTGTAAAGAAGCTTTGAAAGATGCTGGATTAAATGCTTCTGACATTGATGAAGTAATCTTGGTGGGTGGTTCTACCCGTATTCCTAAGATTCAGGAAGAAGTTGAGAAGTTCTTTGGCAAGAAGCCTTCAAAAGGAGTAAACCCTGACGAAGTAGTAGCGGTTGGAGCTGCTATTCAAGGTGGAGTATTGACTGGTGACGTAAAAGATGTATTGTTGCTAGATGTAACTCCTCTTTCTTTAGGTATTGAAACTTTGGGTGGAGTATTTACCAAATTGATTGAGTCAAATACTACCATTCCTACCAAAAAGACTGAAACTTTCTCTACTGCTGCCGATAACCAGCCATCTGTGGATATTCACGTATTGCAAGGTGAGCGCCCAATGGCAAAAGATAACAAATCAATTGGTAGATTCCACTTAGATGGTATTCCACCAGCCCCTCGTGGTGTGCCAAAGGTAGAAGTAACTTTTGATATTGATGCCAACGGTATTTTGAACGTATCAGCCAAGGATCAAGGCACTGGTAAAGAGCAACGTATCCGCATCGAGGCTTCTTCTGGACTTTCTCAGGAAGAAATCGAGAAAATGCGTGCAGAGGCCAAAGCAAACGAAAGCTCTGACAAGGAAGAGCGTGAGCGTATCGATAAAATGAACGCAGCAGATTCTTTGATTTTCCAAACTCAGAAGCAATTAACCGAATTTGGTGATAAGCTTTCTGCCGACAAGAAATCAGCGATTGAAGCTGCTTTGGAAGACTTGAAAAAGGCACACGAAGCAAAAGACATCAATGGTGTTGATTTGGCTACTAAGGCTCTAAATGATGCTTGGGCAGCTGCTTCTCAGGAGATGTATCAAGCACAAGGGCAACCTGGTGCTGAGGGACAGCCTGGTGGTGATCCAAACGCAGGTGGAAATCCTGAGGGTGGAGAAAACAAAGCCGATGATGTAACTGACGTTGATTATGAAGAAGTTGACGGTGATAAAAAGTAATCAGCTTGCTGATTTTCTTGAATAATCACTTTTTATATATATATATATGAAGCCGAGGCATTAGTCTCGGCTTTTTTTTATGGAATCGTTTGGGCTTTGCCATTATGCTTTAATAGTGAGCCTGAAGACAGGCAGTCAGGATCATTTTATAGTGAATGAATAGAAGTCAATAAGAAGAGATAAAGGGAGGGATTGTGAAAAAATTATACGTTGTAATATTTATGCTTATATCAGCTTTCCGGCCAAAAACTGGAACCAAAATATTAACTTTTGAAGCATATTTTAAAAAATACGAAAATGCTGAATAGGCGAGTAGAAGATAGCGCAAAATAAAATATAATTCTGTTTTTGAGTATATATACCCTGAAAAATGGGGTATTTGGTGAAAAATATAGGTAAAAATTTAACTTTTGTTATCGAAAAGTGGTTAATTATTCAACAAGGATTTCTTTGGCTTAACATAATAGAAAGAAAAAATAGTGGTATTTCAAGAGAAAAGAGTCACATAAGAAACCAAGCTATCGATGAACAAAAGTATTATTTCACCTCATTAATGTATTCTTAGACAATATGAAATTAAACACAACCTTCATTTTACTACTGATAACGAACTTTGTTTTTGCTCAAACCACCACTCCAAATCAACCCAAAAAAGATGAAATTAAGTATTTGGAAGACCACAAGAAACTTCGGATAGGCATACGGGGAGGAATGGCGTTTTTAACTGCCAACAACACTGGAGAGAGTAACGCCGATTTGCAAGGATTGCGAGATAAAATGAGTACTGGTATTCAGTTTGGTGCTGATATACACTACTTTACGAGTGAGTTTGTGGGGTGGGGACTTAAATATTCCTCATTTGGTACGAGTGGCTCTACTACGGTGTCAGTAGCCTCCAATAATGGCTCTGGAGTCATAACAGAGCAAGATTATGCTGAAAACTTAGTGGCGCGTTTTTATGGCCCTTCTTTTACTACTCGAATATTATCGGGTAACGCCAAAAACGTCTACACCTTAGGGTTTGCCATGGGGTATATGGACTATACTAATAGTTTAAACTTTTTTGGACAAAGTTTTGAAGCAAGATCAAATGCTTTAGGACTTAGTTGGACCGCTGGATGGGATTGGATGTTTAGTAAAAACTTTGCGGCGAGCTTATCGCTGACTTACACAATGGCAGCTTTGAAAACGTTTGATGTGGAGGGGGCAAACTCTCAACAGTTGACGAGTATTAATGAAACATTGTTATCTGATATTTCACGTTTGGAAATTTCGTTGGGAATATCTTTCTACAGATAAACAAGTTTTTACATAAATGAATCTATTGCAAAATGGTCAGGTAGTTGTCTGTGATATACAACCATCTGACCATTTTACAATTTAGCCATAGGGCAATGAATTCTTACTGGTTTAGCTGAATAAAACGCTCTACGTCTTTGGCTTTGCCTAGTAAAATAATAATATCTTCTTCGTATAAAATAGTGTCAGCTCTTGGTACTCCTATAATATGCTCCTGCTTTACCTTTTTACCACCTTGTACTTCCTCAAACATTCGCTTAATGGTAATAAGGTTTAGGTTGTATTTCTTACGTAAGTCAATGTCTGCAATTGAGCGTCCGGTAACTCGTTTTGGGGTATTTACTTCTACAATTTTATAACCATCAGGTAGGGGCAGGAATGAGTGGATGCTTGGATTAAGTAAGGTCTCTGCCAGGTTTTTTCCAACCTCTTCTTCAGGGGATAAAATTTCTTTGATACCTAATTTTTGTAAAATCATTCGTTGCTGGGCATTTGCCGCTCTGGCAATGATACGCCCTACCTCAAGCTCCATCAACTGAACCGTACTCATAAGCAATGACTCAAAGTCTTCCCCAATGGCCACAATTACCGCATCTACATCTTGGATGTTTTGTGCCTGAAGCGCCTTTAAATCGGTTGCATCCAATGTAACAGCATGAGCTACTTCATCCTTAATATATTCTGTGCGTTCTGGCTTGTTGTCAATTGCCAAAACTTCTGCTCCACGACTGGCCAAAGACTGGGCAATAGCAATCCCAAATTGCCCCATGCCTACCACCGCAAATTTATTCATAATGGTATATTTTACTTTTTAGAAAGGTAATCAAAACATTCAAAGCATTTTCAACACGATCACCATTCGGGAGAATAATGTCTGCATCGTATTTATAAGGTGCAATATATTTTTTATAGGTGGGTATTACGTGGTTCTCATAGCGGTAAAGCACATCCTCTAAACCATAGCCACGTTCTTCATTATCACGAATGATACGACGTTTGAGCCTTATGTGGTCTTCTACATCAATAAACACCTTCAGGTCTATGAGCCGGTTGAGAGGTTTATGATAAAAAATAAAAATACCTTCAACAAGAATAATTGGGGTGGGAGTAAACTCCAGGATTTTTGGGGTAACATTAGGATTATTGTAAGTATACTCTTTTTTGAAGATCGTTTTTCCCTCAGATAACTGTTTGATATCATTAAAGTATTGGTCTAAATCTATCGACTCAGGCGTGTCAAAATTACTCACACCATTCACATCTTTAGGTTGTAAATCGCGATTGTGGTAATAATGATCCTGAGAGACCAAACAAACTTCTTCAGCATTAAAGTTTTCTAATAATCTGTTGAGAATAAAGGTTTTACCAGCTCCACTTCCTCCAGTAACTCCTATAATAAAAGGTTTATTTGCCGCCATCATGCGACAAAATTAAGATATTTAGACTAATAATAGCGCTTGTTGAAGGGATTTATTGTAGATAAAGCCGTCTAAAGCGTGGATTGCAGGTATTGAATCAACTTTTCTGTAGCCAGGCTTCTATGGCTAATTTTGTTTTTTTCTTCCAGAGGCATTTCTGCAAATGTTTGAGGGTACCCCTTGGGTAAAAAAACGGGATCATATCCGAATCCTTCACTGCCCTTTTTCTCTTCCAGAATTGATCCAGCAATAGTTCCTTCAAACTGGTGAGTTTTCCCATTTAGTACTAAAGTAATTACCGTTTTGAATTGGGCTTCACGCTGACTAATTCCTTGCAGGTTTTTTAATAACAACTGAATATTGGCTTCGCTATCGCCATGAACACCTGCATACATGGCTGAATCAACTCCAGGAGCACCAGCCAAAGCAGTCACTTCTAATCCAGAGTCATCAGCAAAGCAATTGATGTTGTAGTGTTCCCAAACAAATTGCGCTTTTTGGGCTGAATTACCTTCAATAGTACCCGTAGTTTCAGGTAATTCTTCTTGACATTGAATGTCTTCTAGGCTCACTATCTCGAAAGCATCTCCAAGTTTGGCCTTTATTTCTTTTATTTTGTTTGTGTTACGCGTAGCGAAGCAAAGTTTCATGTTAGTTGACATCTTTTAGTTCTATATCAAACCATAAGACGGTATAGGGGCCTATATTGCTCGAACCAGCCGTATTGCCTTGTGCACCATACGCTAAATCAGAAAAAAGTAGGATACGTTTTTTTTCTCCCACCTTCATTCCATTAAGTGCTCTGTCCCAACCCTCAATTACATCGGCAATATTACGATTATCTTTGCTTCTTACTGTAAAAGAAAAATCGTCGTTGCTGTCAAATATGGTTCCGTTGAGGAAGCGCCCTGTGTAACTTACAGTAACTATACTGTCAGGAGCAGCTACTTTAGCACCTTGGGAATCAGGTATTTGTGTGATGTAGGCAGTCAATACAGAGTCTATTCCCTGGTAATTGGTCAGAGTATCATTGGCGATAAATTCGGTAATTTGTTCTTGTTCGGTTTTTACTATAAACGACGAAATATCATATCTAACGACTGAATAAGGAGGCAATGTAGAGTTGCTAAGTCTTCCAAAAGCAAGTCGGGATGGAAGCAACAAGGTGGCTTCTTCTCCTTCTTTCAAAAAGGAAGCTACGCTTTCAATCCCAAATAAAACTTCACTGGCGTTAGGAATATTATCAAAAATAAAAGTTTTGGGTTCATTAAGAAAAGGAGAAGTACTATCCACGATTGTTCCTGACAATAAGCTTCCCACATAATGCATTTCCGCTAAATCACCTAGTTCAGGTACCTGACCAGCGGCATTTGGCTTATTAATAATATAATAAAGGCCATTGTCAGTTTGTTGAGCAGTGAGATTATTGGCTTGTAAATAATCTAATATTTCCTGCTCGTTTAGCCTGTTTTGTCTTTCCTGTTCAGTTTCTTCGGTAAATGGATTACAAGCAGACATTAAGAAGCTGGTAATCACAACACTCATTAATAAAAAAAACTTTTTCATAACTTTACTTTCTCACAAATAAACGATTCTACTTAACATCGACTAATTCAACATTGAATACCACTACGGCATTGGGAGGAACTCCGTCTTGAGAGCCCTTGGTACCATACGCTAGATGAGAAGGAAATATAAAGGTGCCTTTAGACCCTTGATTCATTAATGTAAGGGCTTTTTCCCAACCTGGAATTACGGCAGGTGGTTTTTGACCCAGTGGAAACTCAAACGTTTCACCTTTTTGCATAGAGCTAAATACTGTCCCATCTAATAACATCCCTACGTAATGTACACTTACAGTGTCTCCACCTTGAGGCTTTTTGCCAGAGCCTTTTTGATCTATTGAATAATAAAACCCTTCTGAAGTCTTGGTAGGTGAAAACGCGGCGTTTTTAGCCAAATAGTCGGCAATAATTTTATCTTCGATTTCAAGTTGTGCTTGTTTGTTCTTCTCTAGTTCCTTTTTAATGGCAGCACGACTTTCAACTTTCAAAACCTTGATCGTGTATTGAATAGTTTCACTTTTTTTCAAAAAGGGAGGGAGTTGTGGGTTTTTCTTGGAGATGAGCAAATGGCAAGGTACTGTAAAAACTACACTATCTCCTTCGGTCAACATCTGAAACATTTCCTGGTAATATCCTAAAAAATAAGGCCCTTCAAATGGAATTTGTTTCTTGGGTCCATAAGGATAAGTAGTGCTTAGAACTGAATCTTTATGATTACGAATGATCTGGTGATAGGTAATATTGAGGCCAGGGGAGATTTTGCTGCTATTCTTTTTTCTTAGCAAGATTTGATATTTAATTCCTGATTTGGTGGTTTGTGTTTTACTGGATTTAACCCATCCTTTTTTAGTTTTGCTTTCTTCGTATTCACCAGAGGTGCAACTAACCAGAAGGGCAAAAAACATCAAAATACCACACCATAAATAGGATATATTTACCATATTTCTTGTTGCATTAATTCATCTCTATATTCTGGCAATAAACTTAGAAGTTTTTCTTGAACTTCTTCCATAGGTAAATTAGATACTCCACCTGCAGCATTTTGGTGTCCTCCACCATTAAAATGTTTGCGTGCAAACTCATTGACTGCAAATTTACCCACCGAGCGGAAAGATAACTTGACAACTTCGGGTTTCTCGATAATGATTACCGCAAATAAAATCCCCGCTATAGATAGTGCATAGTTTACCAGACCTTCGGTATCTCCTGGTTGATGATTAAAACGTTCTTGCTCTTCGATACTAATGGTGAAGTAAGCAGTACGAAATTCTCGCAACACCATGAGTTTTTCTCTCAAAGCATACCCCAAAAACCGCAGTTTACTCTCTGTATTATTGTCATAAATGAGTCTTTGGATACGATTGGTCTCTACTCCCAAATCCATTAACTTAGCCGTAATTAGGTGGCTTTTTTTGGTAGTAGAAGGGTGTTTAAAAGAAGAAGTATCGGTTACCAAACCAGCATAAATATACTCGCCCATGCGTACATCAATCAAATCTTCGTCACCCATCATCTGGATAAAATCATAGATAAGTTCTGCTGTTGCGGCGGCATTTACATCCCAAAGTTGAAAACTAGCTTCAATATCTGGTTTTAGGTGATGATCTATCACTACTACCTTTCCTGAGGCTTCTTTTACCATTGGTTCTAAGCCTTGTAGACGACCATAAGAAGAAAAATCCACACAAAAAATAACATCTGCTTCAGTGATCAGTCTCTTGCATAGGTTCTGAGTTTTGGACCAATAAATGATCACATCTTCGCTATTAGTCATCCAATCCAAAAAGACTGGATAATTGCTGGGACTTAAAACCTGTACCTGGTGATTTTTTTTCTTAAGATAGCTGGCTAGTGTTAATGATGAACCTAGTGAGTCA
>DMXI01000646.1 GCA_003483885.1 Microscillaceae bacterium
GAAATCCAACCAACCAATCCGACTAAAGCAGTCCAGCCCACAAGTCTTTTGAAAAACTCTAAATTACTCATTTCAAACATTTTATACTTCCGAAGACCAGTCATTGTATATGCTTTGAATAAAATTGATGCTGTAATAAATGGGTTGTTTTGTAAAGAAAATGAAGCTTAAGCCAACATTCGCTCTTTTTTTGTCCAATATTTTGCGCTGAATTTATTATTTTAAATCATCAATAGATGGGTCAAGTCAAAGAAAAATACCTTTTTTTGAATATTTGCCCAAACAAGATAGGGTAAAAATGACTTTTTAATAAACAGAAGTACCTTTCAAACACGCTTTAACAGCTAAATACCAATTTAAGGCAAAGTAATTGCGTAGTTTATACGCTATACCACAAAGCAAATTATCGCATAGAATTTACCCGAATACATACCAGTAATTTTAAATTATTACTGGACAAATACGAACTATTATTTAAATCAGGAATAGCACCTTAATCAGTCACCTTATGAATTATTTAAGAAGTTATTACTTTACATGCTTGATAATTTGTGGAATAGCCCTCCAGGCGACCTTTGCTCAGTCAGAAGATAAGGCTGTGTTAGAAGCAACTGTTGCCCTTAACAAAAAAGACAAAGCCCAGGTAGATGCTTTGAACCGCCTCACGATTCTCGAAAAAAGTACGAATTTAAACAAAGCGTATAAGTACGCACAACAAGCCGAAAAAATTGCCAAATCCATTAAATATGAGTTAGGGCTTGCTACCGCCAAAATCAATATGGGCGATATGCAGATTAGTTTTAAACGTCATTCAAGAGCCTCTAGATATCATTTGGAAGGGTTTACCCTGTTGAAAAAACTACTGGATAATCAACAGATTTCCAGACAACAGATGCAGGCTTTTTTCAATAACAGTTTAGATCCAGCTACTCGGGCAATCAACGCCCTATCCAGACCTCGTCGTAAAACAGTTCGTCGCTACGAAAGCATCAACGGTATGTTTGCTCCACTTAGGGCAGATATGAGCGCTACTGCCAAAGCTGAGCTGGAAAAGAAAAAGGAAGAGCTGAAGAAGAAAGAAGATGATATCAAGAAAAAAGACGAGACTATTCAGGATAAAGAATCGGAACTAGAAAACAAAGATAAAGCCCTTAAAAAAACCAATTATCAAAAGCTGTTACTGGCCAAACAAAAACTATTGTTATCCTTAGAAAAAGATTCGCTTTCTACCCAAACTGATACTTTGGCTCGTAGCCTGAAACTGAAAGAATTAATAGAAGAATCTTTGAAAGACAGTTTGTTTTTACAAGATCTGGAAAAAAAGAGCATAGAACAGGAAAAAGCATTGGAACAGGCCAAAAGAAAGCAATTAGCGGCCGAAAATAAGCAAAAACAATCTATTATTCAGTTTGCTATCGGGAGTGGGATCATTGTATTGATCTTGCTGGGTTTGGTGATTCGGAGTTACTTAAAACAACGCAAAGCGGCTCGTTTATTAACACTTCAGAAAAAGTATCTGGCCGATAAAAACGAAAAAATAACAAAGCAAAAAGAAGCCATTACCGAAAAGCATCAGGAAATCATTACTCAGCAAGAACAGCTCAAACAAAAACACCAGGAAATTACCAAACAAAAAGAAGAGCTGGCACTAAAAAACGATGCCATTACTAAAAGTAATAAAGAGATTCTGGCTCAAAAAGATGAATTGGCTGAAATGAACGAGGAAATCAATCAACGAAACGAGGAAGTAAGAATGCAAATGGAGCTGATTGAAACTCAGAATGAAACGATCAAACAAGAACAGCAAATTGCAGATGCGCTACTACTGAATATTTTGCCTGAACAAGTAGCCAACGAACTCAAAGAAAATGGCAGAGCTAAGATTCGCCACCACGATATGGTATCGGTGTTGTTTACCGATTTTAAGGGTTTTACCCGCCTGGCCGAAATCATTGAACCACAAGGACTGGTGCAAGAACTGGAGAAGTGTTTTACGCTTTTTGATGAGATTATGGAAAAGCACAATCTCGAGAAGATCAAAACCATTGGAGATGCCTATATGGCAGTAGGTGGCTTGCCAATGCCCAATACAACCAATTTTGTAGACATTGTATTGGCTGCGCTGGAAATGCAACGTACGATGGATCAATTAAAAATAGAAAAAGAGGCCAAAGGAGAGCCTTTCTGGGAAACTCGCCTGGGTATCAATACCGGAAAACTCATTGCGGGAGTAATCGGAAAGAAAAAATTTGCTTATGATGTATGGGGCGATACAGTAAATACTGCCAGTAGAATGGAATCGAGCGGAGAAGTGGGAAGAGTGAATATATCGGGGGTGACTTATGAATTGGTGAAAGACTTTTTTGTATGTGAATATCGTGGTAAAATTATGGCCAAAAACAAAGGAGCTATTGACATGTATTTTGTAAATGCCATTAAGCCTGAACTTTCGCTGGATCACGAAGGCATAGAACCCAATGACATGTTTAAGGAGATGTTAGCAATCAAAAGCAAAGAAGTTGCTAAAAAGTTGCAGGCCCAGGCGGTCAATGCCTAGTTTTTAGCTTATTTCTTTTAGCTTATTTTTTTGGCTGACGCAAACTCATACATCCCTGCTGGGGTAATGCAATCGTCTAACGGAACATCATACGCATCAATATCTACAATATTTTGAACGGGAGGAAACCAAGATACTCCCGTTTTTTTTACGTCTGAGCGGCACTTCTGCAAAAAACGATCATAAAACCCACCACCATAGCCTACTCTAAATCCTTCTTTATCAAAACAAAGCAAAGGAACAAGTACCCAATCTATAGCCAAGTCGGCGATTGGCTCGGCTTCGCTAGGCTCTGAAATACCCCAGCGATTCGTTACTAGTTGGGTAGCGGGCTTTAGCTGATAGTTACGCATTGTTTTCGCAGCAAAATCAGTAACTGAAGTTACAATTGTGGTATTAGGAAAGTGCTCCCAAATGGTTTGAATAATAGGCCAGGTATCTATTTCCTTGTTTTTGAGAATGGGCAAAAACACATGCAAATATTGTGGATGGCTCGTTTGAAACAACTCCAGAAAACCATCAATGATTGCCTGATTTTTGGCTACTCGCTCTCCCCTCTTCAACGCTTTGCGTTTTGCTAAATATATTTCTCGTAGTTGTTCCTTTTTCATATATGCAGTGTATTCCCCTTTCGTATTAAAGGTCAAGCCTTTACTTCCATTTAATATTGCACCCTACACTAGGAATTTGTTCTGTGCTCACGGTTTCCTTTGCCAAGATAGCATCCAACGCCTTACGAATATCAGTACCTGTAACAGGAACACCACTTCCTGGTCTTGAGCCATCTAGTTGCCCACGGTATACACAACGAAGGTCACCATCAAAAATACTAAAATCAGGCGTACATTCTGCGGTATAAGCTTTAGCTACTTCTTGAGTTTCATCGTATAAATAAGGAAAAGGGTAGCCCAATTCTTCGGCCACGATTTTCATGCGTTCGGGGCTATCTTCAGGATAGTTGGCCACATCATTGGAACTGATGGCAACAAAAGCCACTCCTTTTGGCAAGTAATCGTTGGCCAGTTGTACCAATCCTTCATTGATGTGCTTGACATAAGGACAATGATTACAGATAAACATAACCACTGTCGCTTGATCTGACTTAAGTTCTTCCAATGACAAGGTTTTACCAGAAATGGTATCTGGCAAGCTAAAATCAGGAGCGGTAAAGCCTAGCGGAATTTGTTTGGTAGGGGTTAAAGCCATAAATATTTGAGATAGTTAACAATGAACAGGTTTAGACTTAGGAAGATTTAATCTCTCCATAGATCAGCAAATTTCTTCAGTCTTTCCTGATAAACAAAATCAAGCTGAGAATTTTCGCCCATTCGGTATTCTTTTTTGCACAAAGGAGGGTGATATTTACCACCTTTAGACAAGTAATGAGAGAAAATACGTATAAACATTAAAAATATTGTACACTAAATGAAACAAATCACCGTCTATTATACGATATATCAGTATTAAGTGCGAAATAACGTAAAACATCACTACCGTATTTATACGCAACCTATCAATAAACCACTGACAGTCAGAATATTAAACAATAACTTGGCAGGATGGCATTAATTTAGAGAATCAACTACTAATTTTTGCTTCAAAAAAAATGCGGGCTTCCTGCTGTTTATCCCAAAAAATAGTACAAAATGAACACCATCTACATCCAAAATCAACACAACTTATCAATCCCAGAGGTAAAACTTGATGTCAACTCAGGTAAATGTACCATCGCCGGAAATTCTTACATGGAGGATACCTGTACATTTTATTACCCCATCACGGATTGGATTACGAACTATATTCAACAAAAACGAGGCAAAATGTGGTGGGACTTCAAACTTGGGTATTATAACTCGAGTTCTAAAAAGCACCTTGCAAACATCATTGATCAATTGGGTCGCTACCAATTGTCGGGTGGGCAAATAGAGGTAAATTGGTACTATCATGCAGATGATCTCGATATGTTAGAAGATATCGAAGACTTTATGGAGTCTTCCAACGTATTAATCAATACAATTCTTTATCCTGCTAGTAAACAAGAAACAATGTTTTTTAAGCGAAAAGCTTCAAAAAACCATCTAGTGTAAAATAACGAACTAATTGTAGCTACAAATTATTTATGCAAAGTTTTCACATCGAAGAACACGACTTCACCCCCAGAGTATTCTTTGACACTACTCAAAACGAATTTAGCCTGTCGGGCGAATCTTACGTAGAGCATGCCTATGAGTTTTATAAGCCAGTATTGAGTTGGCTTGAAAACTACCTGGCAATCAATCAAAAACCTATTACTTTTCACTTTCAGTTAACGTACTTTAATACGCCATCATCGGCCATTATTTGCCAAATACTTCAATTGCTTAACAAAGTACATACAGAACAAGGTGTGCCAGTGCAGGTGTATTGGAATGTACCCGAAAATAACGAAGCAATCCAGGAAGAAGGAGAGCTTCTCAAAGAAGATTTCGTGCGACTACCATTTGAGCTGGTGAAAGCAAGGGCTGTGGCTTAAGCTTCAGTCATAAGGAATTCATCATATTTTATCTTTATCCTGAACTCATCTTTGTTTTATCAAAAGTAGAGATGAATTCAGGATTTTCTTTATATTCTTGCAGCTCGTTTACCCTCTGCCTGATTAGTGCCTCCCAAGTTGGTATTGGCCCTGCTACTTATTAAAACTCTGATCCAATAAAACATTTGAGAGAAGTACCTTCTGGAATGTTCATCTTTTTCTTAAGCCTGTTACGGGCAGTCTTTACCGCCGATACAGATACATTGTGCAATTGGGCAATCTCTTTTAGAGTTAAGTCAAGCTTGATATACAGGCAATGTTTAATATCATTGGCCGATAAATCGGGATATGTCAACTTAATTTTCATGAGCATACCTGGATACTTTTCTTCAATACGTTCCATCAGTATATCCAGATTGCTGGTAGCTTCAAGAAACTTAGAAAAATCTTTGGCTGCCGATAATACTCCCTTATCACACCCTTTTTTAATGGCAGAAAAGAGGTCATCTTTGATTGCTGTAGCTTTATACAACCTTTCGTTGATCGTTTTTATGATCAGCAGTAGTTCATTTTCTCGTCGTCTAATCTGACTGGTTAAAATTTTCTGTTCCTTTTCTTTTAATTCAATCACCTCTGTTTTACTATGATGTAAATCCACATTCAGCTGGTTCAATTGCTGAATAGCTTCGTTCAAATTCAAAGTCCTTTCTTCTACTTTTTTCTCTAATAACAGCTGCGTTTTAACTAATCGTGATAAGCGCCATTTGATATAAAGGATAATAAAGGCAATACCTCCAATGACATACAAAAGAATAAATTCTTTACTTTTCCAAAAGGGAGGGGTTATTTTGAATGTGTACTCCAGGGGTTTACTCCATATCTGAGCTTCACTCAAAGCCTTTACCTGAAGGGTATGTTTGCCATATGGCAAACTTTGGTATTCAGCCAGAGGCTGTTCTGAGGCACGACTCCACGATTTTCCCAGTCCTTTAATTCTATAACTATATTTCACCTTTTGAGGCTTTTCGGCATTAGAAGTCGCAAAATAGAATTTCATATGTCGATGGTGGTGGTCTAATACAGGAGATGAAGGGTAATTTTCAAATGCCGAAATTTTGCGGAAAGTAATGGCTGATTTTAAACTGTCTGGCAATGCCCTAAAGTTAATAAATGTTCCGTTGACATCTAACTGCCTCAAATGAACTTGCGGCGTGTTTTTTTGAATTTTAAAGCGGTTCAAATCCAAGCTTACCACTGTTTTGCCAGTTCCCCACCACATCGTGTTATGTTTATCTAATATGGCACAGCGAGGTTCAAAGTCTAGCGCTTTAAGGCCAGATTCCTGTCCATAGTTGATGATTGTATAAGAGTAGTGATTTGTAGAGTTCAACGCTTCTTGCAATTGTACCGAGCTTAGCCCTTTTTCGGTGCCTAGCCAAACATTGCCCTGGCGATCTTCTACTATAGATTTAATGTAATTAGACGGTAAGCCTTCTTTAGTTGTATAATAAGTAAAAGTTTTTCCATCAAATGTCATAGCTCCCCCCTTGTAGGTTCCTATCCATATTCTTCCCTTACTATCTTCCAGCAAACTTGTAATGATCGAGTTACTAAGCCCTTCTTTCTCAGTATAAACCACCACCTGACCATCTTTTAAACTGCATAAGCCCAGGCGAGTGCCTATCCACATTGTTCCTGTTTTATCTACCAAAATATCTCTTACCCGAGAATTTAGTGGTAAGTAATATTTCACGAATTGCTTGCCATCATATTTAATCACACCTCGCTCTGCTCCTATCCAAACATTGTTTTGTGCATCATTTGATAAAGTAGTTACATAATTATTCTCAGAAATAACCGGGTAGAACAGGCACTGCTTGGGTGTATATTTTATCACGCCTCCTTTTACACCAATCCAGATGTTATTTTGTTTATCCTTGGTGAGTGCGTAAGCAATGTGGTTGATGTAAGGGTTATCCAGCGAAATAGTAGTCACTGTATCATTCTTTATTTTGAGTAATCCTGAATTACGGGTAATCGCCCACAAAACACCTTGGGAATCTTCATAAAAAGAACGGATCATTTCTTCTTGATTTTCTCTAGGCAAGCTATGGTGCCTAAAAGATGCTGGTTTGTATTTCATAAGGCCCGCCCTATAAGTTCCTAACCACAGATTTTGTTGCTCATCTATCATTATTTTAATGATAAAATTCCCTGCTAAACCCTCTTTAGTAGTAAACACTTCAAATTTTCCCTGTCTATACTTTACCAAACCTTTATTGGTTCCCAGCCAAATGTCTCCTGCTTTGTCTTGTAAAAGAGTGTACACAGATTTGCCTGGTAAGCCATGGTCGGTTAAATATTGTGAAAACTTCTTTCCATCGTATTTTAAAACACCTCCACGATGCATCCCAAACCATATGTTGCCCTCTCTATCGCCCGATATCGTGGCAACCCGTGCTCCAGGTATCATTTTATTCAGATCATAACTCACCAGATTGTTACCATCAAATTTTACAATTTCCTCGTACGAAGCCGCCCAAAGTCCTCCCTCGGCATCTGCATACAATTTTGTATAGTTTGATTGGCCCAAATAATAATGGGTGATATTTTGACCATCGTATTTGGTCAGCCCCTGGAATGTACTCCACCAAATATTTCCATAAGTATCTTCTACCAGGTTAAAGACGGCATTGCTCATCAGCCCCTCTGTTTCATTAAAAACAGTAAGGGTATCACCATCATATTTACAAAGGCCACTGTCTTTGGGGCAAAACCAAACATTACCTTTTGAATCTTCTAAAACTGCCCGCACATTACCGTTGGGTAACCCTTCTTCGGGGGTAAAATGTGCAAATGAAGTACCATCAAAGTAACTAATACCATCATAAGTAGCCAGCCACTTTCCTCCTCTTTTACTCCGGCAAATGTCATACACAATGGATGAGTTGAGCCCTTCTTGCGCACCAAATACCTGCACGTCATACAAGGCGTTGTCTCTATAATGTGGCAAAGCAGCTTTTGACAAAGAAGTAAATTTCATCAACTGTTTTTTTCCGGTCAAACTTAGTGGTACACCAATCGGCACTGCCTCTCCTTTTGAATTGGTAACCATCTCTTGTCGTTCGGCCAAGGTTTGCTTTTGACCTTGAATCCGATGAATGATGGGCGCTTTTACTTTTTTAATATTGGTATACAATGACTGTTGTTCCTTGTGCTTGTTGGTCAAGGCTAGTTTTATTGGTTTTAGCTTCAGTATTTGCGATGTCGTGGGAAAAGAATGTCCAGTAACGATCGTGTCTTTACCTTCTCGAACAATAGGGTGAATATTTTCGCCATTGATTATATTACTTGAGTAACCTTTATGCAGGTTTACTGGAAAAGATTTTGGTCGAAGATGCGAGGTAGCAGGTGTTTGCGTATTTAGAGCTGCATCTGGATTACAACCCAAGATACAGGCTCCCAAAAACAGGTAAACAAATATTTTTTTCATAGATATTTTATCGGAGTTAGGAAAATAGCAGGGTACGCCAAAGACAATAAGTCAACCATAGCAGGTGTCAACACCTACTGTTGTCTTCTAGTTGTCAAATGACTATTTATATTTTGGGTAATAAAGGCTAAGCAATGTCCGAAATTGCAGGTGATACCATCGTTATGAACAAGCGATATGGATGGTAAACAAAGGGGTGTTTCTTATAATGATAATACTGATCTACAATAGAGAAGGGATAAATCAAGTGCAGGAAACGCTTCCAGTTTTCAAAATAGGTGGCTTGTGCTGGTTTTGCGTAGCGATGTTTGTTTAAGCTAAATTTTACTTTCATCGTAATAACAAGTGGTTAAGTTTATAATATTAATTCTGACTTTTAACCTGATGATGTTTCTAGCTTAATTGTTATGGCTAGTGACTAATGTATAATAAGTTTATTCGACTAATGATTCTCTTACTTCTTTTTACGCTGGATACAACAAAATTATTGTTGCCATCTCATAATTAAAATTTCCACATAGATCACTTATTATCAGATATTAGGTTTCAATATAACAAAGAATAAGGGTTTAGTCGGATAATTCGAAGTATACATATGGTATACAAAGCAAAAATCACCCGATTATACAGGTTTTCCATTCTTATAAGTTATCCCACAAAACTGTACACTGAATAGAAAAAAACCTCTATACAAAAAACAAAACTAACTGTAAATCAACCTTTTATAAATATACCTTTCTCGATGTATACCACATGTAAACCTCAAGGCAAACCCATTGTATACTAACTAGATGCGCATTTTAAGAAAAATCCCGAGACCTTGCGAGTGTTTTCCATCTTGTATGTAAAACCTGTATTGATTACGCCTGCAAACCTGAAAAGAAATGGACTTTAACTACTACATCAAGAGCTAAATATTTGGCTCTGAAGTAGTAAGGCAGGTGTATTTGTTAACCACATTTTATAAGTTTTATGGCAAATATAATTCTGTTACCTCCTTAGTTGCTCAGGAAGCATCTCAACACACCGTTTACAAGCGGTTACACCTGCTATTTTTATGTGACTGCTCTATTACTCATCTATTTTTTAATCATTTATTCCGAAAAACCTCATCGAGTATTCTTTGAGGCATCATATCACAAGTATTTACTCCTAACATAAACTACAAAAGGGTACTCTAGACCCAAGCTATCATAAATGTCTTTTAATATGAAAAGGTTAAAATATTTTTATTTATTAATATCCATTTTAGGGTTTATTTCACAAGCCCAAGCCCAGCTAACAGTTCAAGAAGCGGGCGAAAAGAGAAAGTGGCATGATATCAAATTGATCATCACTTTACCCAACGCATTGAGCGAAAATGCAGGTACTTTCACCAACCATCGGGTAGACGTTGTTTGTCAGCACAGCAGTGGTACTACCTTACGAATCCCGGCTTACTTTGCCGCAGATGGCAACGCAGCCAATACCCAAGCAAAAGCAGGTAAAACCTGGCTGGCACATTTTCGCCCCAACAAAACCGGGAACTGGACTTATCGGGTATTTTACTACCAGGCAAGTAATGTAGCGGTAAAAGCAGTAAACGAATTGCCCGCTCCCACTCAAAGCACAAGCCCCAAAACACTCTCGATTGCTAGTTCTAACAAGGGTAATGCTGATTTTAGAAAAAAAGGCCGCCTGCAATATCAAACTACTGGTACTAAACAACAACGACGTTATTTGCAGTTTGCCGATAGCAAAGAGTTTTTCTTAAAACTAGGACCAGACTCTCCCGAAAACTTACTAGACTATGTAGAGTTTGATTTTGACGACCAAGTAAACAACTGTGGTTTATGCTCTCGCCACCAATGGCAGCCTCACGTGAAGGATTTTGACAATAGCAAAGATCCTTTTTGGGGAAGTAATACCAACAAAAAAGGAAAAGGCATTATTGGGGCTATGAATTATTTGCGGAAGCAAAAAATGAACTCGGTATCTATGTCGTTATTTGGGGGCGATGATAAAAATGTGTTTCCCTGGACTAAGGTAAATCAAAAAACCATTTTTGATGTTTCTAAATTGGCTCAATGGCAAATTGTATTGAACCACGCCGAGCAACAAGGCTTGATGCTTCATTTAAAACTGGCTGAAGCTGAAAACTGGAGTGCCTTGAATTCTTTTCAAATCAAGCTCTACTATCGCGAGATGGTGGCCAGATTTAGCCATCACCTGGCATTAGAGTGGAATGTATCGGAAGAATATGGTGGAGCCGTAAGCCCTAACACTCCCGCCAAACGTGCCGAAATTGCTCGCACTGCTGGCGAACGTATTCGTTTTTTGGCAGCCATTGATCCTTACCAAAACCTAAGAGTGATTCATACCTACCCTGGCCGCCACGATATGTACAGTGAATGGCTCAAGCCTGAATATCCATTTACGGGGGCTTCTATCCAGTCAAATAGTCGGAATAATTACATTGGAGCTTATCCTGAGCTTCAGGAATGGGTGACCAAATCTACGGCTACCAATACCCCTTGGGTAGTTTCTTCGGATGAGCAAAATCCTGGATCTACGGGTATGTTTACGGCAAAAAGCATCAATGTAAGCACGGTACTTCCTGAAGCCCGTACACGTATGCTTTGGCCAACTTTGATGGCTGGTGGAGCTGGTATTATGTGGTATGGAGGTGGTGAAGGAGACTTCAAAACTGAGAATTACAACCGTTTCAATACGATGTTTACCTGGACTCGTTATGCCATTTTAGA
>DMXI01000348.1 GCA_003483885.1 Microscillaceae bacterium
GTAAGAGTGCTCTATAAGACCAGGGGCAAGGTAATAAGCCGTAAAGAGTGTTATACCACAGCGTGTGATTTCAATATTAATTCCGATCTTTTACCTTCCAAAGAAGGACGGATGCTTTTGGCATCGGTCAGTGCCGCTATTGTAGGAAATGAATATAGTAGTGCCAAAAAATCTGACAACCAGCCAGGGCCGTCAGAAATTGAAGATGTACATATACCCTACACAGATGCGGAAACACCCAACTATCGACTAGGACAGGCAAAAATTGAAACGCTTAGTTATGACAATATTGATGGAATATTAACTGGTACCTGGAAGGTTCCCAGACCTTTACGAAAAGACCCCATGAAGGAGCCAACAGGCTATGATTACCAAATACTTGATCCTGATGGAAATGTTGTGAAAAGTGGCAGCGAGACAGGTACTGGAGTTATCTCGATACAAACGGAGAAATCTACTATTAAGAGTAATTATTACCAGGCGCAAATCCGGGCAACGGGTCAGGATGAGGTAATTCCGGGTGAGTGGAGTGTTGCCAAAGGTTTTGCTATCTATCGGTTCCCTCCAGTATCCAGCAACCTTAACAACGCGCCCAAGGGTTCTGTAGGCTACTTTTTGATCGGCGATATAGAAGCTCAAGTGAACAATCAGGTGACTTTCTGGGGTAGTAATTGGATCAATAACAACAAACTCAGTGGCAGTGTATCATCATCACTATCATCGTTTTGTGGCTATGTGTTTGCCAACGAGAGAATCCTGGGAGGAATCAGTCAAGGTGCCTATAATCCCGAATATAATTCTGGAGTAGAAATACAAGTTGGTGAGACCTACTCCATGCCAGTAATTTCGACATTCACCAATGGTACAGACACTGGTCTTGCAAATCATTTTGTTGCAACTCAAAGTAATGTCGTAATGATTGTGGATGTAAAGGTAGATTACTTTCAGGATGATCGAAGCAAACCCAACGAAGGGACAGGTACAATTGTCAGTATACTTTGGGAAATGGAGTCTTAGGTGGAAAAATACCCTGCATCCAGATCATTTAAGTTTCTAAGCAATAATTCACCATTAATCGTTTATAATTCACCATTGACTTCCTATTTTTGCCCCGTGAAAACTCAAGAATTAGCATATTTAACTTCCGAAAACATCGAGGCGTTTATCCAAGCAGCCTTGACAGAAGACGTAGGTGAAGGAGATTTTTCTTCGCTTGCTTCGGTACCAGCCGATGCTGAACGCAAGGCTCGGCTACTCATCAAAGATGAAGGAATTTTGGCTGGGGTAGATTTAGCCCGTCATATCTTCAAGCAAGTAGATGCTGACCTCTCACTAGAAGTATTCATAGAGGATGGTGCAACGGTAAAATACGGTGATGTAGGCTTGATTGTATCGGGCAAGGCCCAATCTATCTTAAAAGCGGAGCGATTGGTATTGAATTGCATGCAACGCATGAGTGGTATTGCTACTTATACCGACCAGATCAATCAACGCATTGCTCATACCAAGGCCAAGTTGCTCGACACCCGTAAAACAACCCCAAATTTTCGCTTACCCGAAAAATGGGCGGTAACCATTGGCGGAGGAGTAAACCACCGTTTTGGCTTATATGACTTAATCATGCTCAAAGACAATCACATCGCGTATGCAGGAGGGATTGAGCAAGCCATTACCAAAACCCGTCAGTTTTTGCAGGAAAACAACAAGGACCTGAAGATAGAAATTGAAACCCAAAACCTGGAAGAAGTAAAAGAAGTGTTACGGGTAGGGCAGGTAAATATTATCATGCTAGACAATATGTCGGTAGCCGATATGACTACTGCAGTGCAACTCATTGACGGGCAATGTACTACGGAAGCCTCTGGTGGTATTACATTAGAAACGATCAAAGAAGTAGCTGAAACTGGAGTAGATTTTATTTCGGTAGGCGCTTTGACTCATTCCATTAAAAGCCTGGATATTAGCCTAAAGGCAATTAATGAATAAAATATTCAATGTTATTATATAGTTTTAAGGAAGGATAGACGCTATTCTTCCTTTTTTTATGGAAGTCGATACGACTTCATTCACTAATCAAAGAACTACGATGAAAAAACGAACAATGATTGCCCTATTATTGGCGAGTACCTGGGTGTATATAGCCGCCAATTTTCCCAACTCAAAAAGTGTAACTAAAGAAGGACCACCGAACTTCCAGTTGATGAAGAAAAAAAGCAAGTTCAAAAACCTTAAGAAGTTCGACTTAAGTAAAACCATTCCTTGCCAATTTGAGGGCTATCAAGCGATGACCAAGGCAGAGTTTAATCGTTTGAGTTTACCTCTAAAAGCCCAAAAAGTTTTATTACGTAATGACAGATTCAAAGAGGATGCCTTCTATTATTATGCCTTTCAGGAAAATCTGAATGGTAACTATGGTATTGTGATTTTTTCTTGCTTAGAGGGAATGGGAAATGAATTGACTTGCTTGGTTTATAGTAAACAGGGTACCTATCAGGGCATAGAGGTATTGGCTTACAATGGGGCTGATATGGATATGGTTTGGAACATGAAGGGAACGTTTGGTACCAAGGGCAAATATAAGTTTGAATACAAAAAATACCTGGGCACCGAAAACCAAGTGTGCGAATGGTACAAAGCCTCTCTTAAATTCAGTGAAAACGGAACCATTGCCAGCAGCGATACTACCTATCGGGTAAAAGAAGACCCTAATGTGCCTTGTTCTGAGAAGAAATTCAAAAAGAAAAATTGATTAAACCGCTGGTAAGTGAATCTACTAAAATAACCCCGGTAAACCGAGGACTTTGAGCTTGTGCCACTATACTTTATCTTTTAAGGTGATACTCGTCAAAAAACAGTGCAAATAGCGCTGCTATTGGCCCATTTTATTTTTTCCACTTCACTGAAGGGGAAAAATTACTGTGCTACACTGCCTAAAAAATGAAATAGCCGTATATTTGCATACTAATTTTTTAGAGTTGGCCTTGATGAGGCGAAAAAAATGCATTCATGATTGTAAAAACCAAAAAATTCGAGCTTCCCAAAAAAATATATACCCGCATCGGTATGCGTAACATTTTGAAGCAACAATGGTGGCTACCTACTGGGTTGTTTGCTTTGTTTATGTTACTCAATCTTATTGTTGTGAGCTTTTGGTTCTTTTTCCTGGCGTTTTTGGCGGTAGGTTTATATTTGTTGTTCTGGTATGTGCAATTTGTTGGTGCCAGCCAGTTGCCCCAAAACAAAATTATGTTCCAAAAACTACGCTACGAGATAGATAGCAGACAAATCTTAATTAAGCTCAACCAACGCGAGGGAATGCCCATGAAATGGGATATGATCAAAACGGCTCAGAAGAACAAAGACCATTTTTTATTTGTGGTTTCCAAAGGGCAATTTGTATACATCCCTTTTTCCGCTTTGAGCAACCCCAAGCATGATATGCGGGTATTAGAGACCATTATGAAACGTAAAGGTTATATCAAAGAAGAGAACAAAGCTGCGGCTTAGTGTAGCACTTTACGTAACAAGAAGCATTCAAAGGACAAGGTTTTAGACAGTTGCTCTAAAATCTTGTCCTTTTTTTATTGAAGTTGTTTGAGTTTTAGTAAATTAATTGAACTTAATCAACTGATATGATTAGGTAAATATTAACTCGAGGTAGTTACAAATTCCCAACTGTGAACTAATCAAATACCCACCTAACAATGCGTGAACAAATGGAACTTACTGAGGAGGAGCAAAAGTGGTTGACTGATGAATTTTGGCCTACGCCCTCCTGGCTTACCGATAAGGATTACAAGCTACACCTGGAGAGTTATGAAGATTACTTTATGTATCGCCTACGGGTTTGGTATATTGATCTGGAAAGCGATTTTCGCCTCACGCTGCATCGAAAACACCACGAACATAGTTTTTTGAAGTATGCAATGCATTTTGCCCACCGAATTGTGCAAATTCTGCAGGTTTGTCGAGAAGGTTTAGAAGATAAGCGCAAATCTAAGAGCATTAATCATTTGCTCAATATTTCTAATAACTTGTCGCTGATCGATAGTTACAAAATCTGGATGTATGACCAGGCCGTAGTCGCCCGTAAATACCAGGATAAACGTAAGTATATAGAGGCAAATCACCCAGAAATAGCCAAAACCTTGGCACCAGTGGAGGTTTTAGATTCACAAGGCCAAATAAGGGCTGGCGAGCTAAGAGATGCATATGTAGATTTGATTGATGCCATTAAATGGAATAGGATTCAACGAGAAATTACGTTTGGTTTACAGGTAGAGCGACTTCAGCTGTTGATCCGCGGTGGCTTACTCACCATATTTTTAGTCATTTTACTTTCTCCTTTGTTTATGCCTGGCCTCAAAGGAATTATTCCCCCGTTAATCCAGAGTTTTAAAGCACCTACCTATATCAATGCCTGGATGATTATGACGGCAGTAACCATTATCGGAGGATTAGGAGGCTTTTTTAGTGGGTTGATGCAGGTGAAATCTAATAAGGTGGGGCTGGAGGAATATCAGGAAAGTAAACTGAAATTTCAACTAAAGCCAGTCGTGGGAGGAGTAACGGCCAGTGTTTTATTTATTTTCCTGAGTTGGCAAGTGTTGCCTGGGATTGAGGTACAAAGTTTTGGCTCTTACTTATTACTTGCTTTTTTATCAGGTTTCTCCGAGCGATATTTCCTGAGTTTGCTCAAGATGGATTCCCAAAAGGGAGAAGTCAAGGCCGAAAAACTAAAACAAGTGGAGGAAGAAAAGAAAAAAAGTACGTCTTCTGTAATGAATAAAACCCCTGAGAAGGTTGAAAGAGATGATGAAGGGATATCGCTTGAATCTAGTCCACCCAGGTACATACCACCGACAATGCCTACACATTTTCCGGCTGGTTCTTATCAAACTTCGGGTTCGGGAGGGTCAAAGACTGCTTATAATCCAGAAGACGAAGAAAATAAAGATGAAGCGAACGATGCCTGAGAAATAAACCAGCTTATCGTGGCTGGTTTGGATAATCAAACGGATCGATACAAGGGTCTACGGTATAGCCCAGGTATACACCCAAACAGGTAGCATCCCAAATGTATTGTTGGGTGCTTTCGTCGGTATAGCCTCCCGTGCGTACGTGTATATAAGCCAGATCAATATAAAAGGTGTCTTTTGAAACGGTTTTGGTATAACTTGTCACCATGTTATCCTCAATTTCAAAAGTAGCAAATATGAATCCCTCTATCTTGATCTGGAATTTATCTTTAATTTCGGTAGGTTCAACAATTACCTTTTTTATTTCTACCCGACGGGCTATATCTTTCAACTCACAACCTGCAAATAAGATAATGTCTTTCTGTGTTTTTAAATAGTTTGCTGCTTTTTCTGCTTGTTTTTTGGTTAGATAACACATTCGGCACTGGGCCTGAGTCGTTAATGAACCTAACAACAGAAATCCCCCAATCCATAGCAAACATAGTTTCTTCATAGAAATAGGATTTATGTAGGACTGATCAACCAGTCATTATACGATGTACAAATCTATATAAATCCACCTAATAGCGTGCCGAAATTAGCCACTAATATTTAGATTATTTTTTTTCTCAATTATTTGCTACACCAAAACTTACCCCAATACTGGCTGGGTAGCAGGTTGCGCTTCTTTCGCAAGCATCTGTTGTTGTTCGGCGGCTTCTTTACGGTCTAGTTTTCTAAACTCTAGGGTAAGCAATACCAACACAATAGAAATTACGAATACATCTACAATAGGAGCACTAAAGTAAACCCCCCTTACCCCAATATAAGTAGGTAAAATCAGTACGGTGGGGATAAAAAACACTACCTGGCGGGCCACAGAAATAATGGCCGAAAGCAAACCATTGCCAATGGATTGTAGAAAATTACCCACAATAAAGATGATAGGAATCACGGGTAACAGCGACATGATTGCCCGAAAGTTATTTAAATCGGTAGGAGTAAAAGGTACTTTGGGTAATAACCAATGCAGAATAGTTTCAGGAAAGAGTTGTACTGGCAACCAAATGGCAGTTAAGAGAATAACTCCACCTGTGATAAATATTTTTACGGTTTTTTTGACTCTGGCATAATCCCTTGCGCCATAATTAATCCCCACGATGGGCTGCATGGCTTGTACCATACCAAAAACTGGAATAATAGCCAGCATCAATACCCGATAACAGGCCCCCATAAAAGCAATGTCGTTGTCGTTTCCGTAGTGGGCAATAGATTTATAAACGAAAGTTTGTTGTACCAAAAACATCAGCTGCAACATCATAGCCGCAGTACCCACCGAAAGTACTTGAGGCATAATAGAGCGATCTAAATTGACTTTTTTGAGATTTACCGGAAAAGAGCTTTTTCCACGTAGAAAGTAAGTATAGTTCAATAAAGAATATACAACTAAGGATGCCACGGTAGCCAAAGAAGCCCCCTCGATACCTAAGCCAAATCCAGCAATAAAAATAGGATCCAAAATCATATTAACAACCATACTAATGGCCGCATAACGCATGGCTACATTTACTTTGCCCTCCGCACGAATCAACATATTGGAAGCAATGGCAAAAACTCTTACGAAAGAGCCCAACATAAATATCTCGAGATAAGCTGCTCCATAAGTCAAAACCTCTCCTTTACCGCCCATAAAGGCAATAAGATCATGGGCAAATATATAGCCCAGTACGGTGAGTACGGCCGAAATGATGACTGACATTCCCAGAAGGTTACTGAAGACTTTTTTCTGAGTTTCTACATCCTTGGAGCCGATAGCCCGACTAAGCACCGAGGCTGACCCTACGCCAATCATAGCCGATAGGCCAGCAGGAATCATTGTAAGAGGAAGTACTAAAGAAATAGCGGCAAGTCCGTTTTGCCCAATAAGGTTCCCTACAAAAAGCGCGTCTACAAAGTTATTAATGCTTACTACCAACATGCCTAGTATGCCGGGAGTAGCCATTTTTAGCATCAGTTTCCAAATATTTTGATGTAGAATTTGCTCTCGCAGTGCTCCGTTTTGATTTGATTTTTGCATGATAATGCGCTTAAGATAAAATGGTCAATGGTGTATGGTGGTGTGATTAACTCCATTGAATTACGTAGTTTTCTGAGTTTTTTCTAAAAACACCTGGGGGTATAACATTAATTTAACAGCGCTTCAAAAGGTAAACGAAACGAGTAATTGGAGGGTTTTTATAAGTAGAAATAACCTTGGTATATTTATACCAAATGTTGCTATAAATATAGATTTGTGGGGTTGCTTTTCTGATTATTCAATTTTTTATCTTTCGATTTATTTTAATGGTAAATAGCCAATTATAAATTGATGAATTATGAGTTATGAATTTTTAATGGTAAGTAATCAGTGGTTAATTACTCTATTGTTACATTGTTTTATTGTTCCGCAATGCGTCGCAAAACCCTAACCAGCCAAGGGCCAAAAGCTAAAGACCAACGACCCTCATATGCTACGAACTCCCAACTCCTGACTAT
Source organism: Microscillaceae bacterium (assembly GCA_003483885.1). Lineage (GTDB taxonomy): Bacteria > Bacteroidota > Bacteroidia > Cytophagales > Microscillaceae > Microscilla. Next base: position 7,494 of record DMXI01000348.1, read on the forward strand.
GAACTAAAAACTATGGACTAATCAAACAATATTAATTTCGGGCTTGATCTCAATGCCAAACTTCTCGAGTACTGAAGCCTGAATATCCTGAGAAAGTTTACGGATTTCGGCTCCATTGCCTCCTCCGTAATTTACCAATACCAATGCCTGGCGTGCGTGTACTCCAATGTTACCAAAGCGTTTGCCTTTCCAACCACTTTGCTCAATGAGCCATCCCGCGGGCACTTTTACTTGTGCTTCGGGAAGTGGGTAGCCTACTATATTAGGAAAACGTTCTTTGAGGGCCTCGAACTGGGCTTGAGGGATGACTGGATTTTTGAAAAAACTTCCGGCATTACCGATTTCTGCCGGATTGGGTAGTTTACTGTTTCTGATTTGACACACCGCATCACTAATAGCTTTGAGAGATAAAGTATCTACCTCATTGGCTTTGAGCGTATCTTGAATGGCTCCATAGCTAGTGTTGAAGCTGGGGTTTTTGGAAAGTTTAAGGGTTACGGCCGTAATTACATACGCATCCTTATGAATGTTTTTGAATACACTTTCACGGTAACCAAAATTGCAGGATTCATTATTGAAAACCTGAATTTCGCCAGTACTACGCTGCACTGCTTCTACACTTTCAAGTACTTCTCTGATTTCGACACCATAAGCCCCAATATTTTGCATAGGAGCTGCCCCAACTGTACCCGGAATAAGCGAAAGATTTTCTATGCCGCCATAGCCATTTTCTACACAATGCAGCACCAGCTCATGCCATACTTCACCCGCCGCTACCTTGAGCCACACCGAATCTCCTTCTTCCTTAAGTATATCAATACCTTTGAGCTTGATTTTAATAACCAAACCTTCATAATCCTGGGTAAATAATACATTACTTCCTCCACCTAATATAAGTATAGGTTCGGTGGTGTGGATGAGTAACTCTTGCAATTCGGTAAGTTGGGTTACTTCAATAAATTTTTGGGCTTTCACATCAATACCAAAAGTATTGTGAGCTTTGAGCGATACCTCGTGCTGAATCTGCATATATACGTTTCCTGCCTGCCTTTACAGTGCTTAAAATCCTATTCTTACGTGGGGGAGTTGTTTTCTAATCAATGCTTTTTCTTCTCGACTAAACGAATTACGTTTAATGGTGAAAATTTTGAGTTTGAGCAAACCTCCCATATTGGGCGGCAATTTAGTCAATAGATTATTATCAAGATAAAGTTCCCGCAAATTTGTCAAACGGGTTACCCCAAAAGGAAGGCGTTTCAAAAGGTTGGTAGAGAGTACAAGTATTCGCAAAGAAGCCATATTAGAAATATGGGTGGAAATCTGTTTGATTCGGTTTTGACTCAAATCCAGAAAATAGAGCTCTTTCAAGTTCCAAAACTGTTTAGGGAGTGCTACTAACCTATTATTACTCATCGCAAAACTCTTAAGCTTGGTAAGTTGAGCAATTGCTATCGGAAGCATCGAGATTTGATTAAAAGACGCATAAATGCGTTCAATTTTTTTGAGTTGACTAATCGAGGTAGGCAAGGCCTTGAGTTGATTTTTCCTAACCCAAATGGCCTTGAGAGAAGCCATACTTCCAATGGAATTGGGTAAGCTTTCTAGTTGATTATTACTGAGTTGTAGCGTTACCAGGCGGGTAAGCTTACCCAGACTTTCTGGTAAGTTTCTCAGTTTGTTGTGGTGCAAACTAAAAATCCGTAGTTTTTGCAGATTGCCTATTTCAAAGGGAATCTCCAGTAATTCATTGTGCTCTAGTTTTACTACTTCAAGATTTTTAAGGTTTACAAATGTTTTGGGTAAACGTCTCAAAGCATTGCCATTCAAATACAACAACGTGAGGGGTTGTAAGTCTCCTATCTCTTCAGGTGCCTTGCTTATTTTGTTGTTTTGCAAATATAGCTCTTTCAGTTTTTTCAGGTTTTTGATATTGGCAGGTAAGCCAGTCAACAGGTTTCGGCTCAGGTCTAGTGTTTCCAGTATTTTAAATTTGCCCCAGGGAATCGTTTTTAATTGATTGTTACCCAAAGCTACATGTACCAGTTTTCTCAGGTTACTGAAGCTTTCGGGGAGTTTCTGCAATTGGTTGTCAAAAGCCTTAAGGTTTTCCAGTTTTTTCAATTTCCCGATTTCTTCCGGCAGCGATTTTACTTGGTTGTTGGCAATATTTAAGGTAGTAAGGTTACGCAAACGTCCTATTTTCTTTGGAATTTTTGCGATTAAGTTGCGCTGGAGGTCCAACTGTTCCAATTGTTTTAAACTATCAATACCCGCAGGTAAGACTTTGATTTTGTTATTGTACAACCTCAGTATTTTGAGCTGTTTCATTTTTAATAAAACCTGAGGGAATTTCTTGAATTGATTATTACCTAAATTGAGTTCTTCGAGTTTTTTGAGGTTCAGAATGCTTTTGGGGAGATAGTCGATGCGTTGGTTGCTTAGGTTGAGGCGATATACCTTGTCTTTGTTTTTGAGAGCTACGTTTAAATCGGTAAAAAAAGGATGACTGATTCGTGGGATTTCCTGAGCATTAGTTGATTTCCACACCCAACAACACAAGACACTTAAAAGGAGCAAGCGGTACAATTTTGACATCTGAAACTATGCGTTAGAATTAATGATATGAAACAGTATACGAAATTACAAAATGATTTGATATTGTATGCATTGAAGTATACCAAGAAATTTTAGCAAAATGCACATAAAATGCAGTCATAGAATTCACCAATTGACTTTTTGTTTTAACTTTTCATGATATATTTGCCAACTTTGGACAAGTCACAAAAACTCCTAAACGATAAACTAATGACATACGACGAAATTGTAAGTTTACTGGGGCAAGAAAATGAGCATTTGTTTACCCACGAAAGCAAAACTATCTC
>DMXI01000557.1 GCA_003483885.1 Microscillaceae bacterium
GCCCTCTCCAATGGGTTTGATATACCAAGCAAAACTTTAATTTTATGAAAAATGAATTTTATCATCCCTGTAAAACCTTATAAATTATTCAGGTTACTTCTTCCCTTCAGCTTTGTAATTAAATGAGTATTTCCGACTTGAGATGAATCCTTTTTGTTAGAGGATTTCTTTGCTAAGTTTGATCACCTTCAAACTAAAAGCAAGAACACTTATTTTTCTATATTTTCTTCTTGATCTAAAATGAGGTTGTTTAAAGTGTTGATAGATATCTGGTTAAGTGTTTTGGTTAAAGAATTGTTAACCCTTTTTACTGCTCTAGTTAAGCTTTTGTTATATCCTTTAATTTGAAATCTTTTGCCTTCTCTCCATAATTTTGTCGCATTGTTTTAAGGACCTAATCAAACGCTTACAGGTTCAATATCAAAATATGTATTAAAGGATTACTATATGAAAATTTATTTGTCACTCATAAGCTTATTACTTGTAAGCTTGCTAATGAGTAATCAGGCAAAAGCACAGGCTTCTATATCTGACGAACAGAAGCCAGATATGCTCGTCGTTACAGGTACCTATTCGTTACTCCTGGGCTATGATTTTATTATTGAGCATAGAGGTGCTAAGCGAACTGGGCGAAAGCAACTCTATATAAAATTAGAAGATGAGCTTAGGAGAATGGGAAACCCTTCAGATTTTATGAATAAAATGCATGAATTGGGTTACGACTTTATTCAAGCATATAATTTCAAAGCATTTGACGAAACATCTAGTACTAACTACGTCTTTGTAAAGCGCAAAAGGTAAATCCCCAGCTTTATACATTTACCAGTCAGATCTTTTAATCATTATATCTGACTGGCAAACCCTAAATTTTAATAAATATTTCTTATGAAAAAATCATTATTATTATCGTTAGCAATCCTTTTTTCAGGATTATTCATTGCAGAGTCTAATGCAAAAGGAATCTTTGATGATGCAATAGGAATAAACGCACCAGCTCCTAAAAAAGAAAAAAAGCTCAGTCGTGAAGAGCGTAGGGCTCTTAAAAAACAGAAGCTAAAGGCTCTTAAAAAGAAGTTGCTCGAGTTTAAAAAGCAAATTAAAACAGCAGAAGCTTCATTGCCAACTCGAGCAGAACGTAAAGGATTTACTAAGGCTCAGAAAAAACAGTATCGCGCTAAAAAGCGAGCTCTTCGTAAGGCTAAACGCACCTATGGAGCATTGAAAGCCTATGCAAGCACTGGGACTAAGGTGTTAGCAGTAATATTGTGGATATTCTTAGGAGGATTAGGGATTCATCGCTTAGCCTTTGGTGCCAACCCAATTGTGATTTTAGGTTATTTCTTTACTTTTGGCGGGATTTTCGGATTACTTCCACTAATCGATATCTTCTACATGTTGATCAAGCCTGGTCACTATGAAGACAATAGTAAATTATTTGCTGCTTTTGGAGCAAAATAGTCAATTGAAACAATGTAGGGGAGCTTCATTTGGCAACTCAAATGGCTCCCTGTATTTACTGATGACTAAAATATGGTTATTCAAAAACTTTTTTAGTAAGTGAAAATATTCCCTTTATGATTATTTATCACATAACCCTACATCGGATGCAGGTTAATACAAAAAAATGGTCTTTACTATTGTTCGCTTGTATGCTTTACTACACAGGAGGTACTCAACCTCTTACCAAAGCCTTTTATGCTGAATTAGGGTTTACTTCTACTTCGTATCAGGATATTAAGTTTTCAGAAGTTAGAAGTAGTGGTGTTAGGCCTACAATCCGATTAGGTTTTGACAAAAATAGCCCTAAAAATATCTGGGGAATCAACATGACAATGGTATCAACTCTTGATATTACGACAACTCACGCTCAACTACAACAAACATAGGGCTTAATTTTGATTATTTAAGAGCTATCAAGACAAATTGGTATGTTGGTGGTCGCTGGGATGTACTAAACCTACATACAAAAACATTTGGTCTGTTGGGCAATAATGGTGCACCAAACATTGCTGGAAGTAGCCTGTATTTGTCTGGAAGACACACTCTGAGAAAGTGGAATTTTGGGCTTGACTTGGGTGTTTTGTCATTTATGAAAGAGCTTACAGGATTTACATTTGCTACCCCTCAGCATATTTTGACAGGAGGACAATTTGATTTACAAAATCCAAACCATACTAATCCTTTTGGTTTTGGAAGTTATGTATTACGCTCTATCAATAAACAAACTCAACTACGTACATATATACAATATCAATTTGCTAAAAGATTCTCTGTAATTTATAACTGGAACTTTCGTCGTATTGTTGAAGTAAAAAGTTTTCCACTCACTTATGGCATTCATCGTTTTGTTATACGTTACAACTTCCTCCGGCGCGTAAGAGACACTAAATAATCATCACCTATTAAAACTATTAGGAATGAAAGCTATAAAACTTATTACATTGTCATGTATTACTCTTATAAAGCTGAGTGCTTGTGAAAAGTTATTCCTGCGTCCTAATCCTCCTACCGATCCTCTAAGCATATTTAATGAATACATTATCCTTGTAAAACAAAAATACGCCATGCTCGATGCAAAAAACGTAGACATTGATGCCTTGGCCGATTCTCTCCGTTCTACCATTCCTGCAAATATCAATGAGCAACAATTATTTATTAAGTTAAAGATTATTGTCGAACGACTAAAAGATGGACACTCTTCTTTGATAGAAGATCAAACAAATCCCAATTCAATGATCGCACAGTACGACCTTCTCGCAGGTTTTCCACCAGGTATTGATATAAATATTTTATTCAATAATTATCTTAACAAACAGGTAAACTCTAGTATAAAAACACTAGATGGTGGGGAAGAAAGTGATGTGGGATTTAGAGCTATTTGGGGGAGGCTACCAGATCATCAGGATATTGCTTACATTTGGATTCCATCCTGGAATGTCACCATTAGTGACGAAGAGATAGAAATTATTTTCTCGGATATAAAAGGTACTAAGGGACTTATATTTGATCAACGCCTCAATAATGGAGGTGATCCTTCATTAGCAGCCAAATTTGCATCTTATTTTACAGACAAACCAGTATACATTGGTTTTGAAAAATTTAAAGTTGGTCCTCAATCCAATGATTTTGCCGATAGTCCTGCAACGTTTAAACCTACCAATAGTATAAATAAATATTTAAAACCAGTGATGGTAGTCACTGATCGCAACGTATTTAGTGCTGCTACCAGCTTTTGTTATTCTGTCGATCCTTTACCTCAGATAACATTCATCGGGCAACGTACCGGAGGTGGTAGTGGTAGTGTGGCAGATGGTTGGTATTGGGGTTTATCAGTTAGCGAATTTATAGATGCTAAAAATCATCATCTTGACAATGGCTTTGAACCTGATATCGCAGTAATACTCGATACAACTAATAAAATTCAAGATGAAGTTATAGAAAGAGCTTTACAGGAATTAAGATAAATATCCTATCATCAGTTAAGATGTAAGTCTGAAAAAAAACTTGGAGTTAAAAACAAGCAAAAACCTCTCGTCATATTGATGAGAGGTTTTTTATTTGTATAATGGTAATTTTGGCTATAATTTGCAATCTCAACAGGGTGTGTAAGTGTTTATACTTATTAATTAAGAAAAAATTTCAGCAGACTTACCAACAAATTTTAAATTTCTTTCATAATGAATCGGACTATCGTAATCACTTTATGGTTCATTTTTGCTAGCATGTATGTTACACAAGGACAAAATAGGCACATTGATAGCTTAAAATTCTTAATTAAACAGTCAAAAACAGATTCTAGTCGAGCAGTGCTCCTAAATGAACTAGCTTATGAAATGCGGAATATTGATATTCAACAAATTCAAAAATATAGCCAGCAAGCTCTTGTAATAGCTCGTAAATTAAAGCTTAAAAAAGAGGAGATTGCTGCTTTGGTTGGCTTGGGAATATCTTATGGTCTTCAAGCTGACCCTATGAAAGGCATTAAATATAGTAAGCAAGCCTTGACTTTATCCAAAGAAATAAAAGATACATTGTCCATTATTACTGTGCTCAATAATTTAGGGGTTATTTATGATTTTCAATCCAACTACGCTAAATCACTGGAATATTATACGAAGTCTCTTAAGCTTGCCGAATCATTAAGAGATACTCTAGGCAAAGCTGATGTATTAAATAATATTGCCAATATTCATATCAATCAAAATGAATATGATACTGCCCTTCAAAAATTTAAACAAGCTTTACAATTATTCAATCAAGTCAATGATTCAATAAAAGCAATACAAGTAGTAGGTAACCTTGCTGCGACCTATCAACGCCAGAAAAAATATTATTTAGCTCTTGAATTTCATCAAAGGGCTTTAAAGTATAACCGCAGATTAGGTTATCATGAAAATGCTTTGTTTAATCAAGGAGCTTTAGGAGATTGTCAATGTAACGTGGGGCGATACAAAGAGGGAATACATAACCTTAAAATAGCCATTCAAGGACTTAAAGCAACCAATAATATTTATTTTGTTATAGTAGGAAAGATTGCTTTAGGTAAATGTTATTTGGAACAGAAAAATTATCAATTAAGTGAAGAAAAGTTACTAGAAGCGTTAAAAATGGCTCAAAAAGTAGATACGCCTAAAGATGTTGTAGAAGCCCTTGAGATGCTATCTAAACTATACAAAGCAAAACAACAATATAAAAAGGCATTAAGTTATCATGAACGTTATCTAAATCTAAAAGACAGCATATTTAACATAGAGAAAAGAAAGCAGATAGCTAACATAGAAGGAAGTTTTAAATTAGAGCAAAAAGAACAAGATCTTCAACTAAAAAATAAGCAATTAGCTTTGCTGCAAAAAACTAAGGTACACCAAAAATTACGTAATCAAATGCTAATAGGAGCCTTATTCTTAGTAGCAATCATTAGTGGTTTAGTAATTTTTACCCTACGTTTTCGTATTCAAAAAAAGAAACAAATTATCATTCAAAATAAAAAATTACACAAAACACAGCAAGATTTAGCCGAAGCCAGACTTGCCGAAGAGCAATTAATTTCCGAAAACTTACAAAAAGCTTTAGATATTAAAAATCAGCAATTAAGTTCCAAAGGGTTACACATTATTCAAAAAAATGAAATGCTAGAGCAAATTCGTAATAGCTTATTAAAAATGAGTGGATCAGGTAAACAATCTAAGAATTTATCTAAAGTAATTAAAATGATAGATATTAGTTTTAATATAGATAATGACTGGGATAATTTTCTGGGTTTGTTCGAGGAAGTACACAATGATTTTTTCAAGCAAATTAAAGCAAGCACACCATCCATAAGCGATCAGGATTTACGCTTATGCGCTCTAATTAAATTAAAGTTTAATACAAAAGAAGTTGCAGGAATTTTAGGAATTACGCCTGGTAGCGTATCAGTGGCCCGTCATAGATTGCGAAAAAAGCTAATGCTGCCGCAAGAACAAAAATTATCAGACTTTATTGCTGCGATTTAAAGAGTTTTTAAGGATTTTTTTTAAAACAATACACAAAATTGTGTAACAAAAAAGTGTTTTAATTTGTAAAATATATCAATCTGATTTTCAGCGATATATCTTGCTATTTTATATCCAATCTGAAAAATGTAATAGTGACAGGTTCTATCCTTTCTCACAATTCGGCTCATTTTGACTTGATTTTGATGTAATCCCAAAATAAAGACCATCAAAAATGCTAATGCTATAATGAACGCGAGTTAACGGGTTAGTTTATTGATTATAAATTATTTATCAC
>DMXI01000464.1 GCA_003483885.1 Microscillaceae bacterium
TGATGATTTCAAATACCAACGTTTGGTGGTCTTTATTTTCTATTTCGTTAATGGCTTTTGCCATTTCAGTAGCGTAACCATCCACATACCTGAATGTCTCACAAAAGCCATTAACGAAATAGAAAATAAAGACCACCAAACGTTGGTATTTGAAATCATCACTCAACTGCTTAAATCAGAGAATTTTAAAGATGCAGGTGCTGGCGCACAAACAATTGGACATGAGTTTGTAAATAACTTACAAAATACCTTGATAGAAGAGATAAGCTGGGAGTTACATCAGTTCATTAATGGGGAAAGTACCAAGCCTACCCAACAAAATAGTACACAAGATGAAGACTCAAAAGAAGAACAAAACCGTTTCACAAAATTTAATCAAAGATTTTCCAATGAGAGGGATTTTATAGACTCTAATGAGTTGATCCAACAGGGAATGAAAGCATTCAGAGAAGAAAGAATAAGTGTTTGGGATAGAAACTGGTCAACCCCAAGTATTCAGGCAAGGGAGAACTTAAAAAGCCTTTTCAAAAATGACAAAGAAGCAATTACTACCCTTGCTCCTTATATCAAAAAATTTAATAACAATGCTTGGGCTGTTGTAGATAATCTTGTTTGGTTTTGGGAGAATAACCTGAGTGAAGATCAGATAGAACAAATCAATCGATACACTTCTGGCCATTTCGAGCTGCTGATTCGCCCAGAAAAATATGTGTTTGATAAATATGCCTGGATGGAAGATGCAAGTGAATATGAAAACCAAGAAGGACAAGTGTTACAGTTCATTATTTGGTTGCTTAACCACCCATTTGATTGGATTTATAAGGGAGCCTATAAAGCCCTTTTGTTTTTGAGTAAAACAATGCCTGAATTGGTGGTTTTGCCACTTATTTCTGAAGCAGTGGCAGATAAACCTGTTTACTCTGGAGAAAAATGCTCACAGATATTAAAATACATAGCATCTAATTCTTCCGATATTCTTGAAAATAGCCTGAAAGAAAATCCTGAATACTTACAAGGTATTACTTCGCTTGACCATTTTACCATCCTCAAAGATTTTATAGACATTGGTGAAGAGCTAAAAACAGCAGGTTATACTGCCTTGTATGATATTTTGATAAATAAACTACCAGAGAATACAACAGGAGGTTGTGATGTGTATTTGGACGATGAGATGTTAAATCCGATTAATGAAGAAATTGATAAACTAAACGACTTGGGTATTTTGAATGCCAGCTTTTGCAAAAATCTTATTCAGAATGTAGAGCAATCAGACTGGATTAAACAAAGAAAATCGGATCAATACTTATTGCGTAGTTACCCTAATACCGCACCCTATAGAGGTAGATATGTTCAGTTAGTACGACACTCCCTCAATAAAGCTATTTTGCCAAGAGTAAGCAAAGCCAACCAGGATGGAGTATATGGAATAATCAATAAAATCTATGAATATGTTTGAGCCTAAAAGTGAATTTCTTTACTCCTGCAAGCAGTTTGAAAGAAATCTCAATAAATTAAGGGAGGAAGGACAACAAGGACATATAGTATTTTCTATGGAAGCAGCCTCTAGTATTAATAGCTTAACAAGAGTACGAGCACTCCCAAATCAAAGAATTGATCTGGCAACAGTTGATGAGTCGGCTAGGCTTACAGCCAATGCGATCAGGCACCTGATGAGTCAAGTAAAGGATATGAATGACAAAAAGTAGATGAGTACATTTCAATATAATAGAGAGTTTGTGCATTCTCGTAAGGAGTTTGAAAGAAATAGTCACCTTCTAAACGAAAAACTCTTGCGGAATCAAGTATTATTTTCTGAGCGTTTAACGCTGACTATTGGAAGCATAGAAAGGGTAAGAGCATTACCTGACCAAAGACTTGATTTAGCAACTGTGAACGAGTTTGCCCGTAATGTATCTAATTTTTCTGATAAAATAATTAACTATTCTTCAGGCAAGAATGACGAAAAATAATAGATGAGTAAATTTGAAGATAATAGAGAATTTGTGCGAAAGTTTTATTTCCTTAAGGAGCATATGGAACATAGTAAGCTTAAAATCACAATGAATAGTGTTGGACTTGTAACAGGGTTGAATAAAGTCAAGTACCTGCCAAACCGTAGAATAGATTTGTTTACAATAAATGAATCGGTGCGTACTCTCGCAAATATGATGGAACAAATGCAATATTACTCGGATAAAGATGAAGAAAAAGAGTAAATATGGAATGCCTCCGCCATCTTCAAGAATTGAATTTGAGCATAATATTGATTTGTTACTTGAGAATGCCAAGGGGGTAATTGATAGCGGTAATAAAGATTTAATAAGAAATAAACTTTGGGCAACCTTACCCCATTTAAAAAAAGTGAGCTCTCTTCCTAACGGCAGAATGGATTTAAACACAGTAAATGAAATGCTTACGCTTCAGGGTAATATGATGGACTGGATGAAATATGATAAAAATAACACTAAGACTTGAATTTATGACAAAGAACACTGATAAGAAAAACCAGCATTATATACCCAAATTTTACTTACGAAATTTCTCTTACAAAGGAAATAATAAGCAAATCGGATTATTTAATCTAAAACGATCTTTCTATCATCCTACTGCGAAGCTAAAAACGCAAGGAGCTAGAAATTTTTTTTATGGTAAGGATGGTAAAGTTGAAGACTTTTTATCTAAGGTTGAGGGTAAAATGTCTAAAGTTATTAATAGCATAGTCCAGACTCAACTTTTACCAAAAAAAACAGACGAAACTTATCTTGAATTATTGCATTTTGTTGGTTTAACTAATTTAAGAAATCCAGCAATCATTGATTTATTTGAGAAGATTCTTCCACAGGCATTAAGAGAACGTACACAGGAGTTGGATGATAAGACTGATGCTTATGAACATTTTCCTGATATGGCTCATGATATGGTAGTAGAAGTTGCTTTAACAAATGTAGCACATATCATTGAATGCATTGTTGATCTGGACTATAGGCTACTCATTAACCAGACAAAACGCCCTTTTATTGGTTCTGATTTTCCGGTTGTGAGATACAATCAATTTTTGGAAGAGAGAAGACCAAAAAGTGATAGTAATGTTGGGTATGGGACGATTGGTCTTCAAATCTTCATTCCTTTAAGTCCCAAATTGACACTTTTGTTGTATGACCCTTTGATATATCAAGTAGGGAAAAAAAATAATAGCAGTTATTTACAAATCACAAAATTAGGAGATATTCATCAGCTAAATATTTTACAGTTTTTGAATTGCATCGAGCATGTTTATTTCAATGAAATGGGTACAAAACAATATGTAGAGAACCTCCATCAAAGATCATCCAAATACCAAAAAGCAAATAAGGCAGTTACAGAACTGCATCACACAGTAAAAAGAGGGGATTTCTACCAGGTGATTAAACCTGATGATAGGAAAAAACCAAATTTATTATCCGCAGGTACAACTGATTGTAAGATAAAGCTGAACTTGAGCTTTGTTAAGCAAACCAAAGATGCATCTAAGGTTATGTTGGATGGATTTGTTCCTTTAAGACCTATACCTAGAAAGATAATGGAAGATAGAAAATGAATCTATCAAGAATTAAATATTTAGACCCATAAAAGGCCTGAAACTTAATTTCTATGCCCAAACTAACCGAAAAACTCAAAAATC
>DMXI01000453.1 GCA_003483885.1 Microscillaceae bacterium
CTCAAGTAAAAGCCTTGATACACGGCGAACCTGATATGGTGGCTAATATGGCCAATACTGTAGCAGCCATTAAGCAAACCTTTGATTTTTTCTGGATTGGCTTTTATGTAGCCAAAGAAGATCAATTGGTTTTAGGTCCGTTTCAAGGCCCTATTGCCTGTACCCGCATCCGTTTTGATAAAGGGGTATGTGGAGCAAGTTATACTCAGCAAGAAACGATTATAGTGCCTGATGTGGATCAGTTTCCTGGCCACATTGCCTGTAGTTCTGACTCTAAATCGGAGATTGTGGTACCTATCATCAAAGCGGGAGAAGTGAAGATGGTATTGGATGTAGATAGTGACAAAGTGAACGATTTTAGTGAAGTAGATCAAAAAGGATTGGAGCAAATTGCCCAACTCATAGCAGAAACGTTATAAGCAAACAGACAACCATTGAGGGTGGTTGAAATGTATATAAAGTAACCAGTTTAAAAAACACCATAAAATACATACAAAGCGTTAATTAGGGCCTTACCAGCCCACATTTACAACCTAATTTAACCATTATGAATGATTTATTGATTAAGGGGTATGCCTATTCTCCCTCGGTGTACTTTAATGAACAAACGGGAGAGCTAAATCTTGACGGGGCATACTATCAAGAATATGATGTTGCTTTTTTTAAGCCTATCAATGATTGGTTAGACTCTTACCTTCAGAAAAAAGGTCGTAGTGTCACCATCAACCTTAAAATGAGTTATTTAAATTCGTGTGCTCGTCGCCGGATTGATCAGATTATGGAGCGCCTGCAACACTACCATAACTCACGCAAAGGGAAAGTATTGGTAAGATGGTATTATCTGGATGCAGATATGAAAGAAGAAGGCCAGGAGTTATCGGATAATTTCCAATATTTACCTATTCATGTGTTACCTGCTTAATTTTTTTAAAGGCGTAATTGGGAAACTGAATTACGATGCTTAATTTTGGTAATTAGTTATATCACAGCTATGTACTGACGTAGAAAACTATGCTGTAAGTATATATAGAATCATAACCCTAATAATAACACCTACCACAAAGCTTTTTAAATATCTATAAAACAATCATAGGGTTGATTACATACAAAATAAGCATCTAGATAAACCTTCTCACTTCCATTTTCCGCCAATTTATTTCTGTCTGCGTTTTCTGGCAGGTTCTTTTTTTGCATATTCTTCCCACCCACTATTCTCAATAATATCGGGGCGACGCGCACGAGTGCGTTCAATTGCCTTTTGCAAACGCCACTCTTCTATTTTGGCGTGATGACCACTCATTAAAATTTCAGGCACTTTCATTCCTTTATAATCTTCAGGGCGAGTATATACTGGAGGCGCTAACAAACTATCCTGAAAAGAATCGGTGAGTGCAGAGGTTTCGTCGTTGAGCACTCCTGGCACTAGGCGTACCAAGGCATCTACTACTACAGCAGCGGCCAACTCTCCTCCTGAAATCACGTAATCTCCTAAACTAATTTCTTTAGTCACAAAATGCTCTCGCACCCGCTCATCAATGCCTTTGTAATGCCCACAAATAATGATAAAGTTTTGCTGAAGCGACAATTGATTCGCCACCTTTTGATTAAAAGGCTCTCCGTCAGGGGTCATGTACATGATCTCATCATAGGTTCTTTGGTTTCGCAAATGCGTAATACAACGATCGATAGGTTCAATCATCATAACCATTCCTGCTCCTCCTCCAAAAGCATAATCGTCAGTTTGACGCTGATTGTAAGGGCTGTAATCGCGTAAATCATGCACTACAATCGTGGCCAAGCCTTTTTCCTGAGCACGTTTCATAATGGAATGGCTAAAGGGGCTGTCCAGCAATCGCGGCAAACAAGTGATGATATCGATATGCATATTGAGTGGCTTTTTTTGAAAATGAGTGCAAATATACCACTTTTTGACTTACCAGCCCCAGGTACCTGCTCCGCCTTTGAAAGGCCCCACAATTTGAGAGGTAATCCAACCTCCATAAAAATCTCCCTCTTGGGCCTGTACTTGTTCTTCATCTACAAAACAAGCATCTACCTTTGATGCATAAAAACACAAATGATCTTGCAAAGCCGCATATTTAGGCGAAGGATTAGGATAATACCAAGCTACATTTTGGGCAGTTTTATCGCCTACTTGCAAGTGGTAGTATCCCGCCATTCCTTTGAACTCACAAAAAGAACTTTTGCCAGCTACTTCGCGCAAGTACTGCATCTCTATGTCCTCCTTGGGGATGTAATAAGTAGGTGGATGGCTGGTTTCCAGAATGCGTTTGCCACGATTGGTTTGAGCAATCATGATATCGTTAAAAACTACCTTCAAAGTTTTATTGGTAGCTTCTAACTTGGGCGGACGTGGATAGTCCCACACCGATTCTTGTCCAGGTTTGGGTTGTATTTTTTTCATACCCTTACAAGCAGATGAGAAAGAAAAATGTTTGACCCTTTACCCCACCAATTTTTAACATTGGTTTAGTTGAGTTTCCTTACAAATATGATTAATTTAGATTTTAGGGATTAGGCACACAAGGTAAAATTATTCTTTTAGGGTATGTTTAAGTTTTGTATTTAGAATAAAATAATGAGGGTTCAGCAATCACTTTTTTAACTTGACTGAACAACATAAAGTGATTCTGTATTTTTTTAAGTTTCTTCCAAAAACGCTTTAAATTTTGGCCTTATCGGGGAAGACCAAATAGAACATTGTATAACCTCACTAGACCTACTCCAGGCATATAATAGGTCTGTAAGAAAGAGGAAAACATAGAGTGATCATCCAACTACTTGAAAACTCCAGGATGTCTTTGGATTTTTTTCTAAAACGCAAGTTTAAACATACACTCATATGATGCTTATGAGGGGGTTTATACTATTCTTTTTTTATATATTATTTAGCGGAAGTTGGGCATTACAGGCACAAAATAACACCCAACCAATCAAACAATGGGAAAGTCAACTCGCCCAGGCTTCACCCGATACTGCTAAAGTGATGCTTTACCTAAAGCTTGCGAAAGCTTATACAACAAGTAACTCTACCAAAGCTTTAGAGTTTACCCAAGCAGGATATCAGCTTGCTCGAACTTTACGTTTTAAGCAAGGCCAAAGCCAACTGGCCAACCAAACTGGTATTGTTTTTTACTACAAAGGCGTATATGATGAGGCCCTTCTCAATTACTTTAATGCCCTCGAGATTAATGAAATACTTAACGATGAAGTATCGATAGGAAAGAATCTGAACAACATCGCCCTCACCTATCAAAAGCTCAAACAGTTTGACCAGGCACTTCATTATTACTTTTTGGCGATGCCTAAAATTAAAGAAAGTAGACGTCCCAAAGGCCTGGCATTACTCTACAACAACATAGGGATTGTATATCGTTATCAAAAAAAGTATGCTGAAGCACTCAAGTACTATTTTGAATCATTGAAGCTCAATGATAGCCTCCACCTTGAACAAAGCAAAGCATTGACTTTAAATAATATTGGCCAGGTATATTATGCACAGGGAAAATTTGCCGAAAATGAGCAATACACCCTTCAGGCCTTACGCATTAATCGTAAGCTTAATAATCAATACCAAACAGCTATTAACTTAAACAATCTTGGGAAAGCCTACACTCAGCTCAAACGGTATGAATTAGCAGCTAAAAACTTGAAAGAAGCTCACCAACTGTTGCCTGCTTTAAAATCTATTAATCTATGGAAAGATTATTATGAAAATATGGCTATGCTACAAGAACAACAGGGACAACATCAGGCTGCGCTCAAATATTACCATCAATTTAATGCTGTAAAGGATAGTATTTTTAACCTCGATAATAGCAAGCGGGTCGCTGAACTACAAATTCGCTATGGCTTTGAGAAAAAGGACAAAGAAAACCGTAAACTCAAAAAACAAAAAGCCGAAAGCCAACTCACCATTCAAACGCAGCGCGAACGCAACTCGGCCCTTACCGCCACTACAATTCTTGGGATATCACTTACCCTGATTACGCTTTTGGCGGCTTATATGCTGTTTCGCGCCAAAGAAAACCAACGCGAAGCCAATAAAATACTGGCCGAAAAAAACGAAGAGATCAAAAGCCAAGCGGATGTTTTACAAAACCAAAAAGAGGCCATTGGTCAGCAAAAAGAGGAATTATTGTCTCAGACCGAAACCTTGAAACTGGTCAATCAACGTCTAAAAGACTTAGATAACTTTAAGCAAGCCATGACTCATATGATTGTGCATGACCTCAAAACACCTTTGAACTACTTGATTGCGTTATCAGACAAGGTAGAGATTAAGCACACAGGGCAACAAATGCTGAACATGGTCTTGAACATTCTGGATGTGCAAAAATTTGAAGAGGCCAAAATGAAATTGCAAAAATCAGAATGGAACCTGAATCAAATCATAGAAGAGTCAATTAAACAGGTGGCATTTTTGGCCAATCAAAAAACAGTACAAATCAGAACCAATACCTTACCCAATACTTATGTAGAGGTTGATTATCAATTGATGGTAAGGGTATTTGCCAATTTACTCACCAACGCCATCAAGTATTCCCCTAGTAGTAGTGTGATTAGTATTGCTCAAGAATCGCATCAAACAACAGACGAAAAACCAATGGTGAAACTCAGGGTAATTGACCAAGGTGAGGGCATCCCTGCGGATAAAATTGCTCAAGTGTTTGATCGGTTTGCCCAAATCGATGCTCGAGATTTAGGTAATTTTCGCTCTACTGGGTTGGGCCTTACTTTTTGCAAAATGGTGGTAGAGGCACACCAGGGAACCATTACTGTCACCTCTCCCCAACAACAAGGCACTACGGTTGCCTTTTCTTTGCCTTTGGTGCATAGTGTTACAGTGGTTAATAATGAACTGGAGGCGTCTAAAGAATGGGTAGACTCGTTTCAGCAACAGACTAAAGAATTGAAGGCTTTACTCACCAAAACCGACAAGGAGTTGATTACCCCACTGATTGGGCCTTTACAAAAAATGGATGTATACGATTACAGTGAGGTTAAGAAAGTATTGCAAAATTTAGATGGTGCCGATAATCGGGCTATTCAACAATGGAAAGATGCTGTGCACCAAACCTTGCTCGCTTGCGATGAGGATCGTTATCAATTACTGTTAGGAATGATTTATTAAAAACATACATTATTGTATGTTTTGTTAATTTTTGTTATCTTAGCTCAATGAGTAAACTTACCAAAGAAGCCTGGCTTGAAGAAGGGCTTGTGATCCTCAAAGAATTTGCCCAAAATAAAATCAGGATTCTGTATTTGTGTGAGCGCCTGAAAGTCACTCGGGGGTCATTTTACCATCACTTCAAAAGCATAGATGATTATGTAGAAGCGCTCCTCAAAAAATGGGAAAAGGATAATACGATGGAATTGATACGACTGGCCAATCAAGCCTTATCTACTGAAGAGCAAATACAAACGCTTGGAAAAATGGCCAATAGCAAAAATAAAACCGTTGAGGTGGCCATTCGTTCCTGGAGTCATTATCATCCTATTGTAAAAGCTTATTTGGAAAAAGTAGACCAGATTAGGTTATCTTATCTGCAAGATATTTTTGAGAAAATGGGGATGTCTAGCGAGGATGCTCACAAAAGGGCTCAATTGGATTATGCGCTTTTGGTGGGTATTCAGCATTTATTTCCTACCATGGATAGTGAACGTATGCAAGCATTGTATGCGTTTTTGTTATAAAATTTTTTCAACTAAAACATACAATACTGTATGTTATTTTTTTAAATAAATCACCTGCAATAATGAAAATTATTCTAATTACAATTAATACCCTCTTATTTCTTTTTTTGTCTGGCTTACACATCCATTGGGCTCTAGGTGGTAAGTGGGCATATGAGGGAGTCTTTCCTCAAAAAGCTGACAACACTCCCTTGGGCAAACAACCTACTAAAGCAGCCACTTGGGTAGTAGCCTTTGGGTTGCTGATGTTTGCTTTGATTACTACTGGACACACAGGTATATTTGATACCTGGTTATCTCCTCAAACTTTTGTGATTGGCTTGTGGGTCATCGCCATTATCTTTCTGCTGCGCACTATAGGGGAATTTAAATATGTAGGACTGACCAAAAAAGTAAAAGGGACGCTATTTGCTCATCGTGACCAGCAAATTTACACCCCTCTTACCCTTGGCATTACTTTGATAAGTTTTCTGATTTTATGGCTTGGCTAATTAACCCCTTAGCGATATTGTAAATCTTTCATCACTTGGGTGAAATCTTGAACGATCTCGGCGTATGCTTGATGCTTTTGCGCTTGTACTTGCCATTGCCCATTGACAATAGTACCCAAGGTAGCGTTGCTATCTCCAGTATAAATAATGGTAGATAATAAATTTTCTAAGGATGTAATGGCCAATAATGGATTTTGAGCATCTATTACCACTGCATCGAAAGGCTGGCCAACGGCAAAAAACTCAGAGGTATGCAACCCCATGGCTTTCCTTCCCGCAAAAGTAGCCATTTGTAGCGCGTAGCGACCACTATCGGTTTGTTGTAGCGAATAAAATGAATTGCGTTTGTGGGTAGTTACTCTTTGGCCATAATCCAGCCAACGTAATTCTTCTAAAGGATTGAGGCCTACGTGGCTATCGGTGCCTATACTCCATTGTCCGTGATGCGCCTGATATTTTCCCAATGCAAATAGACCATCACCCAGGTTTCCTTCGGTGGAAGGGCAAATAACTACATTGGCTTTTGTTTTGGCCAGGTTTTGCACTTCAGCATCGGTTAGATGCGTTGCGTGTACTAGATGATAATTTTCATTGAGTGCTATATGATTTAATAGCCATTCTACAGGGCGCTCACTTAAATACTGCTTGGCATCCTCAATTTCTTTGAGTTGTTCGGCTACGTGAATGTGTACGGGAGTATTTGCAGGCAACGCCTGACAGGTATCGCGTATGGTGGCAGGCTCTACCGCTCTTAATGAATGAATTCCGGCTCCTACCGATGCCAGGGGATATTTTTCTGCTGCTTTTTTAGAAGCCTCCTGCAAATCAAAATAAGCCTTTTGGTCTGCCGAGATAAATCTTCGCTGTCCTTCGGTAGCTGCTTTGCCAAAACCTCCTTTTTGGTAAAAAATAGGCACTAGGGTAATCTTTAAACCTACTCGTTGAGCTGCCGCCATTAATCGCTCTCCTAGCTCTGCCTTGTTGTTATAAGGCGTACCATCAATGTTGTGATGCACATAATGAAACTCAGCTACTGAGGTATACCCATGGCGTAGCATTTCGGCATATAACATCGCGGCTATGGCTTCCATTTGCTCAGGTTGGAGGTTGAGCGCTAACTGATACATGGCATTTCGCCAAGACCAAAAATCGTCGGGGTTGACCTCTCCACTGTGGCGTTCGGCCAAACCAGCCATAGCGTATTGAAACGCATGGGAGTGGGCATTTTGGAATCCTGGTAATACATACCCTTCTACTTCCTCAATATTGTGGGTATCGGTTGGTGAATCCGAGGATAAGTAGGTAATTGTGCCAGCATCGTTTACACCTACATAGGCGGGACTGAGCCATTCGTTGGCTTGACAAAGTGCTTTGAATCGAAAGTATTTCATCATTAGGCTTAAGGTATTATTGAACGAATGGGCAAAAGTATATTAAAAATTGGTTGGAGAGATTTTTATCAGGCATAAAAAAAGGAATGCCCCAATAGAGACATTCCTGCAAGTAAGGTTTTCGATGGTATATTATTCTCCGAAATCGTCGAAGCGAATGTTTTCGTCTGGAATACCGAATTTATCTAGTAAGTGAATTACTGAGGCGTTCATACCTGGAGGGCCACAGAAGTAATACTCTACCTCTTCAGGCTCCGGGTGATTTGCCAGATAATATTCTTCTAGTTTTGGCGCTACAAAGCCCACAAAACCATCTCCTTCTCCGTCTAATCCTTCCTTTTCTTTCCAGGCTGGATGTGGACGGTCAATACATACGTGGAAACGGAAATTAGGGAAGTCACGCTCAATTTCTCTAAAATCTTCAATGTAGAACAACTCTCTTGGGGCACGCCCACCATACCAGAACGATACTTTACGTCCAGTTTTTAGTGTTTTAAACAAGTGCAGCAAGTGAGAACGTAGAGGGGCCATACCTGCACCACCACCAATGTAGATCATTTCTCGCTCGGTAGGGTTGATATGGAACTCACCATAAGGACCAGAAATCATTACTTTATCGCCTGGCTTACGAGAGAAAATATAAGAAGAACAAACTCCAGGATTGATTTTCTGGAATCCGTTGAATTCTAATACAGGTTTACCGCTTTCATCTTTTACTGCATTACCACTGGCATCCTTTTTAGGTACCATAAAGGTTTGACGAGGCTTACCAGTACGTTGGTCAATCACAGGTTTGCCATCTTCGCCATACATGGTGGTCATGTCAAATGGAGGAGTAGCTACCCGAATATTCAACATGATCAAGCCTTTTTCACCAGGGTGGTTGGCCATTGAATAAGCACGGAACTGCTCTTCGTCATTCACCATTTGTAAATCCCACATTTGGAATTGATCCCACTCAGCCTTAAACTCATCAGGAGCTTTGCCCAAACGAGGGTGAGAGGTGATATCCATGTCTTTGTAATTTACAGTAATCACAGGTACATCAATCTGAATGTAACCACCAGCTGCAAAAGCTACATCTTCTCCTTCTGGTAACTTCACCACAAATTCTTTGATGTAAGTAGCCACATTGTAGTTAGAAACTACTTCGCATTCCCACTTCTTGATACCAAAAATTTCTTCGGGAATACCAATTTCCATGTCTTGCTTTACCTTTACCTGACAAGCCAGACGTACCTTGTCTTTTTGTTCTTGACGACTCAAATGACCTACCTCGGTAGGTAATACATCTCCGCCACCTTCTAATACCTGACATTTACACATGGCGCAGGTACCACCTCCACCACAGGCAGAAGGCAAAAACATACTTTGATTCGAAAGTGTAGTCAAAAGAGTAGAACCAGCCGCTACTTCTACTGGGTTTTCAGTATCTCCGTTGATAACAATTTTTACTGGTCCGCTTTGTACCAGGTAAGCCTGGGCAAACAAAAGCAAAAATACCAGCAACAAAATTACAAGTGAAAAGGCTCCTATCGCAGCCGCAATTGTAAATGTCATAGTACTTTGATGATTGTATGATTAAAAATAACCTGTTTTATTTCC
>DMXI01000267.1 GCA_003483885.1 Microscillaceae bacterium
GGTCAATGGCAATAGACCAAATTGACATGTTAGCCATTTGATCGCCCAAAGGTTGCCAACTTTGCCCCGCATTGACTGATTTCCAAATACCTCCGCCAGGTGAGCCTGCGTAGATAATATTTTGCTGGGTAGGTTCTACCGCAATGGAAACAATTCTACCCAAACCTGGAGACCAACTGCGAGTTCGGGTCCAGTTGAAAGGCCCAAGTTCTCTCCAACCACTGCTTCGCTGTCTTGTGCGGAGTGACGCAGGGTTTTTGGCCCAAGCTTTCTGAAATTTCTGGCATTCGTCGAGTACTTGCACATTGCTAATCACTCGACCATCGGTACCTGCATTACGTTTTGCCCAATAGAGCTTCCGCATGTACAACTTATAGCCACTACCGCGGCCTTTGTCACGATTCTGGAAATAGCGTTTTCCAACGCGTTTCAATTGGTTGACTTTGACGTGATCGTCTTGCATGAGCTCAAATACCTTTTGAGCATGTACTTGATAATGTAAAACTGTGCATAGTATGGTGATCAGGAAAACCCATCGCTTATGAGCAGACAATGTGTATTGTTGTTTAAACATGACTTGGTTAAGTTAGTGTATAAAATAGATATATTAATTGCTAAACAATAATTACCTGATCTCATGTTTATGCCTGATTCTTCAAAGAACTTTGGGTGTAACCCAGATGCGAAAGTATTGTCTTCTTAAGCCAAATAAAATATTTCATTATGATTAATTGGTTAAATAAGTGGGTATTATTGGGTAATTTGTTCAATATATTACCACTTTTCAGCGTATCATTACATCATTAGTTAGGCAACATTATTTATCTATAGCTTGAAAATTATTTGGTTAAAATGTTGTGTAGTTGGTCAGGCTTTTCAAATTTTGAACCTTTAAAAGCCAATCCTGAGAAGTATCACACTTTTGAAGGAACCACTAACTTTCCGTTACTTTGAATAAAAAAATACTCCGTCTGGCCATCCCCAATATCATTAGCAATGTTTCAGTACCATTGCTTAGTATGGTAGACCTGATGCTTATGGGGCATTTAGAATCTGAAGCTTACATTGGGGCGGTAGCTTTGGGTGGTATGATCTTCAATTTTATTTTTTGGGGGCTTGGTTTTCTACGTATGGGCACGACAGGCTTTACCGCACAGGCTTTAGGCAACCGCAGGTTAGACGAAGCTCTCTTGGTACTTGTGCGCGCTGCTGGAGTAGCTTTGTTAGCCGCGCTGATAGTCATTGTACTACAAGTGCCCATTGGCTGGTTAAGCTTTCAGTTGATTCAAGGGAGCGCCGAAGTAGAACAAATCGCTCTCTCCTATTTTTATATCCGTATATATGCTGCCCCGGCAGCGTTGGGGCTATATGCTCTCAATGGCTGGTTCTTGGGTATGCAAAACGCCAAAGCTCCTATGCTGATTAGTATATTGGTGAATATTGCCAATATTGGGCTCAACTATTGGTTGGTGGTAAAGCTGGGATTCAAGGCTGAAGGAGTGGCTCTAGGTACAGTCATTGCCCAATACCTGGGCTTGCTTACGGGGGTGATTATCTTTATCACCCGTTATCGCAAATTGTTTAAGTACTTTTCTCTCGAAAAAGCCCTCCAAAAATCTGATTTATGGCTATTCTTTCGAGTCAACAATGATATCTTTATTCGCACACTGGCGCTTATTACCACCTTTTCGTTTTTTTATGCCGAATCAGCTAAGTTTGGCAACCAAATGTTAGCGGCCAATTCTTTGTTGATGCAGTTTTTATCTTTGATGGCTTACGGGGTAGATGGTTTTGCTTTTGCCGCGGAGTCTTTAGTGGGCAAGGCCGTAGGGGCTCGTGATGCTTCGTTGCTTAGGCAAACTATCCGCTATATTTTTCGCTGGGGTATTGGATTGGCTGGTTTGTTTTCACTGATTTATGCCGTTGCGGGCAAAGCCATTTTACAATTACTTACCAACCAACAGCTAGTTATCGAGACTGCTATGGGGTACATTGGCTGGGTAATATTGGCTCCGTTGGTCAATGCATTTTGTTTTATATGGGATGGAGTGTATATTGGGGCCACTGCTTCCAAGGCCATGCGCGAAACTACCTTGGTGGCTACCTTTGAGGTTTTTTTGCCTACTTATTATATTACACTGGCCTGGGGGCAAAACCATAGCTTATGGTTGGCTTTTACGCTTTTTATGATGATGCGTGGTATAGGACTGGCCCAAGAGGCTCGTTACTATATCAGCGTACCAGATACAAAATCCCAAAACGCTTCATACAGAGAGGGTTAACAATTCGGATTTAAAACAAAACTTACATACTTTATATACCGTTAGAT
The DNA here is from genome assembly GCA_003483885.1 of Microscillaceae bacterium. Taxonomy (GTDB): domain Bacteria; phylum Bacteroidota; class Bacteroidia; order Cytophagales; family Microscillaceae; genus Microscilla. The sequence goes on from DMXI01000267.1 coordinate 2,330, forward strand.
TTTTAGTAGCATGTGTTGCACATATCAACTATTTTTGAAAAACAAAATTACATACAAACCTGCTACTTGATGACACAAGTCTTAGTAATCAATAAAATTAAACAACGCCTGAAAGTATCTTCGAAAGACTTATTATTCATTGCTATCATATTGGGGCTTGTAATCGCTTTGCTTTACAAAATCACCCAAACTGGATTTATGAAGCAAGAAACACGTCTGCTTGAGCAAAAAAATCAGGTATTGGATACGTATTTGTCTAAACTAGATAAAGAAATTAAAGACCGCCAATATCAAATTGCCAACCTGGATAGTACCAATCAAGAACAAAAGGAAGATTTAATCAACCAACTCAATTTTTTGAAACAAAAGCGTAAGGAAATCCTCAAGCTGCGTAAAGAAAAGGAAGTTAACTATCAGAAAATACTGGCACTTACATCTGCTATTGACCGACAACAAGCCAATACTCAAAAAACCAGAAGCTTACAGAGAAAAATAAGAACGTTGAATGATTCTATACGTGCCATGCTTGGCCAGGATGGAGATGTAGAAATTCCAGGATGGCAGTATAAATTTGAAAATTTACAAAGTAGTTACCAGGAATTGATGAGCGAAAATCGCCAGCTTAAGACACGACTTTCTACCTTGAGCGGGAAGGTATTCGCCACCAATATTCATAGCCAACCTGGTGAAATGCTCCGCGGAAAGTTTGATCCTTCTACCCGGGCACGCCGTACTTCACTTATCAAGCTAAAATTCAAACTAACCCGGGTCTTACAAACTCAAGAGAAACTCATCATCAAGCTATTTGACCAAAATCAACAAGAATTTGCCCTTAAGGGGAATTATTTGAGTGAACTAAGAAAGCAGGCTACCAACTATAAAACCATTTATCTTGAGCCTGCCAATACCAAACGCTTTCGTCGGGGAAAAAATACAGTCAAACTATTTCTGGCCCAAAACGGTCAATCCAAACCCATCGGGGTACACTCATTGTACTTACGCTAATAGGCTATAGGTCAATGTCATTAAGTTAAGAGTTGTTCTTAAAAAATGAATGTCGAATAGCGATCAACTTTGCAAATCCTGATGTATCGGGGGAACTTCGAATAATGAAGGAAACAAGCGCCGCCAGCCTCCTTCTTACATCGTTGATCAGCGTTCGTTAATCGATATTATTTTGCTTAACTAAACGACATTGGGCTATAGGTAACCTCCTGCCTGTAATGCTTCCACTACGCTGCTTGCCAATTGTATTCCACTAAAAAATAGCCCCACTCCAAGTACTTTTTGTCTACTGGTAAGGTTTACAAAGGCAATGGGCAAAAATGTAACAGACATAATCGCAAAAAAGATGGGGTACAATACAAAACCCACCAACGCTAGATTGCCTGCAGTAGTCAATATAATCAACAATGTGGTCATAAAACCGATCCCCCCTACCCAAGCTGCTTTTACTACCGAAAAACGCTGCGCCCATAAGCTTAAGGGATAACTCAAGAGGGCCGAAAAGGCAATAAGGGCCGAGGTAAAATAAGAACCTTTGAATCCATCAGCGCTTAGAAAAGGTAATTTCTTTTCGGTCATTTGTGGAAACAACTCAAAGAAAAACATGGTGGCCAATCCCATAAATAACCCTACTACAATGACTACTTCAAAACGTGATTTTTTAAGTGTGGTCTTGCCATTTTCTTGGGCTTCAGAATCCTCTGAAACTGGTTTAAAGCTACGTAGTGTGCGCTGCAACCATATACCAGAACCAAACACCAATACTCCTCCTACAGCAAAGGTAACCGGGGCTCCAAAAATAGAGATGAGGTCTATGATAGAAGGCTCGAGAGAAGCCGCTACGTCAGTAGTCACGGCAAATATGGCCATTACTTGAGGAAGTTTATAGGTGGGTACAAACATCTCAAGGGTAGAAATAGCTGGACTGTGAAAAACATTCATAAACACCAGCCACAATACAATCATAAGTGGAAACAAAAGACGAACTAAGCCAGTGGGGTTAGTCCAGATAGTAACGGCCACTACCATAAAAATCATAGACACAAAGTTGATCCCAACCGTGACTACTGGCAAATGTCCGTGTCCTTTGCGACGAGCTCGGTCGGCAAACCAACCCGCAATGGGTGGTGTGGCAAATAAAATAAGGCCTTGAACCAACGCCAACTGAAACTTGAAGTTATCGAAACGAAATTGTTTCAATAACTCTGGCTGATACTTGTGATAGGCAATCCAGCTAATGACAATGGCCAGGTCGAGGGCAACCAAACTCCACACTTGTCGCCACTGCACATTTTGGTTGTGCAAAACAGTGGTATTACTCATAAAATGTATATTCTAAATGAATGATTTGGATTCAATTTGGAGCATGTCTTAAACATACTCTTTTTTTATAAAAAGTCGTCTCGACTTTTAGGTGCTATTAATCTTGGTGGAGTTTTCGCGCAAAATAGATCTAATATAATGCCTGAGTTGAAAGACAATGTATGTACGAAAAAATAATTTGGGTGGATTTTCGGAGGGATGTAAAATATTGGACCAGTATTAAAAACTCATGCTTCATTTTCAACTGTATCTCATGATCAAGGCCTTCTTATGGAGACAAAGTTTTGGTCGAAAGAAGTGCTTTTCTGGAGTGATAACTTATTGCCAAGCTTCAAAAACAAATGCTAGAGGCGAGTGTTTGTTTTACATTTTATCGCTTTAATACCCTAAAACTTCAACGTAAAGCCAATGGTCTGGCCTTCCCATAAAAATGAGGATGGTTTTTAAGACTTTTTTATAGTTTTGCAACGCATAAGCATGGAGGGCTCATCTTTTTTTCAAATCAAGCTTGCCCTTCTTATGCCATCTTTTCCTAATATTTACAAAAATTAGTGCAAGGTTTTAAATTGAAAGTAAAGCTTGAGAGTATTGTGCAAAATACAATGATAGGTTTAAAATAATTATGAAGGAACATATTTCCATATTAGGATTGGGTTGGTTGGGTTTACCACTTGCGTTGAAACTTCAAAAAAACGGTTATTCAATTAATGGAAGTACGACTGCATTAGATAAATTGAAATCACTGTCTAAGTATTCGTTTCTTACTGATAGAATAAAAATTGAATCTGATAAGATTATTGGAGATTGGGAGTCTTTTATATACGAAACATCAACGCTTATTATCAATTTTCCCCCAAAGCGGATTGATAACATAGAAACAATACATCCGCTTCAAATCGAACAAATTATAAAACATACACCAAAATCAACCAAGGTTATTTTTGTAAGTTCGACATCAGTATACCAGAATAATAATAAGCTCATCAATGAAGCTGAAGATTGTGTTCCAGAAAAAGCATCTGGTAGAGCGTTGCTAAAAGCAGAACAACTATTACAACAGCATTTTGGCAGCAACGTGACTATTTTACGTTTGGCAGGATTAATCGGGCCCCAACGTCATCCTGGAAGATTTTTAACGAATAAAAAACAATTAAAAAATCCCAACGTACCTGTAAACCTGATTCATCAAAAAGATGCTATAGGCTTAATAGAAGCTATTTTAGAACAAAATTGTTTTGGTGAAATTATTAATGGTTGTGCAGATATGCACCCAGAACGAAAAACTTACTATGAGAATGCGGCCATCAAATTAAATTTGCCAGCACCTACTTTTCAGACAACAACAGCCACAACGAAAGAGAAGTTTAAGATTGTTGACAATTCAAAATCGAAGTCACTCCTTAATTTCACCTATCAATTTTCAAATCCAGAATGGATTTTCACCAAAGAACATTTACCCGAAATCAAGATTATTGGAGCTGGACCTGGTAGTAAAAATTTACTCACCTTGAAAGCTTTTGAAGCGATTCAAAATGCTGAAATTATTTTACATGATAATTTAGTCTCTGATGAAATATTAGACATCAATACCCAAGCCGAACGTATTTATGTGGGAAGAAAATTTGGCGATAAAAATGATCAGGAAACCCGGCAAAACAACATCAATACATTGATGAAAAACCATTGCGAGCAGGGAGATAAAGTAGTTAGGTTAAAATCTGGGGATCCTTATGTGTATGGTAGAGCCGCTGAGGAAGTTCGTTTTTTAAAGAAGCACAAGCTACCTTTTACCGTTGTTCCAGGGATTTCAGCCGCCTTGGCCGCCGCTAATATTTGTAATATTCCCATTACAGAACGCAACCACTCTAATGCCATGTTGATATGTACGGCACATACCGCTGATTACTCGTTTGAACAGCTCAATGGAATAGCTCATATGCTCAAAGCTGGCAATACGATTTCTATTTACATGGGATTGAAAAGCTTGCATAGAATTGTCCCAAAATTATTAGAAGTCTGTCAAGATGATACTATTCCGGTGAATGCAATCTCAAGTGTTTCAAGAAAACAGCAAGCAATGGTTACCGGGAACTTGGGAAACATAGAAGAAAAAATCACGGAAGCTAATTTACAAATGCCAGTAGTTTTTATTATTGGCGCAACTCCTATTTAATCTAATCATAAATGAAAGAAGGAATTTTATTGTGTGGGCACGGTACACGAAGAGAAGCTGGTGTAAAGTCATTTAAAAAATTGGTAAGCATTCTGAAAGAACGTTATCAAGATTCGTATGAAGTAGATTATGGTTTTTTAGAATTTAATCACCCAACTTATGAAGCCGCAGTAGAACGCATGTACTTAAATGGCATTCGTAAAATTTATGCGTTACCTGTGATTTTATTTGCCGGCTCCCATGCTAAAAATGATATCCCCTATGAATTGAATACACTACAAACGTATCACGATGATTTAACGATCTCTATGGGGAAGCATATTGGAGTGAGTTCTTTTTTATTGGATTTGTCGGTAAAGCGAATTGAAGAGACAGAGAAAAACTTGCCTAAAGTAGATAGAAAAGATACCTGTTTGGTAGTTGTTGGCAGAGGAACTACCGATCCTGATGCCAATAGTGATGTGGCCAAGCTCACCAGTATGCTTTGGGACGGAATGGGGTTTGGCTTTGCCACCACTGCGTATAGCGGAACGGCCTACCCTAAAATTGACGAAGGTTTGCAGCTAGTGGAGAAGTTGGGTTTTAAACGCACCATTGTCATTCCGTTTTTCTTTTTTACGGGCGTTTTATTAGAACGAATTTATACGCACGTTTCTGAAATGAACGCCAATTCTGATTTAGAATATGTGTATACTGATCCATTTGGTGCCGATGAACTGATTCTACAAGCTTTTGATGAACGTTTGCAAGAAGCTAAAAATGGAACGGCCAATATGAATTGTCAGCTGTGTAAATACCGAAAACAAGTCGTTGGTTTCGAACAAGACCAAGGAAAAGAACAAATAGGACATCACCTCAATGTAAAAGGAATTTTGTTTGAAGAGGATGAAAAACCTCAAGAGAAACAAAATAGTGTAGGTAGTAAAATTAAAAAGATGCTAGGGATATGAGCGTAGGCCAAATATATGGAGTTTCCTTAGGAACAGGGGATGCTGATTTAATTACCCTAAAAGGCTTAAAAATATTACAACAAGTAGATAAAATATATTATCCAGGGTCTTTGTTTAAAGATGGACGAAAAGCCAGTTATTCACTCTCTATTTTAAATCAATATGATTTAGACGTAGAAAAACTAGAAGGGTTTTATCTAAAAATGGATTTAGAAAGAGCCCAAGCCAAGAGTATTTACGAAGATGCATTTCAACAAATACTCACAGATTATAACAAGGGTTTATCCATTGCCATTGTGAGTGAAGGGGATTTGAGCACTTATAGTTCTTTTTCTTATTTATTAGAAAAAATACAAGCCCATCAATTAAATGTCCACTTAATTCCAGGGATTAGTTCTTATTTGCATTTAGCCTCAGAAAGCAAAATACCTTTATGCTTACAAAACGAAAAAGTAGTGGTGATTCCTCGAGTACAAACCAGCGCAGAATTACAAGAAGCCATTGACAACTTTGATACAGTAGTGCTGATGAAAATAAGATCGGTGATGGATAGCATTTCATCGGTCATAGACAACACCAAACATCGTATCACTTACGGAGAACATTTAGGTACTGAAAAACAATTTGTGACCAATAATTGGGCAATGGTAAATCAAAGAGAGATCCCTTATTTTTCTCTTGTCATTATTAGTAAAACGAAAAAATAATCAACCAATGAAAATAACTGTTGCAGGCTTAGGGCCTGGCGATATCAATTATATATTACCCGTGGTTAAAAATGCTTTACAAAAAGCAGACGTAGTGATTGGTTACGATTATTATTTTCAATTTGGAGCCTCTTTTTTTAGAGAAGATGCCGAACTCATATCAATGCCTTTGGGTAAGGAAGAAGCAAGAGCACATAAGGCCATTGAGAAAGCGAAGGAAGATAAATATGTGGTAGTGATTGGTTCGGGTGATGCCAGTATTTATGCAATGGCGGCCATTGTTTATGAAGTAGCCTCTAAAGAAAACCACGATGCCATTGAATTAGAAACTCTGCCAGGTATTTCTGCCTTCTTAGCTGCTGGTAGTAAATTAGGTGCTCCCTTAGGTCACGACTTTTGTTGCATTTCGTTGTCGGATTTAATGACACCCTGGAACAAAATAGAGCAACGAATCAAGGGTGCAGCCATGGGGGATTTTGTCACTAGTTTATACAACCCAAGAAGTAAAAAAAGGCATTGGCAATTGGGTAGGTTGCAAAAAATATTTTTAGAAGAACGGTCTCCCAATACACCCGTGGCCATCATAAGACAAGTGACCCGACCAGAAGAAGAGCTTAAAATTACCACTTTAGGGGAATTCAACCCCGAGGATGTAGATATGTTTTGCCTGGTAATGATTGGGAACTCACAAACCTATCGTTTTAAAGACTATTTGGTGACCCCACGAGGATATCTCAACCGAAAGCCACATACAGGTAAAGAAATCCAGCAAGAGAGTTTTAGAATTGTTACCGAACATATTAAAGAATTACCTTTTGCTATGGCGGATAAATGGGCCATCACCAGGGTGATTCATACCACTGGAATTTTAGAAGATTTTAACCATTATTCGGCCACCCCAGAAGCGATTAAAAACTGGCACAATCACCTTAAAAACGGCGGCGAAATTGTGACGGATGTTACCATGGTAAAAGCCGGAATCACGAAAGCCTTCACCAAAGAATATGACAATCAAATTCACTGTTTATTAAATGATGAAGATGCGCAGTTATTAGCCAAATCAGCCAACATTACACGCTCTCAGGCGGGTATCAGAAAAGCCATTGAAAAATACCCGAATGCCCTCTATGTGGTTGGAAATGCCCCTACTGCATTGTTCGAGATTGTAGCGCAACTAAGAGAAAACCCAACCTTTAAACCGATTGGGGTGATTGGTGTACCAGTGGGTTTCGTCAATGTTTTGGAAGCTAAAGAACAGCTATCCCAAACAAACAATACCGATTGGGTAATTGTAGAAGGAAACCGAGGAGGCAGCAATATTGCCGCAGCGATTGTAAATGCTGCTTTTACGCTACCCGAAGCCTCTAACTATTTTTAAATGGTTACGCGAAGCGATGATTAACTTGTACCGCTTTTCGCTACTATGGACCAATGTTGTTTCCTTAATGCCAAAAATGGTCTCTCCAGACCTGACAGGTTTTTGAAACCTGTCAGGTAGGGTGTTCAGAATTTAAAAAAAGCTCCCCACGTTTTTGGAGCTATTCAGTGCTTTAAAAATTGACAGAAGCTCAGATTATTATATAATATAGCCTTTTGAGTTTTGTAATAAAA
>DMXI01000266.1 GCA_003483885.1 Microscillaceae bacterium
ACAACTAAAAAGAAAAACCCATTCGGAAACGCCAGGGACTTGGAAAAGGACTTACTCCTGGTTGGTAATTGAAATCGCGTAATAGCGATACATTGATGCGTAGCAAACGTAATAAGCGAAAACGAAGGCCCGCTCCCAGCAGTGGGCTGGCTTGCCACACTCGGGCTGGTTCACCTTCTTGTCCTGCTGCGGGATTAGGCACATTCAACGCCTCATATTCTCCCGATATAAAAAACCAATCGATAGGTTGGAACTGGACAAAACCATTCCCTCCATAATTAGTGGTAATGGAGTCGTTTTGCCGAAAGCGATTGTAGCGGTAATTGGCCCCTACGCCCACCCGAAACTTGCGGCTGAGATTGTAGGCCACCGTAGGCGAGGCATCTACCACAATGGGGTCGCCAAACAAGAGGGCAAAGTTGCCCCCAAATTGCCAGCGCTTGATTTTGTTGTGGGGGTTTTGGTTGGGGCCACCTGCGGTAACGGTAGGTGGAGGAGGTACCTGGGCCAGTCCTAAACTTACGCTAAGCCATAGTAAGGTTATCATATTTCCTATTCGTTCCCCAATGTGAGAAGGAATTTTTCGTTTCATCACTTGTGTTGCATATCAACAGTTCAACCAATATTTGTGAATAAAAGACTTTGACTGCCTTTATGTTTATATACCTTAAGTGCCCTGGGTCATTGGAAATTTTCCAGAAAAGTTTTTGTATATTTTTAATAAGTGGTTGATAATGAGCATACTTTTTTTATAGATAAATCCACACTATTTTTCTTTGAAAAGAAAACTCTAGCACACCTGGGGATGTCTGGTAATGGTGTATTTATTGTAATATCGAGCAGCTTTAGTTCTTACATAAGAAAAATACTCTCTCCCAAAAACTTGCCTTTTTGCTGGCTTTGTGTGTAACTTCATTGTTGGTGTATAAGCAGGTTTACATAGCGTTGTTATTGGCATTGGGTACTCTCTCGGGGCAAGCCCAAATGCGGACTTTGAAGGTGTCATTATTGGTAGGTAAAACCAATCAAGTACCAGTGAATGGTGCGTCCATTTACTTGCGGGTCCCTTTTAATGATGGTAGTTACCGCACGTTTAACCCTAGTACCGACCTTCAGGGAAATTTTGAGGTATACTTGAACCCTGGCCAAGACCTAACCTCGGTAGTGTTTGATGAGATCTCTAAGACAGGAAGTAATGGGCAAACATCCACCCAATACAAAGTGCGGGAGGTAGACGTAGAGCGACTCATTGTATATGTAGATGCTGAGATAGATGAAAACAAAAAAGCTACTCTAGTCAAAGACAAAAAAAAGGAAAACAAGACAAGCAAAGACAAGAAAGGGAAAGAAAAGAAAACACCTACCAAAGAGGATAATACTAAACCTCAGTTGTTTACAGTAACGGTTTCAGGCTTGGATGGCATCGCGGTAGATAATGCCCTGATTAGGATGAACAATGGAACATGGGTAAATCTGGATAAATCTGGGAAAACGACCCTCAAGATCAAGCAAATTGAGTTAAATTCTACTTTTCAGGTAGCCCAAGAAGGCCATGAAAAAGAAAGCTTTGAAGTCATTCATCAAAGCCGCCTCACTCCCCAGGATTCGCTCAGTACCCAGTCGTTTTGGCGGATGGAAAATAATGGCAACTTGATTGTAATCACCCTCAAACCACGCATAGAGGTTCCAGACAGTCCCGATGATAAAGATACCATTCGGAATGTACTAGAGGAGGGTACCGAGAAGATCAAGGCTTTGAAAGACGATTTCAATGCTCAATTAGATACTTTTGAACGCAAACTGGATACGCTAAGAACCCGCAAATTTGTAGATCGAAAAGCGCTGAATAAACTCGCTCAAGACTTTGCCAGTTATCGGCAAAAAATGCAAAAAGAGATTCGTCGAATTACCAATGCGATGATTATCACCCTCATCCCTGATAATGATTCTCTAAGACAACAATTGCTACAGGAACCCATAGATACGGTACTGCGTTTTTTGAATCGGAAAAGGGTAGAAATTCAGGAACTACGGGAAGCTCAAGCAATTCAAAAAAGGCGGTCTAACCAGACCATTTTAGCCATTAGTGTTGCTGGAATACTGATCATTTTTTTGGTGATTATGTGGTACTTACGACGGCTTAGGATGTCTAATCGTAACCTCACTTCCCAAAATACTTTGATCAACCTACTAATTGGGGAAGTCAACCATCGAGTCAAAAACAACTTATTCTCGATTAGCTCCAAGCTTCGCAATAGTCATCTAAAAGCCCAAAACGAAGCAGCCAAGACTACCCTCGAGGAATTGATTGAGTTTACGTCTAAATTGAGTCAGTTGCAAGCCAAACTGGATTTCACGTTTTTTTCCACCGACCAAAAAATGTTGCACGGATTTCAGATAGAACGTGACTTACAAGATATGGTAGACACAGTAGTGGGTGCCTCTCTGCTCAACCCTAAACCTATAGTGCAAATTCAGACAGATTTGAATAGCTTACGTAATGATCATTTTAGCATTATTGGATTTTGTGCCTTTGAATTGGCAAACAATATTTGCAAATATGCTTTTAATAACCAGAAAGAGGCCCCTCCTGAATTGAATATTGTATTGACCAAAAAGGGGGCATATATTTGTTTGCAAATGCAGGATAATGGTAAAGGAATGCCAGTGGAGCTTTTTGATGCTAAAGGCAGGTTTAATTTTGAACAACTCAATTCCTCCAAGGGGCTAAGAATTATCCACCATTTAACGCTATTGCAACAGGGAAATTTTGTAATTAAAACCACTAAAGTACATCAAGAACCTACTCAAGGAGCTTATTTTGAATGTAATTTTAAATTCTAACAAAAGTGACCAAGGAATACAACAAACGCTATAAAGTATTGATTGTGGAGGACGAGGAATCCCCCAGGGATTATTTAAAAACCATTGTAGAGAGTCTTGGCTTTCAACTGGTTGGTTTGGCCAAATCTTACGATGAGGCCATTGCTTGTGCCCAACAAGACTTTCCGGATATTGCCTTATGCGACATTAAACTGTATGACTATAAGGATGGCGTGGATGTAGCCCATACGCTCAAGTCTATGGGAGAAGTTTCGGTTATTTTCCTGACAGCTTTTTCGGATTTGCAAACTCGAGATAAGGCATTGGCTGTAAATCCTGCCAGCTATCTTCTCAAGGATCAAATCAATGATGTGATTTTAGATATTCACCTGCAAATTGCCCTAAAAAACCTCACCGAAAAAAGCAATAGTGAATCGAAAGTAAGCAACGGAAAGCTCTTTGCCTGGGATCGGGGAGTATACCATATCATAGAAACTAAGGATATTTTGTATGTACAAGCCAACAATACTTCTTGCCTGATTTATAGCCGAAAAAATATTTATGATGTCAACCAAAAATTTGGGGAAATTGTGGCTCACCTGCAAGACAATGGGATTCAGCAAGTGGGTAAATCTTATGCCATCAATTTAGATAATATCATTGCCTTTGATAAAGGTTTTACCTATGTAGAAATAGATCTTGAGGGGATTAATGAAAAGGTAAAAACCAATATTCAGCGGGTAATCAATGTATCAAAGTCATATCGTAGTGACTTGAAAAGCAAAATGTTGATTTAAGTTATTTATTCTAGCGGCTGATGGTTTTATTGTTGCATTGTTTCGCTGCACTTATTGCTACATTGTTCTATTGTTACGCCTTCGGCTTATGGTTGCATTGCTAAATGGTTCCGCGATGCATCATATAATAATGGTAAGTGATTAGTGGTGAATGGTCAATGAATTATAAATTACTCTGCGATGCATCGCAAAACTGTGGACCGTGGACAATCGACTATGGACTAAAAACTACGATCTACAAACTCCAAACTACGAACTAAAAAACTTTTCACCGCACGCTCACTACTCTAAACCCAATCATTTTTTTTACATAATTCTTTTTTTCACCTGGATACGATAGCTCATAAGGAAGCTCTTTATCTCGCGAAAACACCTGACAAGCTACAAAGGAAGACTGGTAAGATCCCCCGCGAATCACCTTAGGGTAAGGATCAGAGGGCGTACGGATACCGATTACTTTACGCTCTTTGGCGTTGGATGGATTTACGTTTACCCGCTTAGAAGCCAAAGAACGATAATAATCTGCTTCGTAGGTATCATAACACCATTCATACACATTGCCGCTGAGGTCATGCAATCCCCAAGCATTGGGCCGAAGCAAACCTACCTCGTGTGTTTTAACAGTGGCTTCGGTATTGCCTAAAAACCAGCCTACTTTTACCAAACGCTTACTTCCTGCAAAAGCTTTACGAGAGGCTCCTCGGGCTGCATATTCCCATTGGGCCTCAGTGGGTAGCTTCAATCCATAATAAGCACAATATTTCACCGCTCCATACCAGCTTACATTGACTACCGGATGAAACAAGCGACTTGAATCCTTTACTTCCCATACTTGTTTCTGTACGTTGTAGGCTAAGCCCAGCAAATGGTCTGAGATCAATAGCTCTTTTTTGTAGCGTTCATCGCTCTTCACATCAGCAATCCGTTTTTGGCGGGTATTATAGCGAGCCAAAAAAACCAGGTATGCCAAATTGGTTACTTCATATTTTCCTATCGCAAAATCAGATAATCTGACCCGATGGATTGGTTTTTCATCTTTTTTTCCCAAGGCATACCCCATCATAAACTCCCCTCCTCTGATGGGCACCAGCCCATATTTCGTTGGATTGAGTGCATTAGCAATTAGTTGCGAAATTTTGTTTGTAGGATCAGCTCCCAAAGCACGCTGGATCATTCGTAGCGCTTGAGGATAAGAGATAGTATCGTACCTATTCAAAATCAGTTGTAGGGCTTGTTGTTGTAGTAAAGGCACATTTATCTTAGGAGCCAAAGCCACCGATTGTAAGCACAAGTCTCGAGATGTCTTTCCTTTCTCCCAAATTTGATAATTGCCTAAATAAGGATTGCTTTTTAAACCTTTGATGATGCCTTCTATACACGCTTTTGCTTTGAATAACTTAATGAATGGGGTTAAACTCGCTTGCGTATTTCTTGAAGGCACAGTTTTTTTTACAACCAATTTTTGTTGCCTATAAACTACCCGAGCATTCAAAGCACGTAGTTTGTCACGTTGGCCAATTTGGTGCTTGCCCACCTGAAACGGTTGTTGATCTTCGCCATTGATAAAAAAATAATGAGGCTTTTTATTACGACGAAAAGCAGCCAAAAGCTCCGCAATTGATACTGAACGGTATACTAAGTCTTTTTTACGAGTAGAGGGTTTAAAATCGATAGGGAGCAAATAGTTTTGATTGCGATGTTCAAGGAAATACCCCCAGTAAAATACTAACACCGAAGTATATTCAGGCTTTTTCACCTTTTTGACAAAAACATCTATTGTATTGTACAGCGCTACTTTATGGAGATTTTGGGCAACGGTCACTTCTATGTTTCGCTTGGTTAAGGTAGTAACAAATTGATCTAATAACGAAACTGAGGCCGCTAAAGGCTGAATATTTTGGTAGCGATGATTATGGATCACCAATGCCGCTACTTTTTGTTTGGTTGAGGTTTGACTTACCCCAGGCAATGCCCATAAAAATCCTCCCAAAAAAGAAATGATGATAATACGCAATGTCATAAGAGCTGTTTTCCTAAGGGGGTAAAACAAGTGTTTACTTCAGGCTTACGTTGATTCTAACAGGTACACCACCTGCCAAACCAATGCCGTTTTTGATGAAGATCTAATTTATCAGGAAAATCTATAAAACAAAAAAAGTGAGTAACGTGGCGGGGTAGCCTCATTACTCACTATCATGTACACCTGTTTATCTTCTTTTAGGGCTGTTAAATAGGTATATTGTTGTGGTTAGGAAAAAACCAGGAGCCCTTAACTCTGGCTTTAATAACGTACCCTATTGAAGAAGAACTTTACTATTTTTAATATTTCAATCGCTAATGTGTTGTAATATACGCCCGAAGCCTGCTACATAAAAGCAATCCATGTGAAACGCCGCAATTCTAAGGTGAAATACCGCTTTTTAGAGGTGAGGATTTCTAAATATCCAATAAAGATAAATTGACCTTAGTGCCTTTGTCTAACTCAAAAACGTTCACTTTATACCTACAAACTTTTTATGATTCTAAACTATAGTGAAAATCTTACATTTTAGGCATATGACAGTAAACTGTAAAAATGAGGGTGTTAGAAACTACAAAAAGTAAAGCAGTTGAAATCGCTTCAGACCAAATTTAAATTTAGAAATTATCTTCCCCTCATATAAAATATAATAAATTGTGTTAACTTTATAATCAACCGAGGCACAACTAATTAAGTAAATTACTTATTCTTTCCAACCAACTTTACCTCTACCTTTTCCAGTCTCATTTCTTCAGCCGTTATCAAATATTTGAACAAACTTCTTATAACCTAGTACAGGATAGTCATTCACACATGAAGAATTTTTTCTTATGGAACCTCTCTCCCGATGTTTCCAAGGCAGATATCAGGCGGATTAAATTATTGAATATTTGTTGTTTTATAGCTTCCTCCATCAACTTTGTAGATTTTTTGGTGCTCTTCAAAGATGGAGCTATAGCCCTGGCAATCGTAAACCTGACCTCTAGTTTGTTTTTTTTGATCCCTCTTCTATTGAGTATCTACCAGAAATATGCACTTTCGCGTATCATATTAATTTTTGGTGCCCCTCCTAATTTCTTTCTTATTTCCTTAATTTTTGCTCAAAACATTGCTATACAACTATACTTATTTAGTTTTATCAATTTGGCGGTTTTCTTCTTAAAGCAAAAACAAGAAATTTACCTCGCTCTTGCTTGGTTTTGCCTATTTTTTTTCCTGATGTCTTTGGGGATTCAATATGAGTGGTTTCCCCCATTGAAACCTTCCAGTGAGAAATGGGTAAGCTTTTTTTGGTTAAATAACGTAACTGGTGCCATATTCGCTATGATCATCTTTGCTACCATTTTACGTAGTGAAACCTTCAGCTATGAATCCAAATTACGCCAACAAAACCTGACACTCGCCGAACAAAAAGAAGAGCTGCATTTGAGCCTTGAAGAGCTTAGGTCTACTCAGGAGTTTTTGGAACATAAACAACAAGAAATTACCAAAAAAAACGTCCGTATTGAACGTTTATATAAAGACTTGAACTCTAGCATACAATACGCTCAAAATATCCAAAAGTCAATATTACCATCTCCTCAAAAGCTCAAACAACTACTTCCAGATAGTTTTGTTCTTTTTAAGCCAAGAGATATTGTCTCAGGTGATTTTTATTATCTTGAAGAAGTAAAGGGACAAATCGTTCTGGCTGCAATTGATTGTACTGGACACGGAGTGCCTGGCGCTTTTATGAGCATGATTGGCAATGATTTACTCACTGAGATCGTGAAAAATAAATGCATTACCAAGCCCGCTCAAATTTTGGAAAACTTGCACACTGGTGTAAGGCAACTCCTCAAACAAGAAGATACTGACAATCACGATGGAATGGATATATCACTGGTTGTCATAGACTTGCGACATCAAAGCCTGGAATTCGCTGGAGCAATTAACCCATTCGTGTATGTTCAAAACAATGAATTAAAAATCATAAAAGGGAATAAAGCTCCCATTGGAGGAGAACAAAAAGAAAGCATCCGGGAATTTACATCTCACCGTATCTCCTTAGAGCACCCCTTTACGTTTTATCTTTTCTCAGACGGGTTTCAGGATCAGTTTGGAGGCCCTGCCAATAAAAAATTTATGCGTACTCGTTTTTATGAATTACTCTTAGAAAATCACCAGCAACCACTGGAACAACAAAAAAACAGTTTGGAAGAAGCTTTGGAAAAATGGCAAGGCGGTGAGTCCCAGATAGATGATGTACTGGTTATAGGTGTACGCATATAGCAAAGGCTTAGGTAAAAACTCAATCTATTGAACGGTTGGGAGAAATTGTGTATAACCCAAATGTTTTTATAACTTAAGCTCAATAAAGCTATGAATGCTACTACATGAAAAACCTTTTCCTTTGGAATATTGCTCCCAATACCTCTGCTTCAGACACTCGTAGAATCAAGCTACTGAATATTTCTTGCCTGGTAGCTATGGGCATCAATTTGATAGATTTTATTGTTCTTGCCGTAAACAATGCCTGGACCCTTTCCTTGGGTAATCTATGCTCCATTATCTATTTTGCCGTCCCTTTACTTTTAAGCATTCGTCGTAAATATTTGCTTTCACAAATCATTTTCATATTTAGTGCTCCGCTTAATTTTTTCCTGATCTATCTATTATATGCCCGCAATATGGGCATTCACTTATACATGTTTACCCTGGCTATTTTGGCGATCTTCATCTTTAAGAAAAAGACA
The DNA here is from genome assembly GCA_003483885.1 of Microscillaceae bacterium. GTDB lineage: Bacteria > Bacteroidota > Bacteroidia > Cytophagales > Microscillaceae > Microscilla. The sequence continues at coordinate 8,376 of DMXI01000266.1, forward strand.
TTGATTTACCTTGCCCTCGTTTGGATTGGGGCATTTTTCTTTGTGATCACCATCAGTACCAAATACCAATGGTTTACACCTCTTTCTCCAATGGCATTGACTTGGGCCAATTTCTTTTGGTGGAATAACTTAATAGGGTCTATCATTACCACAATGGTATTTGCCAGTATTTTTCGTATGGAAACCTTCAACTATGAGCGTAGAATGCAACAACAAAACCGCCAGCTTGCCGAGCAAAGAGAGGAGATTCAACAGAGCTTTGAAGAATTAAAATCTACTCAAGAGTTTTTGGAGCAAAAGCAAAAAGAAATTATCAACAAAAACATTCGTATTGAGCGATTATACGAAGACCTGAGTGATAGTATTGACTATGCTCAAAACATTCAGCAAGCCATTTTGCCCAATGCAGAACAAATTGCTCAGTTACTTCCAGATCATTTTGTTTTCTTTAAACCTCGAGACGTAGTTTCAGGCGATTTTTATTATTTAGAAGAAGTAAAAGGCAAAATTATATTGGCGGTTATTGACTGTACCGGACACGGGGTACCTGGTGCTTTTATGAGTTTAATTGGCAATGATTTACTTACAGAAATTGTCAAAAACCAGCAAATCACTCAAGCTCATCAAATTTTAGAAAGATTACATCTGGGAGTTAGTCAGTTACTTCGCCAGAAAGAAACCCAAAATCACGACGGTATGGACATGGCCTTGGTAGTAATAGATCGTCAAAATCAAGTCTTGGAATTTGCCGGTGCCAAAAACCCGCTCGTGTATATTCAAGATAAACACTTAAACGTGATCAAAGGTGATAAAGTGCCCATTGGAGGCGAGCAAAGAGAAAGCATTAGAAGTTTTACGTCTCATTACATCTCATTAGCCCATCCCACAACACTTTATCTCTTCTCCGATGGTTTCCAGGATCAGTTTGGAGGTCCCCATAATAAAAAATTTTCTCCTGGCCGTTTAAGAAACTTGTTACTAGAAATACACTCCAAGCCACTTGTGACGCAACAACTGCTTCTGGCGCAAGCTTTCCAAGAATGGCAAGCCCAAGGACAAGAAGAACAAATTGATGATGTCTTACTGATTGGCGTACAGCTATAAAAAAATGGTTGTTCTCTTTGCGAAAACAACCATTCTCAAAATAATTAAATATTGGAGAGGTAGTATAAATTATACCATCAAGGTAGCTTCTCTTGAATAAAGCCAACCTTCAGCCTCTTGCATATTGTTAAATTGCTTGAAAATAAATTCATTCATCAATGAACCTACCTCCTGTACGCGATTTTGTTCTTGTAGATTTTCGTCAAATCCTGGCGACAACACAAAAGCAATTTTGCGAGTCAATCCCAGACGTTTGGCACACAACGGCTCCCATTTTTTCATTACCCAATCCAATCCATCACCAGCCACACTCAACAATCGGGTTTCATCACTCAAAAACTCAGTCACATCATAGGGGGAAGCAAAGTTCCAGGCCTGTTTCCAAACTTCTTCATAATCTTGCTTAAACACAATTTCCTTCCAGGTAATGGTCAAGCTGTTATTGTCAACATTTAGATCAATTTTTGCTACTTCGTTTTCAAACAAAAGCATCTCTTTATCAATTTAAATTGCTCATAGATTTGCGGCAAAGTACGGGCATAAAAAAATCAAAACAAAATAATATTTGGTGTTTTTTTAGCTAATACTTTTCCTGGTTTTTATTCGTTTTTTGTAGTATTTGTCTCATAAACCGTTCCCAGGTTTGTTGCCAGTCCTTCACCGAAACTTGTTCATTCCAGTGTTGAACATTGTACATGTTGGGCGGAAAGCCTAATCTATTGTCAAAATTGATCTCAAAAAAACGTAACAAAGCATATAACCGTCTATCCTCTTGCCCTATCCCCACCAAAGGTACTCCTGCTGCACTTTCTAAAATACGCAGCAAATATTTCAAATCTTGGTCTTGTACTGCGGCTACCAATTTGGGATACCATTTGGTGATGTATTGATCAAAGAAATCAGCTTCCGAAAGTTTCCTCAGATCTCGTCTCATTGTTAAGTTTTGCTCAAAACTATTTTCCAGCGGCAAACCCAAATTGTACAATATATGGTGCCGAATACGTGTGTGAATCAGATCATAATTGGGAGCAATCTTTTTTAACCGTTCGGTGTTCTCTAATAACGTAGAGACCTCTGAGTATCGAACCATAAAAACCAATTGACTCAACGCTTCGCTTCTTAGTGTCAAGTTTTTCACCTGTTTTATCTTTGTCAATTGCTCTTTGAAAGGCAAATGCTGCTGCTTCAATACCAACATCACAGCTCTCACTTCTCTATGGGCGAAACCTGTCGGTAAACTTTCCTCAAAATCGTTTAAACGTTGAATGATACGTCGCTTCAAAGTATCAAAGCGTTTCTGTTTCAACCATTGCCACAATTCGGTAGATTGTCCTAACTCAAAATATAATTTACCCTGAACCGTCTTTGGTAATTCATCAGTAACACGAGCTATCCATTGCAAGATGGTATCGCCTTTTGCTCTTATCAGTGGGGTTAGGCGTTTCAGTAGCTTGGGATATTGCAGTCCTCGTTCAAAATACTTCAGCTCCCTCATAGTAATTGGCAAACGCCACTGTAAATAGGCTAAATCACTCTGAGGTCGCACTTTAGACAATGCAGTTAATACTTTTAAACGATGTTGAACCGCCTGAAAAAAAGGTGAACGTAAGATGTTATTGAGGGTATTAATTTTCAGCTGAGGTTGCTTAGATATGTTTTTTATCTTCAGTGCAAAAAAATCAGCTTCCCAACCCTGATAGCGAGCCTGCTGCTTTGCCCACATTTGTTTCCACGGCCGGGTATTCTTAGAAAAACGATATACATTGCGCGGCTTCACCCGATAAAAGTCCTTGGCATCTATAAAGCTATGCCGATAGATTTGCTCCAAAATAAATACTACTTCATCTGACACCGTAAGCGGAATGTATTGACGATATCCTCTATGTTTACCAATTATCCGTTGGTCGTCAATCATTTGCATCAAAAAAGGCACACTTGCCAATGATTTTTGGAACTTAAGCCAAGACAATAGCCACTGAATCTCTTCTGGATTTTTGAATTGTTTAATTTGGGTAACTACTGCTCTAAAATCATCTGGATGATGTGTTTTTACCCCATTCAATTCTTGCCAATGTTTTGCGTGAGGTCTTTTCACAAAACGATTCAAAGCTGGGTGCAGCTTCAAAATAGGTTGCTGGAGTATTTGAGCAATAGTTAACGCCAAATCTTGTTGATCTTTGAGAAAGTTTCCAGCTCTAGGTTTTGTCAGATTATTTTCACGTTTGTTTTGCAGCTGGGTCTGTATCTCAGCCAACTTCTGTTGTTCTTGTTCACTTAGTTCGCCTAAAAAATCTCCGTAAAGCACACCCAAACCCTTGGGACGTAGTTTGGCAAACCAACCCATTTTTTTCAAAAACAACTTGAGATAGGCTGTATTATGAAATAACGAGTCTCGCTTATGGGCATAAAAACGGTATAAAACCCTCCCAAGCGAATAGCCCAATCGCCAGGAATTGTTTTCTGAGAGGATGGCCCAATGCTCTAGCGCGGTTATATTTTTTAGAGTCAGGGATTGATACAATTCTTTTTCCAATTGAATCCGTTTTTGAGTACTTAACCTGGCTGCCAATTTTTGCCCTCTTGCTTCTATTTCTTTTAAGTACGATAAATAATCAAAACCATTATTCTCACAATAGTTTCTTAACTGGATAAGTACCTCAAGCGAAAGATACGGATATAGAGGCAATTGATAACTCTGAGGAAAGATCACGAGCTTTTTGTCAGGTAAGGTTTGTAGGGCCTCTAATGGCTGCTTATTCGCCAAGGATTCTAAACCTGCCTTCGCTATACGCTGATCTCGATGATGTAGCTTTTTAAAATTACGTCTAAACCGTTCGCTTTGAGGGTTTTCTTTCACTTGCTCTTTAGTATTCACAAATTTATTGATAGATGCATCCCACTGATAATCTTGAAAATGCTCTTGCCAATATCTCACAAAATTTAATCGAGCCGTTTTGTCTTCTAGTTGAGTCGTCCATTTTCCTTCGTCATTGGGCACTAGTACTTCTGTCCCAGTCAATGCCTGGATCAATGACAAAGGTTGAATATCAATTTGCCAGTTATAACGAGCCTTCCCCTTTTGTTGAAATACTTGAGCGGCAAAATACCAGAGTACCTTAGGATCACGCTGTTGTTTTAAATCTTGCAAAGTGTTGTACCTTATCCAGAAATAACTATAACTCTTATTAAGGATTTTACCATAGTAATCTACAGTGCTTTTGAAATGAAACCGCTCATAATCAAACAATTGCCGATAGCCAGCTTCTCTTAACTTTTCAATGGATGGATGTTGGCTAATCAACTTCTGATAAGTAGGTACCGCTTTATCTAGAGGAATCTTGAGGGCTTCCAAGTGTATATTGGTGATATAACTCAGGGCTTCTACTGCTCCCTGTAAATAAGTTTTTTCTTCTTGAATGGTTTTGAGAATCATCTGGGCAGCTCCCAGATTCTGATAATGCCGCAAAGCATAGCAAGTAGCTTCATATAGCCTAAGGGCAAAAGTGTTGGTGGGACTAATTTTCCAATAACGGTCTTGCAAGCAACGCCTTAGTAACAGAAAACCTTGTGGTACTTTTAGTTGTGCAATTCGCTCTAGCATTGCTGGTACTTGATCATACAACTCTAGCTCAATTGCTTGCAAAAACTCCCGGCGATAATGTCGAAACAGGGCTTGTTTATCAGATTTGCTATACGCTTGTGCGTGAATCAAGCGATATTGATAGGATAATGTTTCAATGGGGCTTAGATAAAAAACCTGTAAAAATGCTGAAAATTTCCAATCCTTTTCATGTTGATAATAAAACTGTAAAAAAGCCTGACGAGTAGTAGCCGAGTTGATCTCAAATGTTTTTGGCTTTAGTAATAAGTAATGCCCTAATACCTCTGTAGCCTTAGCGTGCAAAGTAGCCTGTTCTTCTTGTTGATTGAGGTAAGTTCTTTGATCTCCCAAGAAATCTCCTACTTCTTTTACTGCTTGCTGATCTCCCTTTTGTAGACGAAGCTCCAGTAGTCTAAATGTGGTTACATAATCAGTACGAGACTGGCTTAGTACTGTCAATGGAAAACAAACACAAAAGATGATATATTTGAGTATTGGTTTCATAGTAACGTGAGGTTATAGGCACACTCTTAATATACTAAATCTACCTGTAGGTTTCAATAGCTACTATGCTTACGCCTTAATTTCTTAATAGCTTGATATCGTTTTATTTGTCAAAAAGTCCTAATGAATAATATATGCATACATCATTTCTTTTCATCCTGTGTACTTTTTTCCTTATGGCCTGCCAGCCCAACTCCAACCAAGCAAAGCAATTTAGCCCAACCATTGCTCAAGATACCTCTCAAATTATTCAGAAACAGATAGCAGCCCAGCAATACCTCGTGGTATTAGGCATTGCCCAAGACGCTGGATACCCTCAAGCTGGATGCACTAAAAGTTGCTGTGCACACGTGTGGAAGCATCCAGAAGACATAAAAAGCGTGGTAAGCCTAGGCCTTGTAGACCAAATCCAAGGTAAAAAATGGATGATAGAAGCCACTCCTGATTTTAAAGAACAAATGCAACGCTTAAACACCTACCTGCCTTCTAAGTCGATGCTTCCCGACGGTATATTGCTTACCCATGGCCATATTGGCCACTACACAGGTTTGATGCACTTGGGGCGGGAAGTAATGGGAGCAAAAAACTTAGCCGTATTTGCAATGCCTCGTATGCGGGCATTTCTCACGAACAATGGTCCCTGGAGTCAGTTGGTAAAACTGAAAAATATCGCATTGCAACCCATACAAGCAGATTCTCTGTTTCGGCTAAGCTCTCATATAAAGATAATCCCATTGCAAGTGCCTCACCGTGATGAGTTTACCGAAACAGTAGGATACAAAATTGTTGGTAAGGCTAAAACCGCGCTTTTCATACCTGATATTGATAAGTGGAAGAAATGGAAAATTGACATAAAATCACTTCTCAAAGAAGTTGATATTGCTTTGTTGGATGGCTCTTTTTATAAAAATGGAGAAATTCCCAATAGAGATATGTCCCAAATTCCCCACCCCTTTGTGGAGGAATCGATGCGTTTGCTACAAGATTTACCCAAAACTGAGCGAGCCAAAGTTCACTTTATTCACTTCAATCATACCAACCCATTGATCCAGGCTCAGAGTTCTGAGCGACAAGAAGTACTAAAAAAAGGCTACAAAATTGCAAAAGAGGGCCAAATCATTCCGTTGGATCGATAAATTGGCTATAAAATCATCAGATTGGCATAATATTTTTAGTAGGTTTTAGCAAATAAAAAAAGGTAAACCCCAATGA
>DMXI01000685.1 GCA_003483885.1 Microscillaceae bacterium
ACAAGTTCGGAGTGACAAAATATGTACATTACAATTTATTTTAATCAACTAACAATCAACGTTTTATGTGAGTACGTCATCAGTAGCAGTTTGTTGGGAGATTTGTCTGAATAACTACAACCAGCACAGTATTATAGGTGACATAAAAATGTGTGTAACTGATTTTAATCGTGTGGAGCGTAACCAAGACATCTGGTGATTTCAACACTCAACTACCCAGTACCAGATGCCTCGGTAAACTCGGCATGACAAGCGAGAATGTCATCTCCATGGGTGTCTTTTGGCAACAAAATATTGGAATTCGGAAGGATTTACTTTGATTTAAGTGGCTGATAAACAGTTTTTTATGCTGTATTACCGTCTGTAACGCGATTATTGGGAGTATTAGAGGCAGACATTTCTAAAAATAAAAACGCCAGCTATTGCTAAGCAAACAATAGCTGGCGTTTGGTCAAGAGAGGAGAGAGTTACTTTTTCTTCACCCGATCATAATCTTTTTGGGCTTGGTGATAGCCGTGCTTTACCGCACGTTTGTACCAGTGGCGTGCCCTACGAATACTTTTAGAAGTACCTTTTCCGAGTTCATTGGCTCTTCCAGTAGCGTGCTCTGCCATACCAAGTCGTTTACCAGCGGCTTTGCGATACAGCTTATAAGCCTTCTTTTCATCTTCTTGTATTTCGTAGCCAAAATAATAAGCCTCACCTAAATAAAACATCGCGTACTTGTCTTTGCGATCTGCTGCTTTTTGTAGCCAATTCAATGTTTCTTTGAAGTTTTCGTCGGTACCCAGCCCTCGGAAATACATCCAGGCCAGCGCCAGCGAAGCTTTGGCATTTTTTCTCAATTTCTTTTCATCTTTTAGCTTAATGAGGGTCTCGTAAGCCAGACGGTAGTTTTCATTGTCAAAATAACGAATACCAGCCGCGATTTGCCACGAAACTTTGGACTTCCCATTGCGACGAGTACGCGCTTCTTCGGTACCCCAATCGATAGAGATAATCTGAAGGTCGGTCAGTTGAGAAGGGTATTTGCCTGCAGTACGAATGTAAAACCACAAAGGAGTCGTATTTTGGTATACGTACCCGTCCTGATAGGTTCCTTTGAGCGTACGATTCACCTTTACACGTACGTGATAAAAAGGTACAGGCGCATTTTTGTTGAACTTTACCTGGCCAAACTCCAGGTTTGAATAACTCACCGAAAGCCCTTTTTGGTACCAGGACGAAATGTAAGATAAATAGGTTTCGGCTACGACCATTCTTGACATAGTAGCAGTTTGGGGGGCGTCCTTTTTGTCAAAATAAGGATAGATATCATTACAAACGTAAATATCATTGGTTTCAAAAAAAACATCCACCACCCTTTCTTTATACTCTACATCCTCTATAGTAGGCTCATCGTCTTGGTCATCTCCAATCTGAGTTCCCGATTCATTGGGTTTGGGTTCCAGAGTTCTCAAAAAGCTGGTATCCCCCAGGGAACTCAACATTTTACCGTAATTCACTAGTAATTTTTCTACACTTTGCTTGAAGGTTTTTTCTTGTTCAGGAGTGAGGTTATCCTGAGCCCAAGCTGCAGATGCACACCATACAATGGTCAATAGCATACAAAATGTTTTTCTCATATCATTTGAAGTTATTAAATCAAAATCTAGTTCGATGTCTGAAATTGAAACTTTATTATTTTTGCTTTTTAGTGTGTTTAAAATAAGGACAGGTCCATTTAACTGAAGTACGCACAAGTCATCACTTTTAACAAATATATCAAAATATTATTGTATTTAAATTGAGCTTCTGTACATTTATAAAGCCCAATCATTAGGTATTTTAATTATCAAATCCCTACCTTATACTACCAATCTACAATATACCCAGCATTATGCGTTAATAGATTTTAGCCCTTTGCAGAAAAAAGTTTACTCCTTTGAAAATTTATGAGTGAAAGTAGCACCTTAAGCTTTTTCAATCAGCACCTGCTTTTTGTGATCGAAATGATTTCCCGTTTCTTTCCTATAGAGACCCATTTGTTAGAAAAATACGAAAATAAGTGGCATTGGGAAGGGATTAGCCAAAATGTACACATTGCCTGGAGTCCTGCACTATTGGATAAGTATCAGCATAAAATTGACTGGGAACTGCTCAGTAGTGGTTCTCGAAAGCCAATCCATCCGCCTATCACTGATAGGCAACAATGGGACGATCTCAACCCTCAAAGCCTCAAAGTATGGTCTATAGAAACCCTCGAACAATTTGAAGACGAGTGGGATTGGAACATGCTGAGCCAAAACGAGGCCCTGCCCTGGTCGGAGGCCTTGTTAGAAAAATTCCAAAATCACTGGAACTGGTACTTTTTATCGGCGAACCGCTCCTTACCTTGGTCTATTGCCCTGATTGACAAATTTACCCATTATTGGGATTGGTCAGAGTTAAGCAGTCAATCAGCCTTGCCTTGGTCGCTAAAATTTATCGCTTACTTTGAAGATAAATGGCACTGGAGTGTACTGGAACAAAACAAGCACCTGCCTTGGACGATCGAGTTGCTTGAGCGATTCAAAAACCATTGGGATTGGGATAGGTTATGCAACCGATTCATTTATCAAAAGATATTGCAGCCTGGACTAGACATATATTTGGTGGAACAAATCTTGAATCAAGCAGGGCCCTGTGGGTGGTATACCCAAAAACTACACAAACTGGATCAACAGGAAGACTGGGATAAATTAAAAGAAATAAGCGCTCAATGCATTCTACAGTTTCCACAAGAAGCTGAAGCTTACTTCTTTCGTGGTAAAGCGCATTTTAAAACCAATTATTATAAAGGAGTAATGAACGACTTGAATCAAGCGATTCGTTTACGAGCCAATTTTGAAGAGGCACTCTATTATCGGGGACTCCTCAGTAGTGAAATGATGTATTATGAAGATGCGCTACAAGATTTTGACAAAGTAATTGTTCTCAATCCGCAAAATCACCAAGCTTTTGTTACCCGAGCCAATGCTTTACAAGCTTTGGCACAGTACTCAAGGGCATTACAAGACATAGAAGAGGCGCTGTCACTGAATTCTACTCTAGCCGATGCCTATTTGGTGAGGGCTCGGGTGTATAAGAAATTGCAAAATTTTGAACAGGCTATTGCTGATTATACTCAGGTGATTGATCAAGCAGATGAGAAAGGGGCACACTATTATCAACGAGGATTGGTTTATCAGCAAATGAATGATTTGGAGCGAGCTTGCAAAGATTGGAAAGCTGCCAGTGAGTTATACCATTACCCATCTAGTATTCTTTATAACAAGTATTGTAAAAAACCTTGAATTATATAACAGCTAAGGTAACTTCTACACAAAAAAAATGATGAACCACTAGATTTTATTTTCCAGCGATTCATCACGAATAATTTTCCTTGTTTTGATAAACATAAAGGAACCAACTTCTACTGGAGCCTCTAGTCTATCTTACTAGCACTTATTTATAATTTAACTTGCCTTACTTTCCTAAAATTTCTCCTTTCAGAGCAAAATTATCTTATAGCGTATTGTTTGAGATTTTGTTTTAATTCTTTACGAGCAATGTGGATGCGGTTTTTCACAGTTCCAATAGGAATCTCCAACGTATCGGCAATTTCGTGATACTTAAAGCCTTTGAAGTGCATAATAAACGGAGTGCTATAAGCCTTATCTAATTTATTGATTGCCTTGTTGATATCCTGCAAGGTGAAATTCGCATACGCATTATTGTCCACGGTATTGTCTACAGAATTTATATAGTGAAGATTATTTGTACTATCAATAAACGTGTTGCGGCGAGCCAAACGCTGATAGTTCGTAATGAAAGTATTTTTCATAATGGTATACAACCAAGCCTTCAAGTTAGTTCCCTTGGTGAACTTGTCCTTATTGGTAAAGGCCTTTAACATGGTTTCCTGTAACAAGTCATTTGCTTGCTCAACATCTTTGGTGAGCTTAAGAGCGAACGGCTTCAGCGATTTTGAAACCTGATCTATTGAAGAGAATTCTAGTGATTGCATAATTTGTGTTATTTTTTTTCCTTTTGTTTAATCAAATAAATAGAATATTAAACAAAAATACAAGTAGTTACATACATTTTTTAGAAATAATAGTAGGATAGGGTATTTATACCTATGATATTTTGATGGTTTTTATCTATTGTTGTTTAATATTTTTAAAAATAAGTTAAACAATATTATGGATAACATACGAAATAGTACTTCAGGTTGGATTTCGGAATCTTGAATTTTTGTTTAACCAAAAAGATTTGCAGAGATATTAAGGGGAAGTAGTAGGCTAAAAATTGAGTAGAAGTACTCAGGATTAGGCTTTTTTTGATGAGGGGCTTATTTTAAAAAGGTTTGCGATTAGATATCGGAGCGGGGTGGTGTTTAATAATATGTTTGTTGAATTCCAATTGATCACAAGCAAGGGTAACAAGAATAACTAATCCATTGATTACTAAAAGGCGTATCTTGTAGAAGTCAAAGGTCAATAACTGATGTTACGCATAAATGTCCGTGCCTAAAATAGG
>DMXI01000378.1 GCA_003483885.1 Microscillaceae bacterium
TGGCCCAAGACACTCCTTTGATCTTGTTAGATGAACCCACTGCCCATCTTGACCTACCCAATCGGGTGATGATTTTTAAGCTATTGCGTAAGCTGGCCAAGCAAACAGGCAAAGCCATTTTACTGACTACCCACGAGCTGGATTTAGCGTTACAAGCGGCAGATCATATTTGGCTGATGGGCAAAAAAAACGACCAGGGAGAATGCCAAATTACCACGGGAACTCCAGAAGATTTAGTGCTCAATGGGACTTTTGAAAATGCCTTTGCCAAAGATGGTTTTCACTTTGACAAACATACTGGAGCTTTTAAAATCAATGAACCCGACCAACGAAAAGTATACTTACATGGCCAGGGTGTGCAAGCTTTTTGGACTCAGCGAGCCCTTGAGCGGGAAGGATATCTGGTTACCCAGAATGCCAATGCTGCCTGGGAAGTAACCCTGTCAGGCAATGAACCCAAAGATTATTGCTGGACTATCAAAACCAATGGTACAGAAGATGCCTGCCATTCGGTAGAAGACCTACTGCAGGCACTTAGAGAGAACAATTAAATATGGTTGGTTGAATTGTTATAGATCTCCTGATGAAGGTAAGGATCACTACGCAACGCATTGCGACCATTTAACCATAAAAGTATTATAAGCCCTTGGACAAACGGTTCAAGGCAATTATTCAGGTGCTTTTTCTTATCAGTTGGTCGTTAAAGACTTGATAAGGGAAAGTTAAAAGGGAATACCGGTGAAAATCCGGAGCAGTCCCCGCTACTGTAAGTGTTGAGCCATTGGCTTGGCATAAGCCAGAAAATCTGCCTGAGTGATTTCATTATATACACTAAGCTTCGGGTGAAAGCGAAAAGGTGTGCAAGCAATACTTAGGATAAGTGTGTGTTTAAACGATCGTTTTGGTATGAGAGACGGTTTGTTTTTACTACTCTGGAGGTATTGTATTGGCCCTTCTATATTTCACTCCTTGCAGACAATCACATTTTATTTCATACTATGAGACATTTTGGCTAAAGTTGACCGTGAGGACACGTTCAACGGTGCGGTTGCCTTCGTTTGTGTCTTCACAAACGAAAAATGCCTGGTAGTATGATTTTATTTAAAACTAAAAAGCATGAGAGCAAAATTATCTCAACAACGCATTTTTGTGCAAGGTGTTTTCAAATTTTTATTGACCTTTTTGTTATTGTTCACCATAACAATAGGCCTGCTAAAAGCCCAAAACCGAACAGTTTCGGGGAAAGTAATCGACCAAAAACAACAACCCATTGCTGGAGCTACCGTGGTGGTAAAAGGCACCAACCTAGGCGTAGCCACCAATGCTCAAGGAGCGTTTCAATTGGCAGTACCCCAAGGTAAAAACAAGTTATTGATTAGCATTTTGGGCTACAAGTCACAAGAGTTGCTCATTGGGCAACAAACCCAGTGGAACATTACCCTGGAAGAGTCAATCATTCAATTGGGCGAAGGCGTAGTAGTAACCGCTACCCGTACCAAAACTGACCTGCAAAGTCTGCCTCAAAGAGTGCAAGTACTAGATAAAAACATTATTAACAATACCATTGCCAATGATGTAAGCGATGTTTTGAAGAAAAACGCGGCAGTAGATGTTATTCAGTATCCTGGATTACTTTCGGGTGTAGGCATGCGTGGGTTTCGCCCTGAGTTTTCAGGCGTTAACCAACGTACTTTGCTCCTGATTGATGGCCGTCCAGCAGGAGCAACCAACCTGGCACTCATTGATATGAACAACATTGAGCGCATCGAGGTGCTCAAAGGACCTGCTTCGGCATTGTATGGCTCAAGAGCGATGGGAGGAGTAATCAACCTCATTACCAAAAAAAGTCAGGGAAATATCACTGGCCAAGTATATGCTTCGGTAGGGAGCTTTAATACTACTGAAACTGGCTTGGCACTGGGCGGAAATATCTCTAAAAAACTGGATTTTGACTTAAGCTTTAGCAATTTTTCTCTAGGCCAGGATTATCGTTTGGGAGCCAATAATATCTTTCGTGATGCATTAGGAAGCGGCAAGGCCGAACGGGTAAATGAAAATGGCGAAATTACCGAAATAGACGATGCCCGTTTAGACGGAGGACACTATGTCGGTACCCAATACAACAAATATTCGGGCAGCTTGCGTTTGGGTTATCAGATCAATGAAAAGTGGAGAGCCGACATCAAAGGAGAGCGCTTTTTTGCTAACCAAGTAAATACCGGACCTGACATCGCCAACATTATAGCAAATGCTGCCACTCCTGGTCTCAAAGACGTAGATCGTTATTCTACCGATGTAAGCATTCAAGGACAATTGGCGCCTAACAATACTTTGATTGCAAAAGCTTATTTGGGTGTAGAAAACAACATCCGTTATCGGGTATCAAGTGTAGCCAACAGCACAGCTTTGAACACTTACAAATCAGGCGATAACAACAACCGCTGGGTAGGAGGGCAAATTCAAGACATCATTCAACTGAATGCTCACACCATCACGGTTGGGGTTGATTATCAGCATATTACTCAAGACAATATATCGTTTAGTAGCACTGGCGAAGAAAATCCGGTAAGCATCCGTCGTCCTAATTTTACTTTGGGCAACTTAGGCATTTATGCTCAAGGTACTTTACGTTTTCTGGAAGAACGTCTCACTGCCACCATAGGTGTTCGCTATGAAAACATTCAGTACAACATTACGGGTACCGATAATTTCGAATCCAGAAATCAAAATAACCAGGTATTGAGTCCAAGCTTGGGTTTAAACTTTAAAATCAATGAACAATTAAACCTCCACGGAACCTTTGGGACTGGTTTTACCACCGTGGGTGTTTTTCAAATTGCTGGATATGACGAACGAGTGCTGAACGACGCCAATGGAAACCCTACAACCAATGCCGACATTTGGCAAGGAAATGCTGATTTAGAAAATCCTCAAAGCACTACTTTTGACGTGGGTATTAGCTTTCAAAGCAAGAAAACGGGTTTGAATGCTGATGTGACTTTTTTTAATACCAATTTTACCAATAATGTAGTAGCCCAGGTACAAACCGATGCCAACATTCCCACCCCAAGTGGAAGTGGCAACACGGTACGTAATCTCAATACTTATACCAATGCGGCCGCTACTACCCTTAATGGTTTAGAAATAGTTTTGAGCTACGACTTGGGAGCTTTGAACAATTATAAACATAGTTTGAAGTTTTTTGCCAACTCCACGGTGATTTTGGAAGCTCTCGAAATTCGAGATATCTTCTTGAGGGGCGAAATCCAGCTGGAAATGCATAATGTGGCGGATCTTACCATCAACTATGGTATTCGCTACGATAACCTGAAGTGGTTTTCTACCCAACTTTCGGGTCGTTATGTAGGGCATCGCTTTGATACTGACTGGTCTTACTACTTGGGTGGCCTTACGGTAAACCCCAATGGAGATTACGCCGATATCAAGTACCCTTCTTTTATGGTATTGGATTATAGTCTCAACTTCAAAGTAGCTGGGCAACACCAAATTGGCTTACGCATTGCCAACCTGACCGATGAGAACTACTACGAAAAACGAGGGTTTAACTTACCAGGTAGAGCGTTTTATCTGCGTTATACTTTGAGTTTGTAAAAATTAAGATTTGCTTATACCCCCGCTCTGCGGGGTATAACCTCATCCTGGTATAGGATAAATGGGGCTTTTCTTTAAATTGAAATTCTTTTCGTGTATCCTTGTTGTTTAAGCAAAGTGACACTGACAAGTTCTATAGGAAAGTTTGTTCCGCACACTATCATCCACAGAAAGTAAAATTTCAATGAACAAATTAGTTATCTATTTATATCTAGTGGCAAGTGGGTTTTTACTGGTAAACTGTACCACTCAACCTCAAGAAAATTCTCAAAAACAAACTACTGATCCACTTACCACCATACAATACGCGCAGCATGTTACCCTTAGCTATGAGCACAATTACAAAGTGGTACAAGTAAAAAAAGCGTTTTCGGGGAGCAATCAAGGTTTTACTTATGTGCTACTTCCCGAAGGGGTGAATAAACCAGCCAAATATGCGCAGGCTCAGGTCATTCGCATTCCAGTTAAAAAAATTGCTTTAACGAGCACCCCACCGGTGGCCTATTTACAATGGATGAATGCCTATGACCTCATTGCAGCGGTAGATAAACCTCAATACATTTATGACCCTGTTTTGCAGAAAATACTGAAAGAAAAAAACATCCCGGCTATTGGCAGTAGTAAAAACCTCAATAGTGAAGTGGTCATGAATCTACAACCTGATGTATTGATGACGAGTGGTGTATCTCAAGCTGCTTTTGGCAAATATGAACAACTGATGAAAGTGGGCATACCTATAATAGTGAATAGTGGTTGGTTGGAAACCCACCCATTAGGGAGGCTGGAATGGGTAAAATTGATGGCAGCCTTGACCAATCAGGAAGCATTGGTCAATAAGAAGTTTAACGAAGTAGTCAAGCAATACCAACAAGTAACACAATTGGCCGCAAAGGCTAAAACCCGCCCTGATATATTCAAAGGATTATTATTTAAAAATACCTGGTATGCCAACGGTGGAAAAAGTTACCTGGCTCAGTTGATTGCCGATGCAGGCGGGAGTTATTCCTGGAAAAGTAACCCTAAAACCGATTTGCTGACCCTCGATTTTGAGGCTGTATACCCTATAGGACTCAAAAGTAGTTATTGGCTCAATCCTGGTCGAAAAATTCGCACAAAGGCTGATTTGCTCAAGCAAGATACTCGTTATGAGGCTTTTAAATCTTTTAAGGAAAACAATATTTATAATAATAACCATCGACAAAATGCTCAAGGAGCCAATGATTATTGGCAATCGGGTATCACAAATCCGCATATAGTATTGAAAGACCTTGTAAAGATTTTTCACCCCGAGTTATTGCCTGATTACGAGATGGTTTATCATCAAAGAATAGAATAAATGAAACATAAAACTTTCCCTTTTTCCGCCATTGTGGGTCAGGACGATTTTAAGCGCTGCCTGATACTTAACTTAATTGATCGTAGTATCGGGGGAGTATTGGCCCTGGGCGACAAAGGCACTGGCAAAACTACCACAGTAAGGGCCATTAGCCATTTGATGCAGCCCATAGCTTCCGATTTTCGTTTGGTGAATCTACCCATTGGAGCCTCTGAAGACCGGGTACTGGGCAGTGTAGATTTAGAAAAGCTGGTAAATGATAAAACCCAGGTATTACAAAAAGGATTGTTGGCACAAGCCCATCAGGGAATGTTGTACATCGACGAAGTAAACCTGCTGAGTGATTACCTCATTGATATTTTACTAGACGCAGCGGCTACCGGAGGCTACCACCTCGAGCGAGAGGGTTTGTCTGGTTGGCAAGAAAGCCAGTTTGCTTTAGTAGGTACGATGAATCCCGAAGAAGGGGAGCTACGACCGCAATTGCTCGATCGCTTTGGGTTGAGTGTACAGGTTGCTACTCCTCAAGACTTGGAAATCCGCAAAACCATTTTACGCCACCGTTTGGCTTTCGATCAAGACCCTACCGCCTTTCAAGCTCGATTTGCAAAAGAAGAACAAGTGCTACAATCTCGTATTCTCCAGGCCAAGCAAGCCCTGTCTGACATTGAGATACCTGAAGCCTGCTATGATTGGGCATCCCGTACTTGTCAGGCACATGAGGTAGAAGGGCTTCGAGCCGATATTTTATTGCTCAAAACGGCTAAAGCGTATGCTGCCTGGCAAGGGGACACGGTTGTAGCCGAGAAGCATTTGCAAGCCATTGCTCCGTTTGTACTAGGTCATCGGTCTAAAAACCCTAATCCACCCAATACTCCCCCAAGTACACCTCCCGAGAACAATTCTGAGCCTGAATCCAATGAGTCGCCAGCGCAAAATAATGCCTCTAATCATAGCAACACCTCTACGAGCACTGGAAACAACCAAACGCAAACTTTTGAGCAAGTCAATACCACACAAACGATGCAATTGCGCCCCCAAAAAAAGGCCAAATCGAGCCGTAAAGGGCTAAAGTTACCCAAAGCAAATGCACTACAAACTTCTAAAAACCAGATAAGTACAAGGGTTGATACATATCAAACGTTGCGTCATTATACCTTAAGAGGTGAGTTCAAGTTGATACCAAGCTCCAAGGAAGCAAAGGCAAAGCTTTGGGTGTACTTCTTGATCGATTCCAGTGGCTCTATGGCGCGCAAAAAGCAAATCAGTTACACCAAAGGAATCATTGCTCAAACCCTGAAAAATTATCAAGGGCAAAGAATTCGCTTTGCAGCCGTAGCCTTGGTACAGGGACAAGCCAAGATTTGCCATTCTTTGACTCAACATCCCCAAGTTTTATTAAATGCCCTGGAGCAATTGCCTACCGGGGGTAAAACCAATTTGATAGCGGGTTTTCAACAAGTTCACCAGCTCATCAAGAACAACCGACCGAGTACTCAAATACAACAACAGCTTTATATTTTTACCGATGGGCGTATTAATAGTGGCAACCAGTCTCAATTAAACCCTACCGAACAGGCAATTCAGTACTACCGCGCTTTTCTTAGGTCGCTAAACTATACATTAGTAATAGATACCGAAAGTAGCTTTATTAAATTAGGTAAAGCCCAAACCTTGGCCAACCAATTGGGGAGTGATTACCAGGTATTGTAATAATTGTTTGGCAAATCACACTGTGCTCATTACCTTTACTCCCAATAATTACTGCTCAGAAAAGGTTCGTTTTGGTTTTAGCATTTATACAAAACCAGACGAATAACAAGGAATCGTGTGAAAATCACGAGCTGACGCGCAACTGTAAGTGGTATTTGCTTTTGTGATCATTTCTAAAGTCACTGTTTAGGGTTCTAAACGGGAAGACCACCACAAAAGTACCACAAGCCAGGAGACTTACCTTGACTGATAATTGAGAAAGCTTTCGCGAATCAGAGCTGGATCAGGAGTAAAACAAGACCATTATCCCAAATTTATAGGATACTTTATTTATCTAAACTATTATTTCTTTTGGAATAGATCAGCCATAGGTTCATGATGTAACCTATTTTATTTGTCCTATTTTTCTTGATTCTATGAGTTTAGCAGTTTTACTGCATCGCTACTTGTTTGTCTCTTGCCGCTCTAATAAAGTCTAGATTTTATGAAAATATATAC
>DMXI01000592.1 GCA_003483885.1 Microscillaceae bacterium
GATGAGAAAATACCTGAAAATACCCTTCATCGACATAGCTCATACGGTCTTCATAAAACTTTTTTTGTTGATGGGTCAATAATAAATCTTGTCCATCCAACACTTTAGTAGCTACCTGTATTTCAGGATAATCTTTCTCAAGTTGATCTGCCAGGAGCCATTGCGTATACATTCCTGGGGTAGACGATCCTTGACGAGTCAAAACTCCTTCTACCCGGTAAATCCGATCGGCATTTTTGAAATGACTATCGTAGCTCATTTCATCTTGCACATACAAATACAACAACACTGCACAGGCAATGCCCACTGCCAACCCGAGGAGGTTGATGGCACTGTAAAACTTTTGCCTTAGTAGATTGCGTAAAGCAATTTTTAAATAATTTCTAATCATTGAGTTATCAGTAATATATATGGGTTATGTAATTAATGATCAATTATTTTTTCTATTGTTTCGCTTCGCTGATTGTTAAATTGCTCTATTGTTCCGCCTTCGGCCTATTTTAATGATTAATGGTCCCGACTCGTCGGGATTTCGGCTAAAGCCTCAATAAGTGGTGAATGGTCAATTATGAATTATGAATTGATCAATTATTCCGCAATGCATCGCAAAACTATAGACTAGATAAACTACCAACTCCTAATTATGAACTAATCTCCGCTTCGCGTCATTTTTCATTTTTAGTTTTTAGTTTTTCACTTAAAGTACCACCCTAGCCTTCCTAAGCAGGAGGGAACTCTCTAGACTCGATAGAGCGACGCTTCGCGCTCACTTTTCATTTTTCACTTTTAACTTTTCATTCAAGGCGATAGCCGCCTATTCATCTTTCAACACCTCTGTGGGGTTTACTCTTACCGCTCGAAGTGCATGAATACTTACTGTGAGGAATGTAATGAACATGACCAGTACTGCGGCGACTCCAAAAATGCCCCAATAATTGATGGCAGCCTGATAAGCAAACTGGGTAAGCCATTGATTACCTAAATATACTACCAATGGTATGGCAATCACTAAAGCCAGGGCAATGAGAAAAACAAAGTCTTGGGTTACCAAACGTAAAATATGCTTAATAGAAGCACCCAGTACTTTGCGAATACCTATCTCTTTGGTACGTTGGCTAATGGTAAATGCTGCCAGGGCAAACAATCCCAAACAAGCTATGAGTACTGCCAAACCCGAAAGGGTTGAGAATACCTTCAGGGTCACTCTATCTTTTTGGTATTCTTTAGCAAAATGCTGATCCAAAAAGAAACCATTGAAAGGGTACTTACTTTCTACTTTGTCATAAGATTTCCGAATGCCAGCCAAGGTATTGTCCAAGTCTTTGGGATGAAGCCTTGCGTACAAATATTCTCCTCGTCTCATTTTGGGCAGTACCAGCATCAAAAGTGGCTCTATTTTGTTATGCAATGACCTAATATGCAGGTTCTTTACTACACCTACTATTTTTAATCTTCGGTTTATTTTTTTGCCAATGGGGTTTTTATCTCCTTCTAGTGCTTGTAAGTTCCAGCCTACCTGCTTCACAAATGCTTCGTTGACTACTACCGAGTAAGAGGAATCTTTGGTACTCATGGGGGTAAATACCTCCCCTCTCAATAGTTTAATCTTCATCAGGTCAAAGTAGTTCTTTTCTACCTGAAAAAAATCAGCGGCGATGCTTTTCTTTTCTCCTTTCTCTTGATACTGAAAAAGGTTATTGCCCCAGGTTTGCTCACCTGGAGTAGAAGAGGCCAGCGCAATTTGCTGTACCCGTGGATTTTTCGCCAATGCATCTTTCAAGGCACTTAGTTTTTTAGCCGCTTCAGGGTTTTCCAGTGGAAGCACATATACTTGCTCTTTAGAAAAACCTAAATCTTTTTGCTGCATAAACTGGAATTGCTCAAAACTGATCCAGGTACTCACCAATACAATGATGGAAAGCGTAAACTGAAACACGACTAACCCACGACGTAAATGAACGGTTTGTCTGTTACGACTAAACTTTCCTTTGAGTACTTTGATAGTATTGAAAGCAGATAGAAAAAAAGCAGGATAAATACCACTCAAAAAGCTCACGCCTGCTACCAAGGTAGCCAATGCCAACCAAGTCTGTATTTGATCCAGTGGCAGGCTTAGATCGAGGGTAGTCAAGCGATTGAACCACGGCAGGGCCAACTCTACCACCGCTAAACCAATCAAGGCCGCCAAGCTTACCATACACAATGACTCAAACATAAATTGGACAATGAGTTGTTTGCGATGCGAACCTACTACCTTGCGAATGCCTACTTCACGAGCACGGTTCATAGCTCCCGACGTAGCCATATTCATATAATTGATACAGGCAATCAACAATATAAAAATACCTATAGCGCTAAATATGTAAACATATTTGATGTTGGATTCAACCGCAGGGGCATAAGGATATAGATGAATATCAGTAAGAGGCTGAAGTGCATAGCTCTTGTAATATTTTTCGGTAAACAACTTGTCTTTCAGGAGCGTTTGGGTAAGTCCCTTCAGCTTTTGAGTTACCTCACTGCTCTGGGTATTTTGCTTCAGCTTGATGTAGGTATTAAATCCATTGTAGCCCCAACCTTTGAGATAATCGCCCTTAAGAGTGGCTACTGATATGAGGGAACCAAACTTGAGGTGGGTATTTACTGGTAGGTCTTCTATCACACCTGATACCCGGTATTTTGCTCCATCGCTCATCTCCAGACTTTTATTCAAAGCTTTCTCATATCTGCCGAAAAGTTTTTGCGCGGTGGATCGAGTCAATACTATGGCATTAGAGGTCACCAAAGCACTTTTAGGATCACCCGATAAAAACGAGAACTTAAATATGTCTAAAAAATCCTGATCGGCATACCCCAGCGATTTTTGACGCAACCTTTTGTTTTGATAAATCAATAAACCCGATTCGTTAAAAAAACTTCCGGCTTTTTCAACTTCAGGAAAATCATTTTGCAAGCGATTGACCAATACCCGCGAGGTCCACTCGGTAACATCGGTTTGCTCTTGCATATGGACATGGTTGATGACTCGATAGATACGGTTGGCTCCCTGATAATGGGTATCGTAGCTCAATTGCTGCTGTACAAATAAGTAGATAAGAATAAAAGCAGCAATGCCTACCGAAAGCCCCAGTAGGTTGATAGAAGCATACAATCTATTCCTAAAAAAACTTCTGAGGGTAATTTTGAGATAATTTTTGAACATGGTCAATGGTTATGGTGGTTTTGCCATAAGGATACAAAGCATATACCTTATTATTTAATACACTTATATTCAAGCACTTAAATAAAAGCCCATTCTTTTAAAAACGTTCACAATTGATACATCCTCCTGTTCGCAATCGCACATTTTATATGATCTTGTAGTCTGGTAGCATCACTAAGTTGTATGGCCCTCAAACAATAATTTTTATTTCGCTGTAATGAATCATTCATTGGCTCGTCTACCTCTCAAAACCCATATAACCATTTTTTAAAAAAGAAAACCTATGAAAAAGTTATTGTTACTATTCACGCTCTCTACATTGGCCTTGAGCCTACTGGCCTGCGAAGGTATAGAATCTTCATTTGTTCCCTGGGCAAGCAGTGCACCCAAAACCGTAAAAATTTATATGCACAATGCCGCGGTGACTATAGAGGGCTACAACGGCAACAAAGTAAAAGTAGAAGCCTTGGGTGATTATGCCCCCGAAAACGACGAACGAGCCAAAGGCCTCACTTCTTTGAGCAACCTTGGGCCAGACAACACGGGTAAAGGTGTTTTTCTCAAGGAAGAAAATGACGAAGTAATCCTCAGTAAAGTAACTCGTCGTCACGTAGATTACCGCATCAAGGTACCTCAAAGTACCAAAGTAATATTAGAAGAAACCACTTGGACAGGTGGTAGGCCCTACGAAATAACCGGGGTAAATGGTGGCGTAGAAGTATACACCAAAACCTCAAGCATGCATTTTAAAAATGTCAATGGAGCCATTAAAGCTCGCAGTACCAGTGGTAGCGCCCAGCTTGTATTTGACCGCTTCGAATCAGGCAATCATCACGACATTTCATTGATAAGTGGTAGCATTGACATTACCCTTCCGAAAAGTGCCAAAACCGACCTGGTAATGAAGACCGTTAGTGGCGAGATATTTACCGACTTTGAGTTTCCCCAAGACAATGGTACGTTTTCTAATACCTACGTGGGTGCCAATGTACGTAAGTCGCTCAATGGTGGCGGTGCTACTACCCGTCTCAAAACCGTGAGTAGTAATATCTATTTGAGAAAAAAGAAATAATGGCACGCATGAGAAGCCTATTGTATCATTTCTTGGTCTTGGTTTGCCTGGGTGGGGTATGGGGGTGTCATTCAAATCTAAAAGCTCCACCCGATATGGTACTGGTTCAAGGCGGTACCTTCATTATGGGAAGCCCCTCCTTGGAAATAGACAGCCTCACCGCCAAATACAAATTCCCCAAAGGGTACTTACAAACCGAAGCTCCTTTGCACGAAGTCACAGTAAGCACCTTTTGGGCCGATAAATATGAGGTCAGAAACAAAGATTTTAAGAAATTCATTTTGGCAAACCCTGAATGGCAAAAAGAACGCATGCAGGATCTTTTGCCCAAAGGCCAATACTTGAAACACTGGCAAGGGAATAATTATCCTGAAGGCGCAGACAATGTACCAGTATACAATATTAGCTGGCATGCGGCGGTGGCTTATTGTCAATGGCAACAAAAACGCCTGCCTACTGAGGCCGAATGGGAATACATGGCTAGTGCTGGCGGCAAAAATCAAATATTTCCCTGGGGCAATGCGCTTCCCGATAGCACCCGAGCCAACTATTATGCTCACATTGGCAAGGCCGTAAAAGCAGGGAGTTATCCACCTAATCCCCTAGGTATACACGATTTGGCGGGAAACTTATGGGAGTTTGTGGCAGACGAGTGGGCGACTGATTTTTATCGAAAAAGCCCCAAAGATAATCCGGTGAATGGTACTAAAACTTTTGACAAGAAAACCTTACAAAAAATCAATTCCCGACGGGTAGTAAGAGGTGGTAGTTGGGGAGGTTCAGTAGTGAACCTTCGGGTAAGCTTTCGTGATAGTCACCGCCCACGACATATCGTGGATCATATGGGCTGTCGATGTGTAAAAGATATTGCTCAAAAACCCTAATCTATAAAGATATGAAACTCAAATACATTGCGTATGTTTTATGGATAGGCTGGTCAGTAACAGGTTTTGCTTTTAGTAATAAAAGCACTTTTGCTACTCAATTTACCAAAACCCAACAACTTGCCCTGTTTGCCAAAAGCTGGGGATTGATGAAATATTACCACCCTGGCACGGGGCAAATCAACTGGGACAGTGTATTGGTAGCCTACTTACCCAAAATGCGACAAATCGCTACCAAGGAAAAGTTTAATCAGTTATTGACCTCTTTTTTGTCTACTATTCCCAATACGCCTTCTTCTGCCAATAGTCACAGTTGTCCTTCGTCTAACACCGAGGTTTTAGCCAATTTTAAATGGATCAATGCCTCTAACTTATCGTCAAAAAATCAAACCCTGTTATGGAGTTTTATATCTAATAAAAAAGGCTGGTATAAAAATAAATATGTATCTGATTCCACGCAGACCAGGGCATTGGGCTATGCAAGGTTTTATGAAGACCCTATGAAAAACGCCCGATTGAATAAACCTGAAGTTCGGTTATTGGGCTTATTTAGGTATTGGAATATTATCGAGTATTTTTTTCCTTATAAAAATCAGACAGATACTCCCTGGGATCAAGTACTGATCAAATACATTCCCCAATTTGTTGCGGCCAAAGATGCCTACGCTTACTATATTTTATTGTTGAAATTAAGCACTGAAATCAATGACGGGCACGCCAGTACTCCTTATCACCCTCAATTCAAAAAAGCCTTTTTTGGTAAATACACTGTGCCATTTAAGGTTAAAATTGTGGAAAACCGCCTCGTAGTTTGTACAGTAACATCAGATAGTCTTTCAAAAATAGCACGTATACAGGTAGGTGATATCATTACCCATATTGGCGCTACGCCCATTCAAGAAAAAATAAACTATCTCGGGCAATTTTTACCTGCTCCCAATCAAGCCTTTCACTATCGTCAAATATGTAGATACATTCTCCAGGGCAATACCCAAAAGCTTCACTTACAAATACAGAGAGGCAATGTCAAGCAGCACCGTTATATCTTACGCTACCCTTTTGCGACCTTGAGAAAACTTCGAGATAAACAGCATATTCGCCCCTGGAAAATTATTTCTCAAAATATTGGATATGCCCATATGGGTGAATTAACCTTGAAAGATTTACCTGCTTTTTTTAAAGAAATCAAAAATACTCAAGGGCTTATTCTTGATTTCCGGCATTACCCTAACTGGGAATTATTCTTTCAGTTTTTAAGTCATTTTTATCCTCAAAAAAAACCATTTGCCTTACTAAAATCTCAATGCCTGAGCCGTCCTGGCACTTTTTATTGGCACCCACAAGCAGCCAAAGATTTATCAGGTATTCGTCCGGTACAGCATCTTTATCGCAAGAAAGTAATGTTATTAGTAGATGAAAACACACTAAGCTTTGGAGAATACTTTGTGATGGCTCTCCAGAATTTAAACACGGTTCAAGTGGTTGGAAGCCAAACCGCAGGCGAAGATGGTAATCAGGTAGGTATAGAAATGCCCGGCGGCATACGAATGTTCATGTCAAGCCTTGGAATTTATTATCCTAATGGTGATCCATCGCAAAGAGTTGGCGTGAAAATAAATCACTTGGTACCTAACACTCTCAATGAAATAATTACTGGCAAAGATATCAAGCTTGAATTTGCCTTAGAGTTCTTAAAAAAGAATTAATAATAACTCTATAAATCTATATAATCATGTATAAAATCACCACATTCATCATTTTAGGAATTTTGGTCTTGAGCGTTCAGTTACAGGCCCAAGAAGTACGCGAAAAAACCCTGGACTACAACGTAGATGGAGGGGTATATCTCGACCTGGCACTGGGTAATAGCATCAGTGTAAAAGGCTGGGATAAAAACAAAATTTATATCAAAACCACCGTAGAGATCAACGGAGGGCGCTTGAACAAGGCACTGGAAATGACCTATGACAAATGGGGAAATCAGATCAGAATTAGCTCCGACTTGAACGAATCGATCCTCAAAACTGGCAGACGAGGCGATTGTGACGGGAGCTATGATCGTTATAACTCGGTCATGAACGGGCGGCGTTATTATGCTTGTTATAGCATCCGACACGAAGTATATATGCCTAAAAATGCGCGTCTTAAACTTAAAGCTATCAACCCTAAGGTTACTTTAGACAATTTGTTTGGAGACTTACGCATCAATACCGTGAATGGGAGCATCAATATGGACACACCCCAAATCCGCCCCAATCAAAACCTGGAGTTTAAAACCGTGAACGGACGTATTGATTTTACCATTCCAGCCAGTGCCAATACCGAAGTGGAAATGTCTACGGTGAATGGGCACATTTATAGTGGTTTTAAGCCCAAACCCAAGCGAAAAAACGGCATGTACCGCATTGGAGGAAGTCGTTTTAACCAAAACATTAGAATGACACTGGGCAAAGGCAAAGCTTTTACCGAATTGAAAACGGTAAATGGCCGAATTTACTTGCGTAAAGGGAAATAGCCTTGAATCACTCTAATGGCTAAACAGCTGGAGTACCCTGGTAAAACCGAGGGTTACAATTAAATTGTAGCACAATGCTTTCTTTGGTCTCGCTACACTAAGACCAAAGACCTGAGAAGTCATTAAGTGTAAACTTATTTACCAATCCCTTCTTTCGATTATGAAAGAAGGGATTGGTATTTTATGAACTTCACTGTTCAATAATAAACGATTAGATGGAATGTGCATATTCGCACAAATTTGCTCATGAATGAACAGTAAAAGTTTATCACAATGACTTAATCTACTGATAAACAAACCCTTACACTCAAGGTCTATAATTTGTTTATCACTTATATAACACGATCCAAAAAAATTTAAATATCCATGAAAGCATTCATCTATATACCTTTGCTCATTTCATTGTTTGCAGGCTGTATACAAGCCCAAACTCCCAAAAACGATTGCGATTGTGCGGCGAGTTTTCGGTGGGTTCGCCAAACTTTTGAGAAAAACGACGCAGGATATACTTACGCGATTTCGCAGAAAGGGAAAAGCGCTTATGAGGCTCATAATCAACGTTTTGAGCAAAAAGTAAAGACCATCACCAAGCCTCAAGATTGTTTTTCGGCTCTTTTTGATTGGTTGCGCTTTTTCCGCTCGGGTCATATTGCCATCCGTCCCAAGATTTCGACAAATAATCAGGCATCACAATCTTCTAAAGAAGCCATTATCGCCCAATACAAAGATTGGGAACGTTTTGAGATGAGTGAAGCCACGCTAAAGCAACGTTTGGCTAAGCTCAAAAAACCAGGATTAGAAGGTATTTGGGTATCTCCCCCTTACAAAATTGGCATTGTAAAAAAAGGGACAGGCTATATTGGGTTCATCATCGAAGCCGATAGCGCATATTGGCGCCCAGGGCAGGTAAAGCTCAAGATAGATCCCGCTGCTGAGTCAGGGCAATACAAAGCACGCTTTTTTATGCGAAATCACTCCTTGAGAAAGTTTGATCGGGTGCACTTGTTAGAAGGCAATATTCTCAGTATGGGGTCTATCATGCTTAAACGCCATAAAGCCAAACTCAGTGATGATTTTCAGTTGGCCTGGCAATTAGCCAAAGCTCAAAGTCCTGTTGTCAAACGCCTATCTAAAGAAACCCTGGTATTGAGAATTCCTTCTTTTAATGGCACCAATAAAAAAATCATTGATAGTGTACTCAAGGCCAACCACGAAGCCATTACCAGTACCAAAAACCTAATTATTGATATCAAAAACGGTACTGGCGGCTCAGATAGGAGTTATAAAGGCATTTTGCCTTATGTGTACACCAACCCTATCCGAAACGAAGGAGTCGCTTTTTACTCCACCCCTTTGAACAACTCCCGGATGGATAAACTGGCGGCAATGCCACAATTTAGTCAAGAGGAAAAAGATTGGTTTAATAAAGGAAAAAAAACATTGGATGCTAAACTGGGGCAGTTTGTCAACTTGAGTGAATCGGGCAAAACGTATAGTATGACTACCTATGATGAGGTATATGAGTATCCCAAAAATGTGGCTATTATCATCAATCAAGGCAACGGCAGCACCGATGAGCAATTTTTACTCACAGTCAAACAAAGCCGCAAGGTAAAATTATTTGGAACCACCACATTTGGGGTATTAGACATCTCCAATATGCACTTTGTACTCAGCCCTTGCAAGCAGTTTGAGCTGGGCTATTGCCTAACAAAAAGTTATCGTATTCCGCATATGGCTATTGATGGTAAAGGTATTCAGCCCGATTATGCTTTCCCTCCCAACCTGCACGAGTTGGAGTGGTTAAAAGAGGTACAGAAAATTGTGGAGCAATGGAAGTAATGTAGAAGATTATTCACCATTATAAAACAAAATGGGTGACTCCAGAGGAAGAGTCACCCAATTATCTAAACATAAAACAAATAAAACGTAGCTTAATTGCTTATTACACTAGAACAAAAATAACTTACTATTCTAAAAACTCCCTCAAGTCTTTGGTCTTAGCGTAGCGAGACCAAAGAACCGACAACATTCGGGGAATGTTGGGCGAGCTTGTGGGATGCTGGTCTCCCTATCGGTAAGACTATACAAGAAGTGGGAATTTTAGAATAGTTGTGGAAAGATTATGCTTTCCCTCCCAACCTGCACGAGTTGGAGTGGTTAAAAGAGGTACAGAAAATTGTGGAGCAATGGAAGTAATGTAGAAAATTATTCACCATTATAAAACAAAATGGGTGACTCCAGAGGAAGAGTCACCCAATTATCTAAACATAAAACAAATAAAACGTAGCTTAATTGCTTATTACAAAGTTAAATAAGTTTGGTATTATAACGCGTTGAACGGTCATTTATTGAATGTCTTAAGTGGTTGCTCACCATTCTTCGGTCAAAAACTGCTCTTCTTCGGGTAAATTGTGTCCTTCACCCAGAAATACAATATTACTCAGAATATCCTCCTCAAAAAAGCCCTACCTTTGCCCCGAAAACTTTCAGATTACCCTTATTTGATGAACAAACTTCTGGCATTTGTTTTAAATCTTAATAATCGGCTTTATACCCACTTATTATTCTGGTTGGCCTATTATATACTTCGGGTAAGTGCCTATCTTGAGCGTTACCCTAACACTCCTCAGGTTCAGTTTTTTGAACTGTTCGCCAAAGTTATAGCAGTGTATATCAATCTTTATATCTTGATGCCCTACCTGCTCAAAAAGAAAAAGAACTTACTTTATGGATTGAGTTTTTTGCTCAACTTGGCTATTTGTGGGGTTATTCAAACCGAGGTAGTGCGGCAAATGATGCGGTCTGGCATTTACGACCAATCCGAATATGTGCTTTATTCTGCGCATAAAACCTCTTCTATTGTTTTTACGATTTTTACTGTGGTGGCTTACGCTACCATTATCAAGGTGTTGAAAGAAGCCTACCAGAACCAGCAAGTCAACCAACAGATTAATCAGGAGCGTTTGGAAAACGAGCTTAAGTTTCTTAAGAGTCAAATCAATCCTCATTTTTTGTTCAATGCACTCAACAACCTGTATTCGCTCATTTTGATGCAATCCAATAAAGCCAAAGACGTGGTACTGAAGCTCTCTGATTTGTTGAGTTATATGTTGTACGAAACCAATCAGCAACTGGTGTCGCTGGCCAAAGATGTGGAATATTTACAAGGCTTTATAGAACTGGAAAAGCTGCGTTTTGGCGATGAGCTAACTGTAGAAACCCACTTTGAGGGAGATTTGACGCATACCTATTTACCACCAATGTTGTTGATCACCCTGGTAGAAAACGCTTTTAAACATAGCATTGGTGACGAAGACACACTGGTACATATCCGAATTTCGCTCAACTGTACCCATCAGCAATTGGTGTTTGAGGTAGAAAACTCACTGCCTCCTGCACCTGCCCATCAGGCAGAAGATAACCTTGCGGATGGTTCCAAAAAACGAGGTATTGGCTTGCGCAATGTGCAACGAAGACTAGAGCTGCTGTATCCCCACAAACATACCTTGGAAATACACCCTACTAAAAATACTTATTTAGTGAAAATGAGTGTAGATTTGTCTCACTAAGTCATCAACCCTATAACCACCCCAACAATGCCTATCAAATGTCTGATTGTAGATGATGAACCCCTGGCTATCAAGATTTTGGAGCAATACATTGCCGACTTGGACAACCTGGAGCTAGTAGCTTCTTGCCGTTCGGCTACCAAGGCACTTACTTACCTTGAGAAAGAAACCATAGATGTGATTTTTCTGGATATACAAATGCCCCAAATCACAGGAATGGCTATGGCCAAAAGCCTGCAAAGCCCTCCTAAGATCGTCTTTACGACTGCTTATCGCGATTTTGCAGTAGAAAGTTATGAAGTCAATGCCATCGATTATTTGGTAAAGCCTATTTCGTTTGAGCGTTTTTTTCAAGCCATCCAAAAGCTCAAGACATCTTCAACACCTTCCCCCTCAAATGAATCTAATCTCTCTATCTCACCTGAAACATTACTTATCAAAGCCGATAAAAAACAATTTGTTATCAAACTCATTGATATTCAATACATTGAGAGTATCAAAGATTACGTGATTGTACACACTCCCCATCAAGATTTGGTGTCTTACCAAACCATGCAACAAGTAATTGACGCATTGCCCATTACTGATTTTCTTCGGATTCACCGATCGTTTATCATCAACCTAAACCACCTCAAGGCCTTTAATCATAGCAATGTATTCGTGGCCGAAAATGAAATTCCGATTGGGCGAACTTATAAAGAAGAAGTTTATCAAAAACTTAATCAACGATTTTCTTAACACAAGTTTAAAACCAAATAAAATTCGTTAATAATATTAATTATTAATCATTAGAAGCATTTTATCAACACATAAACACAATAATATTTGCTTTTTATAGATTTTTTAGTATTATATGAAGGCATCAAGCCGTACCTAATATTAATAAATTGTTAAGTTGATTAAGTTTTATTAACAATTTGTACACATTCACTATTACTTTTCAAACTTCGGGTAAAAAACACCCAACACCTGTACAAATATCCCTTTTGTCCTGAGTTTGAAAACGATTGCTCAGAGGTACGTGCATAGTTTCAAAAAGTCACCCTAAAAATTGTTGAACTATGTCTGATGCTGTTTATACATACTACCGATTCTGCAAATACTCAATAACAGCGCTATTGATGATGGGATTATTGAGTGCTGCCAACTTCCCAGAAAGAAAACACAAGAGAAAAACCAAAATTACGATAAGGGGAACTTCTACTACCACCCACCAAGCCGAAATGATGGTACAGTATTATGCACAGTATTGGGAACTGGAAGGTCTCTATATTTTAGTGCAGTTTACAGCACGTTTGCCTAAGCAATACCAGGGTTATACGCAATATTTGGATCACAAAGATCTCCAAACCCGACAAGTGACCATTCGCATTAGCAATCAAATTTCTGAGAAACAGCAGTGGCTTACCCTGGCTCATGAAATGATTCATGTAAAACAATTTAGCCGAGGAGAATTGATTTACCACGGAAAATCGGCCTATACCTGGAAAAATCAATACTGCAAAGATGTTCGTAAGATTTCTTATCGCCAACGAGGCTGGGAAAAAGAAGCTTATGCCCTGGAAAGTAAAATGCTGGCAAAATACCAGGAAGCACAAAGGTTGGTGGCTAAGCGTTGATAAGCTTAGTGTTATACTAACCCGTTACGATAAGCCATAAAAGTTTACGGCTGGAAACCTCCCAATATTGCTCATTCAGCTAGAGTCGAGCGAGTGCATTTCCTTTTGCTGGCGCAAGCCTCCCAGCTTGTGTCCATCATAACAAATACGTACGCTGAGCATTAAAATTACCCCTTCCCTTTTTCATAGACTACCCACAAACAAGCAATAATTTTAGCTTAAAAATGAACATTTATTCATCTTTATTTGTAAAATGAATAAATATTCACTTCCTTTGTCTTATAACTAATAGCAAAATCATTATACATGCTAAATCAACTACTCAAAAACAGAGTATTTGCATCAAATTCAAATAGATAAAGATCACTAAAGAATATTTTTTAAATAAATAATGAATATTTACTCATTATAAATTCACTTATCATGCAAACAGTATTAATCACCGGTGCTTCTTCCGGAATAGGAAAAGCCTTCGCTCTTGACTTCGCCGCAAGAGGCTCACAAGTAATATTAGTAGCTCGCTCTGAGTCAAAACTCAAAGATGTGGCACAGGAAATTCAGCAAAAATATCATACTCCCACTCATATTATTGCTGCCGATTTGGGAAAACCTAATGCTGCTCAACAGTTATTTGAGCAAACTCAAGCAAGCAATCTGGAGGTAGATATTTTGGTAAACAATGCGGCTTTTGGCAAATGGAATTCCTTTCTTGAATTCGATATTCCTACTTATCGACAAATGCTCCAGCTCAATATCAACGCACTCACTGAATTATGTTATTTTTACCTTGCCCCAATGAAGGCTAAAGCTTCGGGAGGGATTATTAATGTAGCTTCCAGCGCAGCATTGATGCCAGTACCCTACGCGGCAGTATATTCAG
>DMXI01000468.1 GCA_003483885.1 Microscillaceae bacterium
TGGCTGTTGGCTGTTGGCTGTTAAAACAAACGTAATTTGTTGAAACGAGTTGGTGAAAAACTCAACACCAAATACGCACAGCCAAAGGCCAACAACCCATTGCCTCATTACCCTTCAAACAACGAATTTACCAAATCAATATATTCTTGTTTGGCTTCTTCTTGTCCTTTGCCTTTCAGCTTGGCCCAGGCATCGTACTTAGCACGTCCTTTAAAATCCATCATTCCCGGACGACTCCCGGTTACATCACCTTCGCTGCCTTGCTTAAACAAAGAATACATTTGCAACAATACATCGTTGCTAGGTCGACTAGTCAATTCTTTAGAGCGAGCCGCTGCGATCTCAAAGTCTTCAGTTAATCCCATAATATAGAAATTTAAAAAGTGTTACTTTTATAGATTAAATAAAATGTAATTCTAAGAAAAATTCAAAAACAAATGTATTAAAAATGACTATTAGTCATTAAATAAACAAATATACAAGCGCCGTATAGCACTAAAAATCAAGACTTTCCATTAAGTCAACTGTCATGCAAAGTATTTATTGGATAAATAAAATGCAATAATTTTAAATATTTCACCTTAAATTTATTAAATTTGATCAAGAAACATATTGTTGAGGACCTATCCAACAAAAGTACTAACTTGTAATAGAAATATTCAAATTTTGTTCTACTCCTATGGCAAACAGCACTACTCAAAATGGCGTGAAAACCGCCACGGCACCTAAGACAAAAACAAATGTAGCAACAAAAACTACTCAAGCGAAAAAACCAAAAGAGACTTTATCTCAAGAGTCTGAGGTAATTGAGGTAGAAGCTGAAGTAGTGGAGAATACTACTCAAGAGGACGCACTATTATCAGATGAAATTAAGAACAATACCCATATATTTGACGAGTTTTTTGACCTGGATTACGCCAAGAGTTTGGCAAAACTGTTAGAACCAATCGATCGTTATTATTTCCGGGCTACTATGATCGGGTTCGATGACGATCTAGGAGAATTTCCAGAAAGAAATGACCCAAAGCGCCCTTTAATTTTCGTTAGCAACCACTCAGGAATGGCTTTTCCTTGGGATGGGATGGTGTTTGCCTCTGCCCTAATGAAAATGAACGATTATCGTTTAGATAAAGCGGCTCGAGGGTTGGCCTCGCCTCTATTATCTAAAACCAACCTCATGAATCCTTTCCTGATTCGTAATTTTTGGAAAAGAGCCGGAGGAATTGATGCTACTTCGCTCAATTTTGAGACAATGATGCATTATGGTCAATCCAACTTCTTGATTTACCCTGAGGGTGTGAAGGGAATTGGGAAAGGGTTTGACAAAAAATATCAACTTCAGCGCGTATCATCTTCAGCTGTACGCATGAGTATCAAATACAAAACTGATATTATCCCTTTTGCCACCATCAACGCCGAATACATCAACCCATTTAGCTACAGTCTCAAATCAATCGATGAGTTGGCCCAGAAGATTGGCATTCCATTTATTCCAGTAGGTCCACTTACTTCGCTTATTTTGTTACAACCCTGGATGTTTTATTTTGCGGCTCCTGCCAAACTTACTTATGTACGTGGCAAGCGCATTAAACCTTACGAAATGATTGACAAGCCTTTTGAGGAAATCACTTTGGAAGAGTTTAGAGAGATCACCCGAAAAATCCAGAAGGATATGCAGGCGGAACTTACCCGAATGGTAGAAATGTATGGCAAAAAGCCTTATGACTGGCCAGATTTTTTCCGAAGCATTCTTCAAAACTTTAGTAAGCTTCCTTTTTTCATCCCAGTTGCCTGGCCATTCTTATTTACCGAGCATGAGCGTCGTTATCGTCGTTTCAAAACTCGCCTGGCCCAGCTCACCGAAGACGCTCGTGACGCGTTTAAACAAGCTTATATGGATGAAAAACCAAGAGAAGAGTCATTGATGGGTCTGGTAAAAACTGCTGCTGATACGATTCTCAAAAATCCAGAAGTATTGCTTTTGTATGTACCAGTTGTAGGCTGGATTCCTACCCTTATCAAGGGCTTTAGTCGTGAAGAAGATTAAAAGATAATTTCTAATGCATAAAAAAATGCTATCTCAGCTTTGAGATAGCATTTTTTTATGGGTGAAACACTGGTTCAATTAGAACCCATCGTTTTGAGTGAGATTGCTGTTCACCAAAACTTCACGATTTGGAATAGGCAATATCAAGAAGTTATCGTTGTATGGTCGAGTGCCCACATTTGCTTGAGTACGGTGGATGTCGTGCAATCTGGAACCTTCCCAGGCAAGCTCCAATCGGCGCTCCATTAAGATATCTGCCAGGGTAACCGCAGTTTTGGCCGAAGCATTAGAACGAATTCTAATCGCATTGATATCAGCCAATGGAGTAGCTCCAGTAGAAGAACCCAAACGTTGATTAGTTTCTGCTCTAATCAGATACATTTCTGACAAACGTATCACAGGAATCCAACTAAACTGGGTACGCCATTTACCACTTCGGGTACGGCCTGCTTTTGTACCAGTACCTGTATAAAACAATTTGGTAAGGCGATCATCAGTGGCTTCATACAAGCCTAAGTGCCCTGTTTGAATATCCATGTCACCTCTACCTACCCCAGGGGTGCTGGCATAAAAAGCCACATTGTCCTGTACATTGTCTTGGTCGGTTTGACGAAGCGCAAAGATATCTTCGCTTGATGCCGCACTGTTATTGAACGCCAAGGCGATATCAGACACCAAGCTATAGTTGCCATTGGTGATCACGGTATTTGCCAAGTCACGAGCACCCGAAAAATTCCCTTGCTGTAAATACACCTTAGCCAATACCGCCGTAGCTACATCACGGGTAAAGTTTAAACCTCTAGCCGAAGCGGCAGTAGTCGCTGGCAGTTTGGTTTCAGCCTCTTGCAAATCCTGAATAATGCGCGCGTATACTTCAGCTACTGTAGCACGAGATGGTTTAGCGATCGCTGAAGCATCCGTAGTAGGAGCTAAAATCAAAGGTACCCCTGCCTGGCTATTGGCCTGTCCAGCTTCGTAAGGTTTTGCAAAAAACCTTACCAGTTCAAAATAACACAATGCTCTTATCAGCTTTGCCTGACCATCAAACGAATCTCGGTTATCGTCTGACACTACACCCAAGGCTGCAATTACATTATTGGCAGTATTGATTGCTTGATAACTATCAATCCAAGTTGCCGCAGCTTCAGCGTTAAATTTAGTATGTTGTTTGTCATACAAATCGGCTAAACTGGCAAATGTTCCCGAAAACTCCACTTCAGTGGCTGCATCAGCCGCTAACAACTCACTGATCATATTGTAGTTGGCCCCAAAGACATCTGAATCCTGCAAGTCGTTATAAGCGCCAATCAAAGCTGTTTGTACACCTGCTTCGGTAGTCAAAGCTGTACCAGCATCTATGGTATTCTGAGGATCAATGTCAAGTTCATTGGTACAACTTGCCAAAATCCATAACAAACTAAGTGTATATATTAATTTTTTCATGATATGTTCCTCCCTTCATTAAAAGCTTAAGTTGACACCAAATACAAATGTTTTCGCTTGAGGAGTGGTATACCAATCTACCCCCAAGGCTGCGTTGCCATTGGCACCTGAAGACAAAGTATTGATCTCTGGATCACCATCGTAATCGGTAAATGTAAGCAGGTTTTGAGCCGTGAAGTACAACCTCACTCTAGAAAAGCGAATTCTGTCGGTAATTGATTTAGGCAGGGTATAACCGAAGCTAAGGGTTTTCAAACGAATGTAAGAAGCATCACTGATGAAACGAGAAGATTCTTGTGAT
Source organism: Microscillaceae bacterium (assembly GCA_003483885.1). Lineage (GTDB taxonomy): Bacteria > Bacteroidota > Bacteroidia > Cytophagales > Microscillaceae > Microscilla. The sequence continues at coordinate 3,792 of DMXI01000468.1, forward strand.
CCGTTTCTCCCGCTTCGGCGAACCTGAGGCACATCTGTAATATCTCCTGGGTTTTGCCATCTTCTCAATTGGTCAACTGTTTGGTTATCCAAGAAATTGGCCGTACTGGAAGCAAACTCTCCCGAAGCCCAATACACATCTACATCTTGTACAAATTGGAAGAATATACTCAAATCAAAGCCCTTGTAAGAAAAGTTGTTGGTAATACCTCCTGTCCAGGCAGGGTTTGGATCTCCTACTACCATTTCTTCCGCCGCGTTGTAATCATTGGTAGTTTCGTTGCTACCCTCTCTCAAATAATACAAAGCATCTCCATTGGCAGGATCTACCCCAGCATATCGTTTCGTATAAAAAACACCGATGGGTTGCCCTTCAATAATAAAGTTAGGAGCAAAACCACCTACACTGATTCTTTCGTCTGGCAAAGCGGTTACTTTATTCCAGTTACGGGCAATGTTAAAGTTGGTAGACCATTTGAATTCACCCACAAAGTTTTGGGTATTCAAGGCAATTTCTATCCCTTCATTCTGCAATTCACCCAGGTTTTGGGTAATACTTGTAAACCCAGAAGTAGAGGGAATATTTACTGACAAAAGCAAATCATTGGTCTGCTTGTTATAATAGTCTAGCTCCAGTGAAAAACGGTCTTTTAGGAAAGCAATGTCTAACCCTAAGTTAAATTGAGCCGTGGTTTCCCATTTCAAGTCGTCAAAGCTCAAAGACGAAGGAGAAGTTCCTGGTACCCCAGCATAGTTAATTCCAGCATACAAACCTCTCGAAGCAAAGTTTCCAATTTCTCCGTTTCCAGTAAGTCCATAACTTGCTCTCAATTTTAAGAAACTAATTACGGGATTTTGTTTTAAGAAAGATTCCTCTGAAACAATCCACCCTGCTGATACTGAAGGGAAGAAACCAAAACGATTGTTCACTCCAAATCTTGAAGAACCATCATAGCGTCCTGTAACCCCAAATAGGTATCGATTCTTAAATTTATAAGAAACACGTCCAATATACGAGATAAAAGAAAAGGCTGTACCTGTAGAAGAACCAGCGGTAATATTTCCAGCCGAAACCAGCTTGGCAAACTGATCACTAGGAAACTCCTGACCAGATACCGAAGAGGTAATCGAAGATGATTTTTGCAACGAATAAGCGGCTACTGCACTGATTGAATGCTCTCCAAATGCTTTGTCGTAAGAAAATTGCGTATCCCAGGTATAGTTGGCAATATTTACATTTCTAAAACGTCCAAATCCATTATTGGCCAATCCAGTCAAACTATTGCTGTTAAAAAATGCTTCTTCTCGTTGGTTGGTCAAGTCTAACCCAAAACTCATTTTGAAATTTAACCCTGGGATGATATTGTAGGTCGCATATGCATTAGAAATATTGCGGAATCGCACTACCTGATCGTCACTATTGTCCCATTCGGCCAACGCATTATCATACAAGGTAGTGGTAATGTTAGGCGTTCCGTCAGGGTTTCTAAAAGGACTCAACGGAGATTGGGCAATCATCTGCATAGGAGTAAAGAAACTATTATCGTTGTTTACCCGGGTAAGACCAGTACGGGCCAAGTTAAAATTGATCCCTAGTTTTAAACGACTATTCACCTCATGGTCCAGGTTCAAACGAGCCGATATTCTCTCAAAATCATTCTTGATCAGGATACCTTCTTGATTGGTTAATGCAGCACTTACAAAAAAGCGTGTTTTTTGGGTACCTCCCTGTGCACTGATGTCAAAGTTGGTTACTCTACCTTGCTTAAAAATCTGGTCTTGCCAATTAAACCCTTCACCAGTAGCTACTTGCTGCCAGTCTGGGTTATAAAATGCAAAAACATTTTCTGCGGCAGCACGTCCCGTTGTTGCGTCTCCATCACGATTAATGTATGCTTCAGTATAAAGCTCCACATATTCCCGAGCATTTAGAAACTCTCGCTTACGGGCAGCAGAGCTTACCCCATTTGAGACGTTCAGGTTAAACTTGGTTTTTCCAGCTATCCCTTTTTTTGTAGTAATCAACAAAACTCCATTAGAGGCACGCGCTCCATAAATAGCCGCTGCCGATGCATCTTTTAGTATTTCGATGGATTCTACATCATTAAAGTTAAAATCAGCTAAAGGGTTGATCGGATCGTTACCCGCTCTACCAGTATTACCAGAAGTTACCGGTACTCCATCTATCACCACCAAAGGTTGGTTATTGGCCGTAATAGAAGAAGAACCTCGCACTCGGATGTTGATCCCTTGTCCTAATTTCCCGCTGTTGTTGCTCACTACTACCCCAGTGGCTCGCCCCTGTAATGACGATTCAAAAGTAGGCACAGGTACATTTTGGATATCTTCGCCTGATACTTTAGCAATGTTTCCAATTACATCTTGTTTGATGGTACTTCCATAACCTGTCACGACTACTTCATTCAACAAGGCGTTGTCTTCTAGCAAGGTTACATCAATAACTGTCTGTCCGTTAATCGCTACTTCCTGGGTTTTATAACCCAAAAATGAGAACACCAATGTCCCTCCGCCTGAAGGCACGTTCAATTGATACTTCCCTTCACCATCGGTTGCTATACCGGTAGAAGTACCTTTGAGCAATACTGTAACACTGGGTAAGGCTTCTCCATCCTTCCCTTTTACTGTTCCTTGAACAGTCGTGTTTTGTGCCATTACCTGATAGGAAAACAGGCACAACAATACAAAGAGTAGTTGTTTTGTCATAAAAACGTTATTTAAATTAAACAAATGAATAATATTTCTCCCAAAGCCTGCCTGATGCGCTTGCTTTGAGAAAAATATGGTGTAAAAGCATATCATGATGGTGTAGACCCAACGATTATCAGATGCTGATCTAAATCCTGTCGTGATAATACTAATAATTAATATTTTTGAATGATATTGAATAGGTAGCTAGCTTATACAGCGTCTAGAACGCAGGCACTTATTTTATTTTTTGTTCCCATAGAGATCTTTATTTTCTGTTAGCTTATGTTATATGTTACAATATGTGGATAGTTGGAATCATAAACTTGTGGGAAAGCAAAGGTAGGCTCGCTTACAATCAAATGATAGTAGAATATTATCTCTCTTTGATCGCTTTTTAATCACAATGGCTTATTAATTCTAACTTCGTTGTCAGGAAAATAATCGAGGTAGTCACACAAACTATTTTCCTAGTTATTTATATTAGAGGCAAAAAAACTTTGCTACCACTACGACAAGAACAAAGTAAATTTGTTTTTTGGAGGTATTTTCTTGTGTGCTTATTGCATACGTTGAATGGATTATGAACAATAAATCTTACAGATTCATTAGGTATCAGCAGTTGCACACTTTAACTCTATACTCCTTCTCAGATACTTTTGTGTTATACAAAGAGTTTTGCGGTTTTCATGCAAAATGTTCGCAAGTCACGACGATTTACGATTAATTACTTGAATTAATTTTACTATTTTTGTCTTTTTGCTCTTTATAATTGTCCGAATTCATCTTGCTTTCTGATAGGGAATTACAAATATTAGGGCAACGTCGCAGTTTTTACGGTGTTGGTCATTAAAAACATTTTAAAATTATGGCAATCTCACGGATTAAGCCTAGAATGTTTTGATAAAATGACGAATGCATTTATTTTGTATTAAAATTTGAGGTTCATGTCTGATAAACAGAAATTTATAGATATCAAGCGAGTAATTTCTGACAAAAACCCCAAACTTTTGAAATGGGTACCAGGCTTTGTGATTAGATATTTAAAAAGGATTCTACACGAAGATGAAATTAATTATGTGATTGATAAAAATCGTGACAAAATGAATTTTGAGTTTTGTCAGGAGGTCATCAATTATTTTAACATTGAGCTTACGGTAGAGGGTTTAGAGAACATCCCCGGCCAGGGAGGATGTGTACTGGCCGTAAATCACCCATTAGGTGGTATGGATGCTATGGCCATTGTGACTCTATTGGAACAAAAAAGGAGTGATATTAAGTTTATTGTAAACGATGTATTGCTCAACCTTGAAAACCTCAAGGGAATGTTTGTAGGGGTCAATAAGCTGGGAAAGAATGCCAAGGATTCACTAAAAAAAGTGGATGAATTGTTTGCAACAGATCAATTAATATGCATATTTCCCGCAGGTTTGGTAAGCCGTAAGAAAAAAGGAGTAGTGCAAGATTTGGAATGGAAAAAGACTTTCATTACCAGAGCCAGAAAAAACAAGAAGTTAATTATACCAGCCCATATCAATGGGGAACTGTCTAATTTCTTTTACAGACTTTCCAATATCAGAACCAAATTAGGGGTGAAAGCTAACATAGAGATGCTCTACCTTGTCAATGAAATGTTTAAACAGCAGGACAAGAAGATGAAGGTAGTATTTGGAACCCCGATTGATTCTACCGAGCTAGACCGTA
>DMXI01000264.1 GCA_003483885.1 Microscillaceae bacterium
GTAAGAACAATTGCTTTTTCAGCGCAAGCGGCGTTTTGGCCGTCGTGATTTTGTCTAATTGTTCAAAATATTGCCAGTATACGGCTCCCCAAGCTACCCCTTTATCCTTTTTAGCTACTACTACTTTGCCCATATCAGCCGTAATCTGTTCAGCATTCCAGGATTTTTTGAAGTATCCCGTTCCAGCTTCTACTTTGCTAGGATTACTTTCGTCAAATGGATTTACCTTTTGATTACCTACGGTGATTTCTACTTGTTTTTCGGCCGATAACCAATCACTGCCTCGCAACAACAACGCATAACAAGCCTCAGTAGTAGCTCGGGTGGTTTTCCAGTCTTGAGTTTGCTTAGACTTCAACAAGAAAGTACGCAAGGCATCTACCGCTTGCTCATCTTTGGCCACTTCGTCAAACACTTCTACCATCAAAGCTTGGGTCTCGATAGGGGCTTGATACCAATAATAGCCTCCAGTTTGCTTCCAATACATACCCATTTCCTCATTGTTGAGCGAGCGCTCTCTCAATGATTTCACGATGGCTTGAGGTACTGCTTTTTCATCATAGCGATGTAAAGCTAAAGCCAGCATTCCTTCCATGTACAAGCTCTTTTTGGTCCAGTATTTTTTGGCTTGCCCAAAGTAATAATCAAAAGCCTTTTGATAGTTGTTGTTCAGCTTTACATCCTTAAAGAAGCTACGCATGTACAAATACTGCATTTGCATATAACCCAAGTGGTCATCCGAAAGCTTAAGCCAACCTTTGCGTGCTCTACGCTTAAGTTCTTCGTGGTCTTCGTAGATTTTTCTATCCAGGAATCTAATCGCCTTGGTAGTCATTCTCCAAGCACGCTTATCTTCACGCACATTTTTGATCCCCAAATTATTCAAATGCCCCATTCCGGTAGCAATATGTTGGGTAATGTAGCGATCGGGATATCCTCCCTCGAACCAAGCCCAGGCACCATCACTTTTTTGCTTTTTGATGAGCTGGTTCAATGCCTTTTCCAGTTCGTTGGCCATCCGATTGATATCAAACAATACACCTACCCTGCGTTTACGCTCAGTTTCGCTTTTGGCATTCATTACCCAAGGAGTTTCGCTCAAAATCAACGATTTTAGTTCTTGGTTTTTCTCCAGATTGCTCACCAAAGCATCGGGTTGGATGTTTTTCCAGGTATCAAACACTTTTTTGATCTTTGGGCTAGAGTTGGCCACGTGTGCCGCAATGGCATTGGCATAATAGCGACTAAATGTTTGCTCGGCACATTCGTGCGGAAACTCCATCAAATACGGCAAAGCCTGAATGGCATACCAAGCTGGGTTAGAAGTAAATTCTAAGGTATACTTGTGATTTTTCAAAGTCTTAGATTTACCACTGGCCATCAGCTTTTTCAACTCATAGGTTTTGGTTTGGTTGCTACGAATTGGCAAGGGCATCGTTTCGGTTACCAACATACGATTGGTAAGCACAGGCAGGGTCATTTCTTCCCCATCCGAGAAGTTACCAGCCTTGGCTACTACTCGGTAAGTAATGGCTTGCACTCCTACTGGAATTTTCAAGTTCCACTTTACTACGGTGCTTTGTCCAGCTTTGGTACTGAAGGAAAGCTTTGCATTTTTGTTTCCTAATAGTTTATCAATAGGCTTATTGGTAATGGCATCAAACAAAAATAATTGAGCCGATCCAGTCAGGTCCTTAGCTGAAATATTAGAAATCTTAGACATAAAGGTCATAGCATCGCTTTCGCGGAAAAAACGAGGGGCATTGGGCACCACCATCAAGTCTTTTTGGGTGACCAATTGATTATTAGCAAAACCATACTTCAGATCTTTGGTATGGGCAAAGCCCAACATTTTCCATTTGGTGAGTGCCTCTGGTACCGTAAATTTCACAATGATTTCGCCGTTTTCGTTGGTGCGCAAGCTTGGGTAAAAGAAAGCCGTTTCGTTAAAGTTAGTTCTGGCTTTTACTTCTCCAAGATCACCTTCACCGCCGCTGGGCTTACCTCCACCTTCTTTTATTTTAGGCTTGGCCACTGTTTTATCATCTTCATCTGCCGAATCCGCCACTTTAGTAGCCGATACTTCAGCCAATGCTGGTTTAGCTGCTGGAGGAGCAGGGGCATTTTGGTTGACAGCCCCAGTAGATCGAACAGCAAAACTCTCTGCTTTCTTATTTTTAAAACGTAAACTATTGTAGTAACCACGACGGCCATAAGAATATCCAAACCAATTGAGATAATCGTAACTTTTTGATTTTACATACTTGGTGCGATCGTTCCAGTTGGGGCTATATACCTTAAAACTCGAAGCATTAAAAGCTCCATTGCTTCGCCAACGCATATTGGCATAATAAGAATTATAAATACCAAAGTTAAAGTAGTTGGATCGGAATACGTCCAACGAGGCATCATATAGGGTTGCTACCATTTCAGCAGCTACTTTGTCCCCTTTTTTACCCTTGATTTTTATTCGCCATTCTTCTTTTTCTCCTGGCTTTAACTTATTTCTAAAAGTCTCAAAAGAAATATTCAACTCTTTGTTGGTGCGAGGTACATAGATGGTTTCGTCTTTACGATACCAGCGATTGTTTTTTACAAAGGTAAAGTGTACGCCAAAGTTGCCGCGATAAGCCTCTTTAGCCATTATCTCAATCATTTGCTGGTTTTTATTGAGTTTCACCCAACGCTTTTCTACAATCTGGTTATTATGCTCAATTTCGTATAATACTTGTACATCTTTGGCCGCAGTTCCCAATATCACCTGGGCTTTTTCACCTGGTTCTACAGTACTTTTTTGTTTTTTGAAAAATAGCACCTGATTATTAGGAATTGTCTTGGCTTTGGAGTCATACACCGCAAAATACTTTACTACTTTTACCTCTTTGCCATCTTTGTCTTTAGCCTTCATTTCCACTACATAATGCCCCTGCTCCCATTTGCCAATATCATCAATATTCAGCGTACGACTTTTACTATCTTTTTCTACTGTGGCAAACTCGGTTTGTAATACTTGCTTGCCTTTGGCCCATTTGTATTTATTGTTCTCGTTTTTGTAATAATCATTAGGAAACCACTTCTCCCAGTCGGTAGCACTATGGATAAACTTATCAGGCTGACTCCAACGGCGGCTACGGAATACTCGTTTAGGATGCTTAAGTCGATGGATCGTAATGGTACCTTTGGCTGGCTGAAACTGACCATTGAGGTTACGAGTGCTCAAGTTCCACTTGGCCTTGTTTTGCCGGTTTATCTCACTACTTACCGAAATACCAATCTCAAGTGAGCGGTACCCTACTGACGCTCGAGTGCTACTGCTATGGGTTTCGCCATTCATATCGGTTACATCAGCATATACATAATACCTAAAGGTAGGCTCGGTTTCTTTCCCTACGCTCAAATCTGGAATCGCCTTAAATTTTACTGTAAATTCGCCTTGGGCGTTGGTAGTAGTAGTACCTTTGGTGATTTGCATATCGGGCGATGAAGGGCTGTAGCCATAGTAGTAATAATACCATCTGGGGAAACTCGCTCGACGCACTACTCGATAAGCCACCTTAGCTCCATCTATGTTAGCTCCCGAATAAGCCTTCGCTTTTCCAGTCACACTTACCATTTCGTCGACTTTAAAATTACCTTTCACAGGTTTAAAGCTTACCTCAAACTTGGGGCGTTTGTAATCTTCTACCGCAAAACTCACGCTTCCATGGGCTTCCCGCAAAAGCATTGTCCCGTTCAGGCCTTTATTAGGTGCTACAAATGTTCCGTTAAAAGTCCCAAATTCGTTGGTAGTTACATCTACAGTACCCGATTTTTGCCGATTGACATCGTACAAAGTAATTGTGGTTTTGTAATTAGCCTTGATATCATGCTTGGTACCATCAGAGTCCAATACCAGTCCTTTGAAATACACGGTTTGTCCTGGACGGTAAATCTTACGATCCAAAAAGAAGTAAGTACGAGTGCGCATTTCAGGATTATAGTTGTTCTTATAGCGGTAAAAGTTACCTGATCGAGAGGCATACTGATAGTTTTCTATAGGCAAGCTCGACAACCAATCTTTACCTTTTTGGAACTCTACCCAAAAACGGCGCTTATAGCGATCCCCAGTATAAGGTACTTCAAAGTATCCCTCTTTATTAGTGGTATACTCCCCACCGCTTTCTACAATGTAGTCCCTCTTTTTAGTATCATAGCGACGTATCCATACTTTGGCATTTACTTTTGCCATGGCTTTACCTGTGGTGCGGTTCAATACATACATTTGGGTCAATCCCTTGGTGGGTACAGTACGATTGATATAGCTCATGTTACTCATGGTAATCATCTCACTAGCTACCGCATTGGCACTGGTTTTAAAATCAGCCGAAGCACTGGCCACCAACATATAATGCCCAAAGCCCAGTGCTGGAATCTTGGTTTCTACCCGATGATACTGATAATCCTTATCATTAGGCAATTCGGTTTTCCAACTATGCACAGGTGTCAATTTATAAGCCTCCCTCAGAAAGCAGGCCTGGCTTTTTTTGGCTTTGTAGCAGTTTTGGTAGGCTTTGCTGAGCCAGTCACGGGTTACTTTGTACACTCTCCAATGCAACTGGGCGGTGTTTTTATAGCGAATACTCACAATAAAGGGCTTATCGGGCACATTTACTTCCTCTACCCTCAGCCGCAGATTCTTTTGTAAGATTTGTACCTTTAGGTTATTGCATTGCTGAGCACCTCTAGACTTGGGAAAACGCTCAATGGCCATCTCACAGATTTCTAAGGCCTTCTTGTATTGCCACTTGTTTTTGTCAGACTGCAAAGGACGATAGGCGTTACCCAGTTGGCGATAAATTTGAGCAATGGCATAAGTCACTTCGGTAGAGATAGGAAACTTGACACTTTTCTTTTCTAAACGCTCAAGTGCCTGACGATACAGGTCTTTTTTGACGTTGGTGGTCAAGTGATCATATACAAACTTCAAACGGGTAAGGTCGGCATCTACTAACGAGGACAAGTCACTGTCATTGATATGAAACTTGATCAAGTCTTGCAAAATCGTCAAAGCATAAAACTTATAAGAAGTTGTATCCTTAGAATCAATCTTCATTCTGGCAAAAGCATCGGCATCTTGCAAATATTCGGGTTTGTTTAAAGTAAATTGGTAGGCAGGTTTGGTGAGGTTCGGCTCTGAGCTGCGAAAAAAGCCAATAGCTCGGTGGGCCAAAAAGTCATACAAGGTAGGGCGTAGCTTACGCTGTGCTTTGTTGCCTTTTACGATGATATCGTCATAAATATCTATTTTTACCTTTTTGAGTTTGTCAGCATCGGCTAGCGAAAGCTTATACTGAAGCATCGTTTCTTCGGTGATCTTGCGTAAATCCCAAGTGTTCAGATCGGCTTGCTTGAAATCCTTGGTAGATGCGGTGCGATTTCGATAACGGTAGCGGTTTTGGCGATAATATTGCCAGTATATTTGCCCCAGCATAGAGTGCAATACGGGCTTTACTGGGAATTTGGCATTTTTCACCTCTGTTTGTAGGTCACTCAAGCTTTTTACCAAGTCATTTTCTTGCACCATTACCACATATTTAAGCTTGTGAACAATGGCTTTGACAAGCTGGGCTGAGTTGTTGTCTTTTTGGGCTTGTTTATAAATCCCCTCTACTTCTTGGAGGGCCGACTTGGGCAGGTTCTTGTCCAAAAAGCCGTTGACTTTTTTCCAACGACCCTTGTAGTCATTTTTCTGCGCGTGAACTTCT
>DMXI01000594.1 GCA_003483885.1 Microscillaceae bacterium
ACATTATAAAACACCTCTACATCCCATAGAGGTGTTTTTTTATACCTGTATGGGAAGCACATTTTAGCAATGTAAAGAGGAGGTGGAGTCTATAAAGCCATTCCCATACAGGTATAAAAAAACACCTCTATGGGATGTAGAGGTGTTTTACAATGTCTTTGCTTAACAATTAGATATACGTGTATCACCCCTGCTACTGATGGTATAGAATCAGCAGCAGGCTAAGAATTGATAATAGTATACTTAATTGCTTTGTCATAGTGCCAAGGTTGCTAAATTTCTTACCTGGCAAAAATATTTTTATGAATAGTTCTCAAAAAACAGCGGTAATCCTACCATAAATAAATCATTCAAAGATGGATTAGTACTATTTACAGAATACCGAATGTTATTTTATAACATTTAATTCTAAAGCAAAACAGCCGAACCCTGATAGGATTCGGCTGTTATAGTATCTAATTACCAAATATTTTATTGCTTCACGTATTTCACACTTGTACGGGCACTACCAGTAGATATCCACAAAGTATAAGTGCCATACTTTAAGTTAGTAAGATCCATTGGATATACACCCTCAGTACCATTCACCCGTAAGGTCTTCATAATAAAGCCTCTTACATCAGCCACCTTTACTTGAATGTAGGTAGCTTTACCTCCTTTGATTTCTAAGTTAAATCTTCCGGTATTGGGGTTCGGGGTAATTTTTATGTTCTTAGCTAACAATTGACTCGCAATATCGTGACGATCGGGGTCATAAGCCACCCAACGACTGTAAGGAGATGCTCCTACGGAATTGATCGCCCGTACTCGATAATAATACTTTTGCGTAATGTCCGCTGAAGCATCTACCAAGGTATTTGACCCATTTCTTACTTCGCCCACTTTGGCCACCCCTTCGTTGTTGGGGGTATTTGAACACTCTATCTCAAAACGAGCCGCATTCAACGAAGGATCTTCCCAATTTAAAGTCACTTGGTCATCTACCAATGAAGCACGCAAGCGAGCGGGTGCTTTGGGGGCAGTAGGCGCAATCACTTTAAACTTACGGCGGCTTTGGGCCGACTTACCGTTGGCTTCTACCAAAATAAGCCCAGTAGTGGCTCCTTGAGGCACAGTGATTTTCATGCGGCGGCTATCAATTTCATTAATTTCAGCCTGAATGCCATTGATTCTTACCACACTGCTTAAGGAATTAAAATTACGACCTTTCACAATCACCTGGCTTCCTACTGCTCCACGACGTGGATAGAAGGAGAGCACTTTTGGATCGTTAATGATGAAGTCATTCGCACTTTTCACTTCCTGTCCGCCTATATTTACTCCAATTTTACCAGTCGTAGCCCCTTCTGGCACTCTTACCTTTAGGAACCTAGGAGTAGCAAATAAAACATCGGCCGTTACTCCGTTAAACGTCACTTCTACATTTTCCTTACTAAAAGAGAAGTTTTGTCCTATGATGCTCACCCTATCTCCAATGTCTCCTTTGCCAGGAGTAAATCGGGTAATTACCGGAGCAGGAATCTCAAAGTCATCAGCAGTAGTTGCCAACAATACTCCATTGTATTCTAAGGTAATTTTACCCGTAGTGGCTCCAGCAGGTACCCGAGTCACAATTTTAAAATCCTTGTGAAACTTAATAGTTGATGCTACTCCGTTAAACTTTAGCTTGTATGCTTCCGAAGCAGGGAATGGCAACAAGTCTTCGCCCAACACAAATACTGGAGTACCTACTACTCCTTTTTTGGGATAGAAAGTTTTTAATACTGGAGTAGGCAAAACTTCTATGGTATAATCCTCAGTTTCTCCCCAGGTAAATAAATCGCAAGACTGCACCACATCAGGCAAAGTAGTTTCCCGTGCCACAATACGCATTCTGGTTTTACCTAACTTAGCATCAGCTGGTATGGTCACTAGGGTATCAAAAACCCCTGGTTCTACAATAGCAGTACTTGTTCCAAGCAATTCATTGTCATCGTCAAAATCACCATCTTGGTTCCAGTCAATAAACACTTTTACGATTTTAGAAAAGTTTCCACCACAGGTACCTGCTTTTACTCCAAGCGGATAAGTAGCTCCTGCTACAACTTTGGTAGATACGTTGGTAAAATCACTGTAGATGGCACAAGCAGTATCGGTTACATTTTGAATATCACCAAATCCTACGCTGTCAATTCTTGAGTCAGCTGGATTGGTGGCTCCTGAAATACAATATACCACAAAGTCATCCTCAGACGTTACTTGTTGGCCACCAGCATTGATAATTTCAATCTTACCAGTAGTTGCATTGACAGGTACCGTTACCACTAATAGTGAAGTAGTAGCCGAATCTATAGTGGCTTCTATGCCATTAAAACTCACGATATTGTCCTCCTTACTTGCAGTAAATCCACTACCTTCTATGGTAACCGTTTGTCCTGTAACGCCTGCCATAGGAGTAATTTCGGTAATCTCGGGTATATCGCCCGACGGAATTACAATAAAGTCAGTGGCACTTTCCGCAGGTAATCCATTTACTCTTACTGTAATCTTTCCAGTAGTGGCCGTTTTAGGCACCTCGGCTACAATCTGAGAAGTAGTAAAGGAAACAATCGTAGCTTGTCTTCCATTAAACTCTACCGTATTTGACGTACTATCTGCGCCAAACTTCTCCCCTTGAATCGTTACCAAATCACCTACTCTACCACTGGCTGGGGTAAAACTAGTAATGCTTGGTCCTTCTTGTACTAAGATATCATCAATGCTAATATCGCTTCGGAAACCACTACCTGTAGTACCTACAAAACGTAATACAAATAGCGAATCTTTATAAGCACTTAAGCTAGCGCCTCCTCTTAGCCAGGCATCACCCTGATCTCCACTCTGAGTCCAGAGGGTAGTCCAATTGGTTCCATCTGTAGAAATCTCTAAATTTAGGGTTCCCATATTGGAACCAAACATATGGTATTGGAAAGCAACCAATGGGTTATCCATCGTACTGATGTCCATTGGAGCACTCAACAAGGAAGCTACTCGATCGAAGTTACCAGTTGCTTCGGTATATACGTAAAAATTGCCATCAGCTGCGGCACTTGGTCCTGTATCAGAAGAAGGAGTGCTACCTAAATTGCGCGTCCAGTCGATGTCATCATTATCTGCCTGTAACCATTTGCCCAAGCCATTTTCAAAACTTTCGGCATAAGGGAAGGTAGTAATAGGCGCAATGATGGTCAATGGAGAAGCACTCGAGCCAGTTTTACCATTTACCTCGGTAGTAATTTTACCAGTAGTGGCCGTAGCTGGTACTTTTGCCGTTATCTGGGTAGCTTTTACCTCACTTATGGTACCTTCTACGCCATTAAAGAACACTTTATTATTGCCCACGTTTAAGGAATCAAAATTAACTCCTAGAACAGTTACATTAGTAAATCCACCAAGGGCCAATTCGGGCGTAAATCCAACCACTGCGGGGGCTCCTTCCTCTCCTATCGTAATGGCATCTATGGCGATGTCACTGCCAGAACCATCACCAGCAGTTGCAGCAAAACGCAATTTAGTACTACTACTTTTATAGGCTGCAATGTTCACTGAGGCTACTCTCCATTCGTTCCCTTGATCGCCGGTTTGAGACCATACCGATTGCCAGGTAGTGCCATCGGTGCTGGCTTCCAGCGTAAGGGTTCCCATATTGCTTCCAAACATATGATAGGCAAAGAACACATAAGGAGTATTTAAACTACTTAAGTCAAAGGTAGGACCAATCAAACGAGCCGTTTTATTTTGGTTCAAAGGCTCTAATTCAAAGGTCTCTTGACTAAACTGATCTATTTCAGTATACAAGTATGTGTTGCCTTCGCTCGCTTTTACAGGACCAGTACCTGCACTTGGAGTAGCTTGCTTGGTAAGCGACCAATCGAAACCATCATCAGTAGCTTGTTTCCAACCACTAAAACCGCCCTCGAAGCTAGTGACATAAGGGTAATTTTGAATCGCAGGTACTACTGTAAAGTCCTCATCACTGGTGAGCGTTTGCCCATTTACTTCTACCGTAATCTTTCCAGTAGTAGCTCCACTTGGCACGGTTACGGTCAAGTTATTCATATTTGCAGAAGTTACGGTAGCCGCTACCCCATTAAATTTTACTACGTTATCAGTCGGGGTCGCACTAAACATGGTCCCGTTGATCACTACTTCACTATTCACTTCGCCATTCATAGGGCTTATATTCGCAATTGTGGGGGTAGTAGGTGCACCAATGTATCCACTAAACAAGCCTGTACCATGGGTACCCAAAGCTACCAAACCATCCGAAGTACGCGACTTAATCATAACTACAGGTACATTACCAATGGCGCTGGTTCCCTCTTGCATCCAGTCGGTAGCCGCTCCATTAATTTGATTGGTGCTATACAGACCTACACTGGTACCTATCAAATATACCTTAGAGCCATCCGCTTTGACGTGCACCCGCATCCAACGAGTAGAAGGGCCGTTTCCGGTACCGTCTTGATTTTCTTCCAGGTTACCCGATACGTGGGTCCAGTTGGCTCCCGCATCTTCTGAATAAAATACGCTTTGGATACCATAGTTAGAAAATACGACAAAAACCTTGTTGGCATCGGTAGGATCAATCGCAATGTTGCTTACATAAGCCCCTACTGGAAAGCCCTTACCTGTCCATACATCGGTACGCACTGGGTCTCCTGTTTTTGCATTATCTAAACGATACACCCGTCCGTTGTTGGTTCCATAATATACGCGGTGTTTAGGGTTATCTTCTGAGGCACTAATCGCCGTAATTGTAGCCCCTACATTGGCAGTTGAAAGCCTTTCCCAACTGTCTAAAGTATTGGTATATAAGATATTGTTGTTTCGG
This sequence comes from Microscillaceae bacterium, assembly GCA_003483885.1. GTDB lineage: Bacteria > Bacteroidota > Bacteroidia > Cytophagales > Microscillaceae > Microscilla. The sequence goes on from DMXI01000594.1 coordinate 4,853, forward strand.
TAAATATTGGCACCTGCCAAGAAATACATCGTGTTTGAATCATTTGGATCAAGTATGTAAGGAGTTACAAACAAGAATCCAAAGGCATTTGGCCGAAGCAACACGGCACTGGTTGGGTTTTCTGGATCATTTCCAGTTACCCTAAACATAAACCCGTTTTGGTTACTAAAAAAGCGAATATCCTGGCCAGGAACAATGGCAGTATATGCTCCATCTCCAAAAAAATTCTCCTGCTTCCAAGGCGAGGTTCCTGAAAAACTATGGGTAGTCCACTTACCATTATCCTGAAAACCAGCACTCAAGCGAGGGTCACCTGCAGTTTTAGGATCAATGTCCATTCCATATACTTGTGTAGTATAGTAGCCATTGTTCAAATAAGTCCAGTCTACGGGGTGTACCCCACCTACAGCCATGTTATCCTCAGTGATACTTACTCCTCCATCGTGGCCACTGATCATTCGGTTGGGATTTGAGGCAAAGAAAACCAAACTGTGGTTATCAGGATGGTGTCCAGGATAAAAGAAGTTAGTAGTATGGTAGCCACCAATCCAAGTAGAATTACCAGTAGAAGCAAAACCATCGGTAGAACGATACATATTGGTACTACCAATAAATACTACGTTTTCATCGTCTGGTTTTACTTTTACATATTGATTATAGTTTACTTGGGTAAGTCCCCCAGCGGTGGTTCCTCCTCCAGCGGGCAAATTGGTCGAACGATCTTCCCAAGTACCTCCATTACCATCGGTTCCGTCGCCATTACCTTGTCCTGGCGTATAAGTATATTTATAAAAACTATGACCATTAGGACCACCAGATGCTGCCGCAAAGAAATACACTACATTCTGGTTAGAAGGAGCCACATCCATTACAATGCGGTTATAAGTGGTGGGCAAAAAACCAGGGTTAATATTTATCCAATTGATTCCATCTACTGAACGGAAAATACCTTCATTAGTACCTGTACTAGAGATAGTAGCGTACAAAACTCCTTGAGCATCTACTACCACATCTGAATACACCGCACTGCCACCGTCTAGTACCACTTGCCAGGTAGTTCCACCATCGGTAGAACGCCAAATACCACTTTGTCCATTAGCATACTGACGGGCATTTGCTACATAAATATCTCCATTAGTTGGGTGTACCTGAATGTTCCAGGTAATACGGAATGGGTTATCAGTTTCGTTCTCACCAGAAGCGGTACTATTCAACAATACCCAGGTAAGACCATTGTCAGTCGATTTGTAGATTCCATTACCCACAAAAGGTGCTGAAAATGAAGCCGAAGCAGAGTTACCACTCCCCTCACCTGCTGAATAATACCAGGTAGTAGGATTTTGAGGGTCTTGGGCAATGGCGGTTACACTATGGTTTTGAGAGGCCCCAGTCACTTTGGTCCAACTAGCGCCACCATTGTTTGAGCGCCACATTCCACCCGAAACTCCTCCAGCTAAAATAATGTTTTCATCCATTTTATCAATGGCCAGAGCTCGGGTACGTCCTCCTACATTGTAAGGTCCTCGCTGCACCCACTGGGTACCAGCGGCGAGCACACCAGCTCGAGACGATTTATGAAAACGAGGTTGTAAATGTGACTTAGGTGAATAAATAAACTCCAGACTTTTTCGATGAATATCATCTGGGATTCTACCTGTTTTTGGGTTTACGAGCATGGCTCGCTCGTATTCTACTCGGTCGGAGGCTCGGTCTTCTCGGATGTCTCTATCCTGAGCCGAACCTATGCTTATAAAGCATGCGGTAATCATGAGCAAAGCTAGTAAAAACTTTGCGTTTGTGGTTCGTTGCATTAAAAATTAGGTTAAGGGAAGTCATTCTGGCTTTTACCCACCACGAGCTCTACCTAAATTTTCACGAACAAAAAACCATTATCTTTCAATGTCTACCAAACTAATCCTTCTGTTGTTTTACAACATTGCTTTATGTGAAAGACTATATTAGTTAATAAAAAATTCTAATTTCATGTTTTATGATGAAGGAACATTGTTCCTAAGCAGGCAGCATTCTCGTTGAATATATTATGTTGATCACTATTCAGGACTTTTTCAAGAAGCCATAATAATCACCAAAAAAATATTTTCTAATTGGCGAATAAAAGACTTAATAACTTCGTAAGTGTAATTAAATAATTTAGATAATTAGTGCGCGAACTAAGACATATTTTGACATATATCCAATTACCCACATCATTTTATTTTTATTAGGATTATACTAAGTTTGGTCATTTTCTGACTCTCAGATACCTGGCTAGTAGCCTTGGTTGATTAGCAACCGTCAGAACGAGGAAAGAAATCATACTACCTCATCACTATATCCCTTTTAGTAAAATCTATATACTATTTTAATGGGTACGCATCAATTTTATTACTCAAGAGTTGAAGGGGTTTTATCCAGAATGAAAGGAGCCAATCCAATGGACTTCATTACCCCAGAACAAGCAAAATCTGATGCTACCAAGGTGTATTTTGGCGAAGCAGATTTTGAAGATGACGAGGATGAAGTTTAAACTTCACTTTAACGTATGAATGCTGCCACAATGCTTATCTATTTAGTAGATAAGCATTTTTTTATCCTACCCACTCACTAAACCTAGTAAATATACCTACTCCCTCGGCAAAAGTGCGGATATTTCGATATCCGCACTTTTGCGCTTACATTTCCGATTTTTATGGCGGAATTTTGCAACGCAGGTTCAAAAAAAGTTCACTCACAAAATTCCTACAATAATGAAAAATTTTCAATCCAGGCCCAAATTGGCCACATTAGGCAACATTCGCAACACCCCTCATCAGGTATGCCCTCATTTATTCATTGACGATCGTTATCGTTTTTGGCTCACATTTGCCGATCATTCCCGACAAGAGATCAAGCTCACCCCTTTGTGTAAAAGCTTGTATGTATTATTTCTGGACCATGAGCCAGGCATTAGCTTGTATGATTTGATAGATTACAAGGAAAAACTGTTGGAAATTTACAAGAAGATCAGCCGTCGGGTCAATTTTCAACAAATGCAACAAAGCATTGAGCAATTGGTCGACCGTCGGAACAATTCTATACACGAAAAGCTGGCACGTATCAAGGCTGCACTTGAAGCTTTAGTTCCACCTCAATATGTAGCGTTATTTCTCATTGGGGGCGATCGTATGGAGGAAAAGAAAATCAATCTGCCTCGTCATTACCTCACATTTAGTCAAGTATAGATAGGATATTGGTTGATGTAGATAACATTCAATAGATACTACATCAGCCTTTTTCAATTTGAACATTTTCTTCCAGGTAGTTGTTCCATAAACACTTTTCTTAAATTTGAGCAATTATTATTAATCATTCACTACTGATATATGTGTTTATTGACATTTGCCTGGAAGACTCATCCTCAATACAAACTGATATTTGCGAGCAATCGCGATGAATTTTATAAAAGAAATACTGCGCCTGCCCAATACTGGGATAATGCCCCAAATGTACTGGCTGGAAAAGACCTGGAAGCAGGCGGTACCTGGATGGGGATCAATAAAAATGGTCGTTTTACCGCCCTCACCAACTATCGCGACATCGAGAACATCAAATCTCAGGCCCCTTCCCGAGGCCAGCTTACCCTGGATTACTTACAAGGGTTGGAAGCTCCTCAACCTTATCTGGAGAATATTTTCGGCAATATAGATGCTTATAATGGTTTTAATTTATTGGCTGGCACTCCCGAAGAAATCTATTACTTATCAAATTATGAACACAAAATTCGCAAACTAGAACCAGGTATTTATGGCTTGAGCAATGCCTTGCTCGATTCAGATTGGTTCAAAGTAAATCGCCTCAAAACCAAGTTTACTGAGATTATCCAACAAGCCGATTTTAGCACCCAAACCCTGCTGGACACCCTCCAGGATACCACCAAGCCTAGTGATGATCGAGTACAACAAACTGGCTTGCCTATGGATAGAGAGCGTATGTTGTCTTCTATGTTTATCGAGAGCCCTACTTATGGCACTTGCTCTTCAGCCATTGTGCTTATGGACTATAATCACCAAGTGAGTTTTGTAGAGCGAGTATACAACACAGGCAATGGCGCAGTAAAAGAACAAAATTTTTCATTCAAGGTAGGTTAACCTCCAGTATCTGGTCTTCGTTTTATACAATAAATGATTGCTTAGGCAGTTTATAAATTGTAAAAAACAGGTGTTATAAAATTGAATAAAATGTATACAAATCAATACAAAAACTATCTCGGACTCCTACTAGTTGCTGGTCTACTTACAATGAGCTTTACCTGGATGGCAAAAGACCGCACCAAGCTTTTATCTCGTCAGTGGATTATGACGGGCATGGAAGTAAACGGCAAGGCTATTTCAGATAAAATGCTGGAGCGCCAACAACGGTCTGGAATTCTTACCATTTTGGAGTTTCGCCCCAATGGCAACTACAACGTTCGCATTAGTACCCCCAAGGGACGCACTACCAAACGGAACAAATGGCGTTTTGAAGATAAACAAAAAAAGCTGGTGATTATTGCCAAAGAGAGTGGCAAGGAAACAGAGCAAGCATTTGATATTTTGAAGATTTCGTCCAAAAAATTGATATTATCGCTCAAAGATCGCCGTGAAACTCAAATATTTATTTACAAAGCATATAAGCCCAAAAAACGACGAAGATAAGCTTCTTGTAGAAGATTTAACCAAGGAATTACTATTCACACCCTATTTTCATAAACATTGCCTTGCTGTTTTAGCAGGGCTTTTTTTTGCCTTTACTTCTACAAAGTTTTACATTCTTTAAAAAAATAGTCCAACTATATACGAATTATACAAAAACACCATAGAATATTTTCACCTAAATAGTATGCACGCATAACAATTATTCAATATATTTGTTTTAGTAATAGGTAATAAGCATATCAGAAAATATTCTCAAAAAAACATACCCAATATAAAATATGGAAGCTACTGCTAATAAAGAACTTGTTAAGGGTGGGGAATTTCTCATCAAAGATACATCGGCCGACCAAATTTTTATTCCCGAAGACTTTACCGAAGAACAACGAATGATGGCCAAAACCTGCGAAGATTTCATAGAAAAAGAAATCGTTCCTCGCTTAGAAGAAATAGATGAAGGTAAAGACCCGGCGTTTATGAGCAGTTTGCTTGACAAAGCTGGAGAATTAGGGTTACTGGGTACTGGAGTACCCGAGGCATACGGCGGTTTTGAGATGGACTTCAACTCATCTATGTTGGTAACTGACTACACCGGACATGGGCACTCATTTGTGGTAGCATTGTCGGCCCATACTGGTATTGGTACTTTGCCGATCCAATATTATGGCAACGAAGCCCAAAAAGCCAAGTATCTGCCCAAGTTAGCCACTGGCGAATGGAAAGCTTGCTATTGTCTAACTGAACCTGATTCAGGATCAGATGCTAATTCTGGTAAAGCCAAGGCGGTATTGAGCGAAGATGGCAAACATTATATCATCAATGGACAAAAAATGTGGATCACTAATGGTGGTTTTGCAGATATATTCATTGTATTTGCCAAAATAGATGACGATAAAAAATTAACTGCTTTTATCATAGAAAAAGATTTTGGTGGAATCACCATGAATGCTCCCGAAGCCAAGATGGGAATCAAAGGCTCGGACACTCGTCAGGTCTTTTTCAACGACTGTAAAGTTCCAGTAGAAAATATGCTATCTACCCGTGAAAACGGCTTTAAAATCGCAGTAAACATCTTAAATATTGGTCGTATTAAGTTGTGTGCTTCTACCCACGGAGGTGCTCGCGAAGCATTGAATCACGCGATCAAATATGCCAACGAACGTAAACAATTTGGTACTGCCATTGCTAACTTTGGCGCAATCAAGCACAAGTTGGGGCAGCAAGCCGTAAGACTATATGCAACTGAATCGGCTATGTACCGTGCTGGACAAAACATTGATGATAGCATTGAGGCTATGATTGCCAATGGTGTAGAGGAATCAGAAGCCAAACTCAAAAGCTTTGAGCAATTTGCTATTGAGTGTGCTTTGCTAAAAGTTTTTGGTTCCGAAACCTTGGATTACGTAGTAGATGAGACAGTACAAGTATTTGGAGGAATGGGTTATTCAGCCGATGCTCCTGCTGATCGCTGCTACCGCGATTCTCGTATCAACCGTATTTTTGAAGGAACCAATGAGATCAACCGTATTTTATCTATTGGTACCATCATCAAACGTAGTATGAAAGGAGAGCTTGACGTAATGAGTGCTGCGATGGAGGTGCAAAAAGAGTTGATGAGCGGTACGCGTCCAGAGTTACCTGCTCAAGGTACTGACTTTGCCTACGAAAAAGCCTTGATCAAGCATTATAAGAAAGCGTTATTGATCACCGCAGGCGCAGCAGTACAAACCTTAGGCACTGCTTTTAACGATGAGCAGGAAGTAATGATTCATTTAGCAGATATGTTGATGAACATTTACGCTGCAGAATCGGCTTTACTAAGAACCGAAAAATTAGTAGCTCGTAAAGGTGCAGATGCTTGTCAAACTCAGCTTGACCTTACCCATATCTTTTTACATGATACTGCTGATAGTATTTTATTATCAGGTAAACAAGCCATTAGTGCTTTTACTGAGGGCGACATGTACAAAAACTTGTTGGGTGCTTTGAAAGGTTTTACCCGTACCGAAGCTTACAATACCAAAGCGGCTCGTCGTCGTGTTGCTGACTTAATGATCAGCAAAGGCAAGTATAGCTTAGATTAATGAACTTGTATTAATATTTTTTTAGATATGTAATTTCAAACATTCAGTCATTGTATTGGCTGAATGTTTTTTTATGTGCTGCTTACAAGTTTCCTCCCTTATTGCATCCACTCAAAAAAATGATAATGCTCCCCGTTCATTCCTATCGCTTCATAAGTTTTGGTGGCTTTTACATTGGTTTTGTCTACATAAAGGCGAATCCCTTGTAAATCATCTGAAGCATTTACCAAATTTTGCAAATATTGATACGTTCGTTTAAAAAGTCCCTTACCACGAAAAGAAGGAACAATATACAGGGACTGAATCCATAGAATGTAACCATTACGCCACTCTGACCATTCAAAGGTATTCAGCATACATCCTACAATGTCCTCTTTGCATACCAGTTTATAATATTTCCCTTTGGCTGTATCTTCAAACAATGCCTTGAGACCTTTCAACACTGTCGTTTTATCCAGTTTATATTCTTCGGTTTCCCAAGCCATTGCACACTGCAAATCAGCCAGCGTTTCAGCATCCTCTACATTAGCTTCCACTAAATAAATGTTGTCCTTCAGTAAGGTTTCCATCTTCTAATAACGAATTTAGCTCTTTGATTGCCCCAGCAAAAATTTCTTCACAATCCCTAATCAACTCTGGTATTTGGTTCAGATTTTCTTGCTTATGAGCGTATTGTTCTATCAAAGTTACTTTATTTTCTAAAGATTTTAACCCAAAGGCTACCAAATTGACTTTAATCACTTGAGCTGCCTGAGCAAGCATCTTCCAGTCTTTGAGCGGTAAAGCAGTCTTTGCGGCTCTTTTGAACTGTAAAAATTGATTGGCTAATACCTGTAATAACTCCTTAAAAATTGCCGGATTGTCACCAAAGGCATCTTTCAAGAAATTTAGGTCAAATAAAGTATGAGATCTTCGCTGATAGTGTTTGTTTTGGGTAGTAGTAGCAGTATCCATATAAGTTTGATTAGGTAAGTGTTGAAGTATTTTTTGGCTAATTTCAGCAGGAGTAAATGGCTTAGCCAAATAATCGTTGATACCTGCACTCACATATTGAGATTTTTCATCGTTTACACTTTTAGCGGTCAGGGCAATCACTGGAATACGGCTTATAGAGGCATTCAGAGCTCGAATTTTTTTAGTGGCTTCTATTCCATCCATCATTGGCATTTGAATATCCATCAACACACAGTCAAACGTAACCTCATTGTTCTGCAATATTTCAATTCCTTGTTGGCCGTTATCGGCAATAGTCACCTTACAACCAAGCCTTTTTAATATCTCTTTAGTTAATTCCTGACTCAAAATATTATCTTCACACAGGAGTACTTTCAAACCCTTTAGTCCTTGTTGATTGTTTACAATGGATGCAACCGATTTACCCACAGAAAAAGCAAAATCACATACAAATTTTGCTTTCCCTTCTGCTTGCTCAATAGACAGTTTGCCATTGAGCAACTCCATCATCCTTTTGATGATATAAAAACTAAAGCCGGTATCTCCAAAGTGCTGCACAAAACTGATTACGTTTGATTTATCGGAAGTATTAAAGATTTCGTATAAGCTATCCAAAGGAGAGTTTGTTCCTTCCATATAACCAAGCTCAAAACGAACTTTGACTACTCCCTCCTTATAGCTTAACAAACAAACATGCATTAAAATGTTTTGTTGCACCGAAAACTTCACTACCAAATTCATCAAATGTGTGATAATCTGTTCAACTCGCGCGGGGTCACTCTTTAAAAAATCAGGTAATTGCTCATCTATATTTGTAGAAATATTCACTTGCCTATGGCGACCGTTTCGCTCCATACGATTCTTAATGCCCAATACCAGCTCCCTTAAATTAAAGTCTACTGCATCTACCTGCAATGCATTGGATTCTACCTTGGCATAATCTAAAATATCATTAATAATTGTTAATAAGTTATCAGCGGCTTCATAAATAGATTGGGTAAATTTATATTGAGTATCATTTAATTCTGATTGCATGAGTAGGCTAGAAAAGCCCAAAATGGCAGACATAGGGGTTCGGAGCTCATATCCTATATCTGTTAAAAAAAATTGCTTCAAAAAATCTTTTTCATCAACATCATCTAATTTCTGATTATCTTCCTTGTCCTGCATAATCATTATTCATTTTTAAACGATAGGCTAGCGTAATATTCATCTAGAATGCAAGTCTAATTGAAGTGTAGAAGTTTTAATATTCTAATCTCTATTTCAACAAAATGATATTTTACCAAAGTGATAGATAGGATCTTTATAACAGTAATGATCCTGACTACCTACTCCTCGAATAACCTTTTATTCAACTTCTTCGATTAGCAACTAATATACTATTTGTTTAGTTTCAAATTTTTCCTCATTTCGGAGAAATTACTTGATAAGGGATTACAATTAATCACTTTATTCGCGAAGTTCTTTTAAGCCTAAAAGTTTTCAAAGAATGCAACAAGTAGTTCACTTTTCTATTTGAAATTATCAAACATTTTGTTGGACTACAATAGGTATTTATAACTAAATCAAGCTATAACGCTAATACCAGTCACTCAAAGAGGAAGTAAATATAAATAGTGGTGAGGATAAAGGTGGTACTTAATGGCTAAACACAAATGTAAATCATGTCTGCTCAACCACAGGCAATTTTAACTTTAAAATAAAAGAATCATACATAGATTCATTACAGCTACTAAGCTCAATATACGTCTTGTTTTCTTCTGGAAAGGTATGAAGCGCAAAGTGGCTTTCGCCCAATAACCAAATAGCGGTATAACCTTGAGGCTCAAAAAAATGCTCCATAAAATTCAATACCGTAAAACCACTTTCTGTCAATATAGTATTAAACGATTCTCTTAGCACTGATGGTTCAACCTCTTCAACCCAAACACGATAATTGTAAATTGCTGCTTTCATAAGTCAAGTTTTTTTCAATAGAAAGCTAAATTACTTAAAAAGTCAACAAATAAAAAACCCCTTTGCCTAATGCAAAGGGGCCTCAAATACCATCATTTTCTATATTTTATTCATCACGTAACGATTCAATTGGATTGACAAATGCAGCTCTCAACGATTGATACATCACTGCGATTCCAGCTACTATCAATGCAATCAATGCAGTCCAGGCAAAACTCTGCCACCCAATACTTATTCTATAAGTAAAGTTCTGCAACCAATGTTGCATAATATAGTAAGCAACTGGAATAGAAATCAACAATGAAAGGCCAATCAAACGAATGTATTCCTTAGATAGCAAGGCAAAAATTTGTAATACACTCGCTCCCAACACCTTCCGTACGCCAATCTCTTTACTCCTTCTCTCTGCCGAAAAAGTAGCCAATCCGACCAAACCTAAGCCCGCTATAAACAATGCCAGTCCCGTAAATACCATCAATATGTTTGAAGTCCGTTGTTCTGACTTATAGGTTTTCATAAACAGTTGGTCTAAAAACTGGTATTCAAAAGGCAATGAAGGTGCCATCTTCTTCCAGGTTTGTTCCACATAACTCAACACATCTGAGGCATCCTTCATTCTATTTACCTTAAAAGTCAAATAGCGATGGTCAAAGCTAAACATCTTAGAACCTAGATAAAAGAAAGCAAATGGTGCAATATTCTGATGTAAGGAAGTAAAATGAAAATCCTTCAGCACTCCTATCACTTTAAAACTAACCCCACCCGAACCTTCATAAAACAGTTTCTTGCCAATCGCCTCATTCATTTGCCAACCCAACATTCTGGCAGCAGCCTCATTAATAATTACAGCATTCGAATCAGTGGCAAACTTTTTAGAAAACACCCTACCCTGCACTACTTCCAATGATAGCATATCCAAATAATCTGCATTCGCATTAATCATGTTAAAGGGTACCTTCACTGCATCTGTTTTATCCTCACGCAAGTAATCCTGCATCCAGGCATTGGGTGGTGTTACATCAGAAAATCCAGCTTTGGTAATATTGGTATGCTGCAATAATTTTTGTTGGAAGGTATTGGCCTGGTTACCTAATCTTTCAACCTTTGGAATAACTATTAATTTCTTGTGATCAAAACCCAACTTTTTGTTTTGCCAAGACTTTAATTGCTGAAAGAGCACCAATGAAGCCACAATTAAAATACTAGAGATACTAAATTGCATCACTACTAAGCCATTTCTCAATATCTTGCCTTTTTTACCTCTACCCATCTTGCCTTTCAATGCATCGGTAGGGCGAAACCTTGTCAGGTAAAATGCGGGGTAAAGCCCTGCCATAAATCCAATTATAAAAGGCAAAGAAATGATTAACGCAATAAATTGAGGCTTAAGAAAAGTGATAAGACTCAAGTCCTTATCCGCAATTTGGTTAAAAAACTTGAGCCAAATCTCAATGCTACCCAAGGCCAGTATAGTTCCCAAAAAAGCAAATAGAAGTGCCTCACATAAAAACTGCCCTACCAAAGTCCTGCGATAAGATCCCAATACTTTTCTTATACCTACTTCTTTGGCTCGTTGGGTGGCCCTGGCTGTTGCCAGGTTCATAAAATTGATACAAGACAATAATATAACAATCATACCCACGGCCAAAAACACATAATAATACCGAATATCGCCTTGAGTTCCCAAGCGATTCATCGCTTCTGAGGAGTTCAAGTATACCTCTTTTAGTGGTTGTGCATACAAATGCCAAGGTTTATATTCGCTAATAAAATCATTATAAGTCTGCCCATAAAGTCGTTTGATAGCAGCTTGCGCGTGATTTTCGGGTAGATACTTTAATTTATCCTGAAGGCTTGTCAATGACGCCTTCTCTTCTAGTTTCACATAGGTTACAAAAGTCGTCCATATCCATACCCAATCTCTTTTCTTAACCTCTGGAAGAGAGGACATAGAAATTAACATATCAAAGTCAATATGTGATTCCCCTGACTTATTGTCTACAACCCCTGTCACCAAAAACGATTGTTCTTGTTTTCCTTTACTTAACTTAATTGTTTTTCCTATCGCTGTTTGACTCCCGAAATACTTTCGAGCAGCTTGCTCGCTCATTACTATTTGATTGGGTTTATTCAATACTTCTTGGGGATTTCCTTTTCGCAGGGGGAATGAAAAGAGGCTAAAAAAGTTAGAATCTACTGCTACTACTTTTTTTTCATCAAAAGCCTTTACTATCTGGCTCGTTTTATTTTCATAGGTGCCAAGATAATCCCCATTAGGGTGAACCCTACAGGCTTGTTTTACCTCCGGCAGATCAGTTAAAATTTTAGCAACAGATGGCCCCAATGCATCTAAACGATCGCTGGCATCTTTACTCCATATATTTGTTTGGGTTACTCGGTAAATTTGGCCTGAGTCTTTATGAAAGTGATCATAATTACCTTCATCAAACAGATACAACACAATGATTAAAAAAGTACTTAAGCCTAATGCAAGTCCTAAAATATTGAGCACCGTATAAAATTTGTGCTTCCACATATTACGAATTGCAATTACTATATAATTTTTTAACATAGAATTTCAGGTTACATGTTTATTTTAGCGAACCAATAGGCAAAAATAAATCCTTCCGCATAAAATTTTGATACTCAACATCTTAGTAATTACACGATTATACTAAACTGTACCAATCAGAACACTTACGTTCGTTTTTGATACAATTTTTTATTATAATTGACCATAAATATTTAACTTCTTTTATCTTCAAATACCCCTCAAAAGCAAAACATTTATTTTATGCAAAACGTTAAAAGTATATTTTTAAAGGAAAGTTGGTTAAAAATCTAAATAATAAAATTGGGTAATTAATTACTCAAAACTAAGGCATTTTGATTAACCACAAATTTTCAACAGATAACTATGTTCTTAAATCAACCTAAGCAGGATCTTCCCATTGCTGCTCATGATTCTGTAACACTGTATCAGATTGGTCAAAACAATCTTGCTACATTTTCACAATTCGTATTTGACATGTATGCTTACCATTATTTTAAAAAATATCAATGGTATCCCACAGTACACGATCTTTATAAGATGCAACAAAGTGACCAGGAGCAATTTCAAAGCTCAGTATATTTTGGTTACAGAAACGAACAAAAGCAAATACTCGGAACCATCAAGGCCACTCGTAAAGAAGAGGGAGTTATTTTTCCCATTGAATATGAATTTGAAGTAAACCTTGACGAAATTATCCAAGAAAAGGGATTAAAAGTTAATGAAGTTTGGCATTTAGGCCGATTGGCTATTGACTCTAACACATTAAGGAGTCAAAAGCTACCTGTCACTTCACGCCAAATGTTTAGATATTTACTCATTCATTCATTAGGCGTAATCAACCATCACCCAAATAATTTGATGATTGCCGAATCTGACGTTCTTATCTATGAAATTTTTCATAGTCTGGGCCTTAATATGCAAGTAGTGGGCAATTTAAGGCAATGTTTAGGTAGTCCTACATATCCTGTAATCATTACTGGAGAAGATATGCACCGATGGCTTACCCAAAACCCTTTACCCAATTACCATAAGAGTTAATAAAAAACTACGCTCATAATACTAAAACCATGCTATGCAACTCATATTGCACAAATAGATGCAATGTAATGAGTAACTCAAGATTTTAATAGTGAATCAAAATAGCCATTCCAAGCTCGATATGAACCAATCATTGATCAAAGAATTAGACAATCTTAGAAGTCTCCACGAACAATATCACAAGAATGTATTGTATATTACTCCCAAGCAACAAAAAAATATAAGGAATACTACAATTCTTTTTGCCGGGGTAGGTTTGGGGAGTGTTATTGCAGAGGCAGCACTTAGAATTGGCTTCGAGAAGTTTATTCTTATTGATGGAGACGAAGTAGAAAAATCTAACCTTAACCGACAAAATTATATTGCTGATAATGTTGGTGTCAGTAAGGTTAACGCGATCAAACAACGCCTCTTGAGCATTAATCCCAAAGCACAAATTGAAACCCATCGGCTTTTCCTGACTCCGGAAAACATGGCGAATTTTATTCAAAAGTGTGACATAGCAATCAATGCTATTGATTTCGATATTGCGGCTAACTCCCTTCTTTTCGATAAGATTTGCCAAAAATATAAAAAACCGATTGTACACCCTTTCAATTTTGGTTGGGCTGGTGCGGCCTATGTCATTACTCCTAATAGTAACTTAATGCCCATCAAATCAAAAAAGAATGCTCGCTATGAGCTCACATTGATCAAAGATTTCATTAAAAAATACAAAAAAAAGAAAGTGGCAAAACTAGATTGGTTTGAGAACTTTCTTGAAGATTACACCAAATATTCTTCTATCATAAGCCCTCCTCAGTTGGTTGTTGGCTCTCATTTGGCCTCTGCCATTGTAACAAATATTTTATTCTCGCTCTCCAACGGAATTAAAGTAAAAACGTTTCCTAAATCCTATTTTTTATCTTCAAGATAAATGTAAGATATAAGATACAATTGTTTAATCCTCACATTTAACGCCTTGTTTTACAAATAGCATTTTTTTAGTACGCACTTTTTTTAGGCACAAAAAAAAATCAAAAAGAGTATTTTGATTAGTTGAGTGTAATTAAGAGAGGAAAAACTAGATTTTTTGGTTTTCTTAGGAAGGGCAAAAATGACAGTTTATAAAAAAAGTCATATCATGTAAGATAAGCTCTAAATTAAACTTAATTAACGAAGGTTTTTACTTACCTTTGCAAACGAAACAAAGTATATAGTGCTAGTTATACAAGTTTTAATACGGTAAGGAAAAATAAAGGTTTCAGAAAGTTTAATTTTTTTTTAGAAAAACTGATAATTTGAGTTTAAAATGTATTCACAAGAGAATTTAGTTGCAAAAAATCAGGAGCTAGAACACAGTCAGCTTATTGGCAAACTAGATAATTTGGAGGTTTGGCGCGTGGGAGCTAATGAGTTGGAAAAGTTTTCAGAATTTGTGTTTGATGTTTATGTAGATAATTACCAGAAAAGAGATGGTTGGGAGCCTGTAAACGACGAACTACAATATATGATTGATGAGGACAAAACTCAGTTTGGTCAATCATTTTATGTAGGCATCAAAAATTCAGATGGAGAGTTTTTAGGCAGCGCAAAAGTAACCAAGATGTCTCCATCGTTGAAATTCCCTATTCAAACCGAGTTTGGCTACGATTTAAAACAATATTTCGAAGATGCCAATGTACCCACCAAAGATTTCTGGCATTTAGGGCGTTTTGCCATCAACAAGCATGTATTGAAGCGTTCTAATACTAGTTTAAAGACCCACCACATATTTAAGCGATTATTGAAAGAATGTGCTGGTTATGCTTTCCAGAGTGAGCAAAATATGATGATTGCAGAAGTAGATGCTATGGCCTATCGTATTAGTCGCTTGGTTAGCTTAAATATGAGAAAAATGGGTGAAGGAAAAGAGTATCTTGGCTCTTTCACATATCCTATTCATATTACTAAAAAAGATATGGATATTTTCCTGGCACATCAGCATTAATACACCTACCTCAGAGGTTTTATTTAAAACAGCCAATTAAAACATATTAGAACATTATGAAGCTTGTACAACATAACGGGAAAACAGGTATTTACACCACACAAGTTTATAAAAAGGGAGAATTATTATTTGAATTAAGAGGTCCAATCAAAGCACACCCCACTCCTACTTCTGTACAGATTAGTCAGCATAAACATATTGAAGATGCATACGCACAGTTTATCAATCATAACTGCTCACCTTCTGCATCGGTTATTGGGCGTAAGGTCATTGCTAAACATGATCTAAAACCAAACGAACAAATTACTTTTGATAAAAACGAAATGGCTGATCACCTCCAGAATCCTTTTGTTTGCAGCTGTTGTGGCAAACTAATTCAAGGTAAAAAGCATTTGGTTTTCAAGTAGTAAATATTTCACAACTACAAGTTCAAGGGTTATTGTATAATAAGTAAGTTCACATTTTTGCCTGTGACTTATTACAAAGTAAATCTTGTGCAATAACCCTCACATTTCTACCTTTCCTCTCCATATTTCCCTCCTTTTTTTGCGAAAAAATATAACTTAATAGTTATTTTCTTTGTATGTATAAAAGTGTAACTTTGAAATTTAAAGAACACTTTAATTATACGGCAAAACCATTTCATAATTTAATACATGAAAAACAATAGCTATATATATTATGGTACCAAGTGTAATACAGAAGAACTCATAAACTTCATTAAACACACTTTGACTACCAATGAAATAGCCGAAAACAACAATAGGTTAAAAACCCCTATTTGTATTTGGGGTGAACACGGTATTGGAAAAACTCAAACTGTAGAAAACTTCGCCAAAGAAAACGGTTATAAGTTTACTTACATCGCGCCAGCACAATTTGAAGAAATGGGAGACTTGCTGGGTATGCCTGCCATCACTGAAAACAATGCTTCTGATAAAGATAATTCAACAGTGTTTATCCCACCTGATTGGGTGCCCCGCGAAGAAGGTCCAGGTATTTTATTGATTGATGATGTAAATCGTGCAGATGACCGGATTCTACGAGGGATCATGCAGTTATTGCAAAATTATGAATTGGTAAGTTGGAAGCTACCCGCTCACTGGCACATTATATTAACCGCAAACCCTGATGGAGGAGATTATTCTGTAACTCCTATGGACTTTGCAATGCTTACTCGAATGATGCACATCACGCTTACTTTTGATGTGAAGAAATGGGCACTTTGGGCAGAGCAAAATGGTGTTGATCCACGAGGAATAAGCTTTGTATTAACTTATCCAGAAGCTGTAACGGGTGAAAGGACTACTCCAAGAACTCTAGTGCAGTTTTTCGAAAACATTGCCCACATCAAGGATTTGAAAAAGGAGTTAGGTTTGGTGAAAATGTTAGCGGATGCTTGTCTTGATAGCAATACTGTAACTTCTTTTATGGCTTTCTTAAACAATGACTTATCTAAGCTCATTACTCCTGAAGAAATTATTAATACCAAGAGCTTTGAAAAAGAAGTTTATCAAAAAATCAAAGGACTAGTAGATCAAAAAACTAAGCGGGTAGATATACTTTCGGTAATTTGTACTCGTCTTATTAACTACTTAACTATTACTGATTCTAAGTTTAAGCCTGGGCAAATCGACAACATCAAGAAATTTCTGAAAATGGATTTCCTACCAAACGATATGCGTTTGATTGCAGCCCAAGACTTGGTAAGCTCAAGCAATCCTAGTCTTAAGTCTATTATGGCTGATCCTGAAATTGGTCAATTATTATTGAAGAAAATGTAGCTTTTAGCTTCTAATATATTCTTTTCAAGACCGGATGATACCTTTATCATTCGGTTTTTTTATGTTTCAATAAACGGCTCCAAAAAACCAATGAATATCGTTCCGTTAGTACTCCACCTAGCCCCATGTCCAGAGGGTACTCTCACTTCATAAACCACCCCATGTTTGTAATGCTTAAATACATTCCACCAAGTATATTGCGTAAGTAGTTTCTGAAGAATTAGCTCAGCCATCCTATTTTTATAATCATCGTTCCCTTTTACTTTCCCCCAAAAATTATCTTCCGAGCGATTGGCATGCTTGCACCAGGCCCTGGCACCTACACTCAAGGAGTGTTTGTGATATGCTCCAAAAGAGGCTAATAAGTGGTCTCTTAATGGCGGCAAACCTCCTACATCGCTTACACTGGCAGAAGTTTGGCGTTGCCCCATAACTAGTAAGATTTTTTCTATAGAGGTTTTTTCTAAAAGAGAATAAAAATCTCGTTTTCCATTTTTGGTATTGGTTTTCCAAATATCAAAAGCCTGCAAGAACGGCTTTATAATGTTATGCAATGTTGGAGTACACTCCTCTTCATAAAAAGGGGGACGCTTATCCATACCAGACTGAGCAAAGTGCATAATTTGCTGGGCTAATCGCAATATATATTCTTCATGTCTCAATACAGGACATAAATGCGCTGGTAGAGACGAAAACATATGAACCAAACTATTTAGTTTATCCTCAGAAAACATACGATTATGTGCTTAAATAAAGTCAGCGCTTTAATTTTTTCTAAGTTAATCAGTTTTTGGTAAAAATTTTGTATTCAGTTTATGGTGAAATGGGTGTTTTTTTGATTTCAACTATTATGATTATCAAAATAAAAGGCACCTAACAAAGCATTTGGCAAAATAAAAACTATAAGTAATGAAAAAGTTAGTATTATTTCTCTTGTTTGCCCTCTTGGTAAATCCAGGCATTTGGGCTCAAAACTGTGTCAAAATAGATAGCCTCAATCGAGTTTGGCGACTTGTAAAGGGAAAAGATGTAAAAGCAGAAATTAACACATTAAACGCCTTGGTATATGAATATACAAAAGATCACCAGGGGAAAGCTGCTTTTTTGTCCAAAAGAGCACTGGAAATGGCTCAAGATGCAAAATATGAAAAAGGAATTGCCGATGCATTAATGAACAATGGTTTGATTGAGTATCAAGAGTTGCATCACGCTGAAATAGCCATTTCTGATTATCAAAGGGCATTGAAAATCTACAAGAATTTAAATGATGAACAAAGTGTAGTAAAAGCATTGGAAGCCATTGCAGATTTTTACTATCGCTTAGCAGATGAAACTAGTTACAAAAATGCCTTGAATACTTATAAACAGGTACTGGAGCATAAGAAAAAAGCAAATGACATTAGAGGTATTACGGCCATTTCTGAGAAATTGGGTGAACTTTATAGCCACCTGGGGCAATACAAAAAAGGTGAAGAGATTCTACAAAAAGCAATGGAGCACGAAGATTTCCTAGGTGAAAATAGTAATACTGCCCGTTTGCTTTTGGGGCTTTATGCACATATGGATCAACTTCAAGCCAAAGTAAATGGTGAAACTTCAAAAAGCAATACTTCTCTTTATATCATCATTGGCTTGAGTGCACTTGCACTCGTATTGCTTATTACTGTGATTATAGTAATCAATCAAAAAAATAAAGCACAACAGCTTGCCAAAATAGAAGAACACAGCACTGAAGCTGTTAGCTAAGATATTATAACTAGTAATTACTTATAAAATAAAAGAGGCGAACCAATCGTCTCTTTTTTTATTGCCTTTACCAGCCTCCTGTTTGTGACTTATGCTATTTTTCTTGGTCTTTCTATCGCTTTTTGTGGTGTTATTTTTGTGCGTGAAAGTAATCCCTGTGCCAACTATGTTGTATTGATTTGAAACCCTTACAAACTAATGAATAACTCACAAACAATCGCGGACAAAGCTCAAAATCAAAAAGACTTATTAAAACTTAACCAATATGAAGATTGGGCGAAAAGAGCGCAGGAAGTAGTGTTTAAAATGCACCGAGGTAACTTGCAAGATTTACTCCCAGATTCATTCATATTTGAAATTCCTCGAATGAATGCCTCTGGTGACTTTTATTATGTACAAGTTTTACCCAAAAACCGTATTTTGGTAGTGGTAGGTGATGCGCCAGGATATGGTATTATGGGAGCTTTTTTACACTTAGTAGTCGATAGACTCGTTACAGAGTGCTTGCATCAGGAGGAAATTCAGGAACCAAGTGCAGTACTAAAGTATTTGAACACCCAAATCAATCATAACCTCAATGAAATAGTTCCATTAGAAGACAAGGCCCAAATAAAACTATCGGTATGTGTAGTAGACGAAATGGAAAGGCAAATTACTTTTGCAGGGGCTAAACAACGAATGACTTATATTCAGAATGGCACTGTAAAAGAAGCAAGGGGTAGTATGTATGCAGTGGGTACTACCATGCTTGAAGACAAAGAAATTCCTACCTATACCTTTAATCTGGAAGAAGATATCAGTCAAATCTATTTATCCACTGATGGCTTTCAAGATCAATTTGGTGGCGAAGAAGGTAAGCGTTTTATGCGCAAAAGATTATTAGATCTTTTCAAAAAGATTCACTCCAAATCACAAGAAGAACAGAAAACACAATTAGAAAAAGCCTTTAATGACTGGAAAGGGAAAGAAAGTCAAGTAGATGATGTATTGGTATTAGGTTTCAAGATTGATTAATTGCCTTTATAACAAAACATTTTCTTCTTCCCTACTAGGCAACACTAGTAGGGATTTTTTGTATATGAGTCTCTTGTCCTTTGAAGGTAGTCTAAGCACTGGAATGTTAAACTATTTCCAGTTTTTCAAGTTATATATCAACTCTAAAACTACTATTATGAAGCTACTTTACTTCCTATTGATTACCATTCTTTTAAATGTTGGCTGTAGTCCTACACCTGTACGTTTGATTCAGCGTGCCTCGGTACAAACCAAGGCTTTTAAACAAACGATTCCTTGCGAGACATCCAAAAGGTTATTGATAGTAAATATGAAGCTTCCCAACAACCGTACTTATCGTTTTATTTGGGATACTGGCGCAGATGCCACCGTTATTAGCCAAAAACTCGCCAACGAACTAGGGCTGAAAGCGGCAACTCAGATGATAGTGGTTGGCGCTCGAAAAAAAGAGCAAAAACAAAACATAGTCAATCTAAAGCAAGTAGAAATAGGTAGTGTAAAGTTTAAAAATATCGCGGCGTTTGTCATCGATTTTCCAGAAGAATCCGCCATTTCTTGCGTGGCAGATGGAGGTATTATTGGGGCAAATCTCATCTCTAAGTGCAATTGGATCATTGACTACGAAAAGCAACAACTTACGCTTACTAGTACCCCCTTTAATCTTCATAAGAATAGGCAAGCCATTCCTTTTAAAACTAATTTTGCAGGTCGTATATTTTTTGATGCTGAGTTGGCAGGCCTGCCTTTTAAAAATATTTTACTTGACTCCGGCTCTGGTGGTAGTCTGGATTTAAAAACGAATGAGGGCATCAAGTCTGGGATTTTGAAAAAATTTCCAAGTAATAAGGTAATTGATGGCACTACTCAAGGGATTTATGGAAGTAACCTCGATACCACTTACCGAGCCTTGGTGGATTCTTTTAAGGTAGGTAATTACACCTTACCAAGAATTCCTGTGGAGTTTGGCGAACTCGAGAGTACTAAAATTGGGAATGTCATCTTACAAAATTTTAAGATTCAATTTGATTTTGCTCATAAATATATGCTTTGGCAGCCTAGAAATACATCCATAGCTCCTAGCATTACGCTAGGGGTCTTGTTTACACGAGCACAAAATGGCAAAGTCAGGATTGGTTCTTTATACCAACCCTCAGATGCAGCGCTTCAAGGATTAAAAATTCAGGATGAAATTGTTGCTATCAATGATCAACCCGTAGAAACGCTTTTCAAGGATAAATGCCATTTTTATCAATGGATGTTTCGCATGAAGGAACTCAAGCAAATGAAACTCACCCTCAAAAACAAACCTCCTGTTTTATTAAAACCCAAGCCTCTCGCCCGAAAGTTTTGGTGGGGTACCCAGGATTAGTATAGATGACATGCTAAATTCCAACTTCTTTTTCCTACTTTTGCATCCTGAAATTTTTTCTGGCAATTATTCACCACAGAAAAAGTTAGCCAAGGTATTTGATTAAGGTATATGAAAATATTTATGACAGGGGCTACTGGCTACATTGGTCGGCTTTTGGCCCAAAAACTTGCCGAACAAGGACACACCATTCATGCGCTTTGTCGCTCTACCTCTCAAACGCAGGATTTACAACATCCTAACATCCAATTTTTTGAAGGTGACTTGCTCAAACCAGAAAGTTTAGATAAAGCGATGGCTTCCTGTGAACAGGCTTATCACTTAGCTGCTTTTGCCAAAGTATTTACCAAACGTCCCGAACTACACGACGAAATTAATGTAGAAGGAACATTGAATGTATTGGCAGCTGCCAAAAAAGCAGGCGTGCAACGTACAGTGTTTACGTCAACTGGTGGTGTTTTTGGTTATTCATCTCCAGGCAACCCTGTCAATGAAGATACCCCACGTAATATTGATTTTTTTAATCACTATGAGCGTACTAAGACCGAAGCGGAGGAAAAAATCAGAGAATTGGCGGCCAAAGGTCAAGATATTGTCATAGTGAATCCTACCCGAGTGTATGGTCCTGGTTTATTAAGTGAAAGCAATGCCGCAACCCGTCTCATGCAATTGTATTACAAGGGTAAGTGGAAAATGAGCCCAGGTGATGGCACTAAATTGGGTAATTATGTATTTGTGAATGATGTAGTAGATGGGCACATCTTGGCTATGGAAAAAGGACGTGCTGGAGAGCGTTATATCATTGGAGGAATCAATGCCTCTTACAAAGAATTATTTGATACGCTGGGCAAATTTGCACCAAAAAAACTGAAACTCATCAATGCTCCGGTTTGGCTTATGCTTACGGTGGCTAACTTTGAACTGGCAAAAGCCAAGTTGTTTGGAATGAAACCCTTGATTACTCCTAAGTATGCGCAAAAATATACTTACCACTGGGGACTAAGTAGTGCCAAAGCAGAAAAGGAATTGGGTTATAAAATAACTTCTCTGGATGATGGCATTCGCCAAACCATTGAATGGTTAGCTGCACTAGAAAAGAATGAGGCCCAAACAGCAGAAGCCTAAATTAGGCTAAAAAATGTACTACTAGACATTTTGACTCAAGTTGGTGATGAGCACACTACCAATGGCAAGCCCGCCTTGGTTTATATCTCCACAATTGAAAGTGTCTGGCAATATGACTGAGAAGTTTTGACTACTCAGTCAACCGCTATGGTGTTATACAATACAAAAAAGAATTTATGCAAAAGGAAAAATATACCCTGATTACTGGTGGCAGTGAAGGCATAGGTAGGGCTTTGGCCGAAGAATGTGCCAAAAGGGGAATGAATATTTTATTAGTTGCATTGCCTCAACCTCAACTAGAGGCTGCTGCACAATATATTAGAGAAACCTTTCAGGTAAGAACAGAATACTTTGGAGTTGACCTTACTGAAGAACAGGCTCCTTACCAAATATTGGAATGGGTACAGCAAAAGGGCTACCAGGTAGACATGCTCATCAATAATGCTGGATTTGGATATGCAGGAGCATTTGAAGATTATGCTTCTCCCCAATTCTTCGATAAATTGATGCAACTAAACATGCGCGCTTTGGTATTGCTCAATCGTTTATTTATTCCTGAATTGAAAAAGCACCCAAAGGCTTATTTGATGAACTTGGGCAGTATGTCCTCGTTTCAACCAGTACCCTATCAGGCAGTTTATGGTGCGTCTAAAGCTTTTATCTACAATTTTACCCGAGCTATTAGAGTAGAATTGGCAGATTCTAATATTTCGGTGATGGCACTTTGCCCTGGCGGAACTAATACTAATGACATTAATAAAGCTAGAAACGCAGATTTAAAAGGATTGGCCAAAAAATCTATTTTGAATCCTGAAGACATTGCGCCAAAAGCTATAGATGCTTTGCTCAAAGGAAAAGCTAAATTACTCACAGGACGTATTAATCGTATTATCCTGACAATTAGCAAATTAATCCCTTTGAATACCCGCTTAAAAATTGCGGCCAAAAACCTGAAACCACAGCAAGAGTTTAAGCAAACCCAGGATGCTTCTCAACAAGAAAAAGTAAATGTTTAACCATTCATATTAAACTAGGAATAACAGATGGATCAACTTCCAGTAATTATATTTGGGGCCGGTGGCTTAGGTGCTGCTGCTTTAGATGCATTCCAAAGCAATGGCGTAGTCGTATATGGTTTTTTGGATGAAGATGAAGCATTGCATGGCACCGAAATCAACTACGTAGGGGTATTGGGAGACCCTAAAGATGATGGTTACTTAAAATTAATCGGAAAAAAATGTGCAGCATTTATCGCCTCAGACGATAACATAATTCGAGAAGAACTGGTAGAAATGCTGAACGAACGCCGTAAGGTGATGCCTGCCAATGCAGTACACCCTAAAGCAGTGATAGCCGAAACAGCCGAAATTGGCCATGGTAGTTTTATCCAAATGGGAGCCGTAGTGAATAGTCAGGCAAAAGTAGGAAACCATTGTTTGATCCACCCAAATGCTAGTATAAACTATGGTGCTTCTCTGGGAGATTTTGTACAAGTAGGTGCTGGTAGTAATATAGGAGCTAATGTTCAGATTGGAGAAAAGGCATTCGTAGGCTCTGGTGTTACGATTGTTGGTGGAATTAAAATTGGAGAAAATGCACGCGTGGGAGCTGGTTCTGTGGTAATCAAGGATGTAGAAGAAGGCGAAACTGTATTTGGCAACCCAGCCCAGGTAATGAAATAAATGGTAGTTTAAATACCCGATTAAGATAAAAATTATAATTTTGCAGGTGCATTTTCAAAAGGCACATTTATTGGACATACCTAACCTAAGTTGGTAAAAACGTTGAAGTTTTATGACTACGGAACAAAGACAAGACAAGAGACGCGTAATTTTAGTTGGATTTATTTTGGTATTGGTAGTGCTCAATGTGGTACTCATTTATCTGATTCTCCAAAATAAGAATGCGGAAATTCAACAGAAGGAGGCGTTGCTAAAACAACAAAAAGAAAGTTATGAGACTCGTCTAAATACGGTCAAACGCTTATTAAAACAAGAGATTGCCCGTGCTAAACAGGATGGAGAGGAAAATCAACTCTATCAGGATTCGTTGAGCAAAGTTTTAGACAGTGTGGTAAAATCCCAGGAAAACCTCAAAAACCTGGTGAGATTTACTCAAGCCCAAAATCAAAGCTATAAACTCAAAATTGCTGCTTACGAAGAACTCTTAATCCGTAAAGACTCCTTGATGCGAGACATGAAGGCAACTATTAATAGACAGGGGGAACAGTTGACCGAGCTACGAAAAAAGAACAATGAGGCTATGGAAAAGGTAGGCAAAACAAACGTAGCGCTTAAAGAATATGAAAAGAAATTTGCCAAGGCCGGGGTTCTCAAAGCTGAAAACATTACCATTAATAGTGTAGATAGGCGCGGCAAAGAAAGAACGGGCGGTAGCTATAGGGAACGAAGAATTGATAAACTTAAGATTCGCTTTTCTTTGGCAGACAATAAAGCCGCGAAAATTGGGCAAAAGACAATTTATATGTTGTTGAAAGATGATACTGGCCAAACTTTGATTCCACCTGTAGGAAGTGGTCGTTTCAAAATAGAAGGAAGAGAGACTTCATATACCTCTTCTCAAAGCTTCTTGTTTGACAACTCACAACAAAACCTCACCTTTACTTTCCAAAAAGACAATGAATTGGGTAAAGGACGGTTTACTATAGAACTTTATTCAGAAGGCGAACGCATTGGTGTTGGTTCTTTTGCAGTAAGATAACAACTTACAATAGATATTGTATAAAGGCAGGTTTTGTATTCCGCAAAGCTTGCCTTTTTCCATTTTTGGGGAGTTGTTCCCGTATAGAAGTACTCAACAAACTTGTTACACACTATGAATACTTCTGAAAAACAAAATAAGCCGACAAACAATAAAACTAAAAAATCAGTAATTCCATTCTTACTTATTTTATCAATGGCATTGAACCTGGCATTGGTCTATATCATTTTTGAGAAAAAAGATGTGGAAATTGCTCGTCAGAAAAAAATCAATGTGGAACAGAAGGCTCACTACAGCCAGAGTTTATCTCGTCTTTCTACTCGGCTAAAACAAGAAATTGCCCACTCTAAAAAGTTTGGTCAGGAGCAACAAAAATACCGAGATTCCTTGACTAAGGTATTGGCCAATGTTGAAGCTGATAGAGACAATTTAAAACAAGCGGTGGCATTGACTCAAACTCAAATGAATGCCTATAAACTCAAAATTGCGGCTTACGAAGAGCTCTTGATTCGCAAAGACTCATTGATGATCAGCTTAAAAGAAATCAACACGATGTTGGGAGATAAAAACCATCGTTTGAACCTTAGGATCAATAAAGCAATTGAGGACAAAGTCAAAATTGAACAGGAAAGTAAACAACTAAAGAACACTATAAAACAAGCTGCTGGACTCAAAGTAAAAGACATAGTAATCAAACGGGTAAATCGCAGGGGAAAAAGCAAGGCAGGAAAGGTTTTCCGGGAACGAAATATTTCTCAGCTGCAGGTGTATCTTTCGTTTATCGACAACGAGCTGATTGAAATTGGCAATAAATCAGTCATGATGTTGTTAAAAGACGAAATGGGCAAAACGCTGATTCCATCCTCGGGTAGCGGCACATTTGACTTGGCAGGTCAAGAAACTTCCTATACCATGGCCCAAAGTTTCTTGTACGATAAATCGGCTCAAACCATTATGTTCAATTATGATAAAGATAAGCCCTTGGGCAAGGGGAAGTTCATTGTGGAGCTATATTCTGAAGGTAAAAAAATCGGAGATGATTCTTTTAGAGTGAGGTAAAATAAGTTGTTTTACATGGTAAATGTCTCAACCGTGAAGCTTAGATTAGCGTCACAGTTGAGACATTTATTTTTCTGTTTACAATCGTCGATCTTCGGCTTTGATAGGAAAATCGTTGATGCTGGCAAAGCGTTTTTTCATCAAGCCTTGTTCATCAAATTCCCAGTTTTCGTTGCCATACGCTCGGTACCATTGTCCTGAGTCATCGCGCCACTCATACTCAAAGCGTACCGCAATACGATTATCTTTAAAGGCCCATAGTTCCTTTTTAAGCTTATAATCAAGTTCTTTGTTCCACTTGCGCTCCAAAAATTGTTGTACTTCTGCCCTTCCGTTGATAAACTCGGCACGATTGCGCCATTCGGTGTCTTGGGTATATGCCATAGATACTTTGACTGGGTCCTTGCTATTCCAGGCATCTTCAGCCAATTGTACTTTTTGTCGAGCGGTTTCCTCATTAAAGGGAGGAAAAGGAGGTTTTTGTTCCATGAGATTGTTTATAAAAGTGATGTTACAATGTTTTTAATTTTCAGTACTGGGGCCTGCTCGCGATACAACTGACTCTCGATAATGGCACTTTCAAACAGGAAATAAATATGGTCAGCCAGGTGTGCATGAGTTTCTTGAGTAACCGACTTTATATAATTTTGTAAGTCAGTTTTGTGCTGCTGTATCACTTGCAAAATAGCTGATTGATTTTGTACCGATATTTCAGATAGAATATTCAAAAAACTACAGCCTCTATACTGCTCTTTTTCATTCATTTGCATCACAAAATCAAATAGTGCCAATAGTTGCGATTGTCCCCTCTCTTTTGCCTCCACTACTGCACGTAGTTGCGTAAACCACTGCTCGTGACGCCGCTCCAGAAAAGCAATGCATAGCTGATCTTTAGAAGCAAAGTGCTGATACAAGGTAGATTTGGCAATGTTAGCTTCAGCGATAATTTCATTGATCCCAGTAGAGTTATACCCCTGCTGATGAAATAACCGACTGGCAGTATCCAATATTCTTTCTTTAGCTTTAGTCATTTGTTATAAATAAAACAGACAAGTCAGTACGATTTTACATAATAACTACCCCGTTTATAAAATAGTTCAATGCATATCGTATAAAATGTCCCACGATATAAATGGCAAAGCACAGAAGAAATATATTATCTTGTGACCCAGAAAATTCAGATCAAATAAATCCGATGAAGCAGTTCTCTCAAATATTTTTCGTTTTCGTTCCTTGGTACTATTTCATCCTCATTATATTGGTTGGGCTACTTCGTGGAACTGCCACTGGCGTTGGACTTCAGATAATCGATGCACTACTTACACTCGTGGCATTGCATATTTTTATACACATCGGTTATTTTATTCGAGAAGCAGGAAGACTACTATGGGCCAAAATTGCAGGTGGTGTTCCTCATCATATCATCTTGGGTTCGGGAGAGTCTCTGGTTGAACTAGAAATATTCAGGGTAAAGATTGCACTCAATAGTCGTTTGAATATAGCCGTTTCCTTGGCTTTCTTTGAAAATAAGTCATCGCTCAAACTACGCTTTGGTACCTACCTGGCAGGCCGATTGCTCACCAGTGGCGGATTTGCTTTAGCCTTATTTCTATTAATCGGTTTTGATATTAAATCATTTTTAGGGCATCATGGCATTGCCTTAGGAAGCGCCTTCATGATGGCCAATTTTTACCATTTTGTAATCAACCTTTTTCCAGTTAAAATTCAATACCAACGAACCAACTTTGCCAGCGATCAGGTAACCTTGGCAAACTTATCAGAAACGCCCGCCCAGGCCTTGGTGACCAACCTTAGCGACATATATTTGATGGATATTCAAGACTACCTCAAAAGAGAAAGGTATGAAGAAGCATATCGTCTATACAAAAAAGTGCAGTCTCCCCAAAACCAATTACTTCGCATCAATACTGCGCTTCGTTTAGGGGTATTATTGCATCAACAAACCTTGTTTCGGGAATCCTTGATAGTATATCAAAGCCTTAAACCGATTATTCAGAAACCTGCTTATGCTAATCTAAAAGATAACTGGCACCTTGGTCGGGCCTGGAACTTGGTAGCGCTCAACAAACTCGATAAAGCCGCAAATCAGGTAAGCCTTATGCAAACCACAGGCAACGATGTCTCTGCTATCCATCTTATAGAAGGCATTATGCTTATCAGGCAAGGCCAAATCGAGGAGGCTATTGACCAGTTAAAGCCTTGGGTAAACTTGGATACTGATTCTTCGTCGTCATTAATGGCAGCTATATTTCTTTGTGAGGGATTGTACCAACATTCTCCCGAAATGGCCAATGATTACCTTCGTTATGTTCATGCGCATCGTAAGGAACTTTCACCGATTCATAAGTTTTTTTTAAAAAAAGCGATACAAGCCAAAAAGAATGCGGCTTTGGGTAGTTAAATTTCTTTCGAAAAACCTCAATAGAGCAAGTGTATTTGGCAAAATGTCTTTGCTCTAAGAAAACCTTGCCCATTTTCAAATTCAGCTTGCAATCCCCATCAAAAAAACCTACCTTTGCAAGCTCAAAATGTGTTATTAGATTAAATAGAAGTAGAAAATGCATTTAAATGATTATGAAACGGTGTTCATTTTAACTCCCGTTTTATCTGAAGAACAGATAAAGGACACCGTAGATAAGTTTCACAAA
>DMXI01000024.1 GCA_003483885.1 Microscillaceae bacterium
GCCAACAAAATAAGGCGAAAATGAAGTCCCTATTTTCCAAGTTAATATCTTCATAAACAATTAGTTATAGCCTATTTTTATTCAAATGTATTCATTATTAGGTTGATGCGCATGCGATACATCGGGATTTGCAAAGTTGATCGATATTCATCATTCATTTTTTAAAATAGCTCTTAACTTAATGACATTGCGCCAAAGCAAAAACAGGCGTTTGGTCATTGAAGACTCAATGAATGAAATTGCCCACAATGTGAGTTTTAAGTGTTCTCATTGTCTCACCCATTTTTTTGATCCCAAACAAAGGCTGTTTATCGTAATATCAGTTGATTGTATGCTTGGGGAGCCATACCTGCTTTCTTTGCATTATATTTTTTAAATCAAAATTAGCTGTATCATCATGGAAGCACAGAAATCGCAGGTGTATATCCATCAAAAACCAGAAAGTTTTCAATCAAAAATGACTAAAATATTTCTGGTACTCACTCGAGCCAAAGGAGCACTTAAAAGAATCTTAGCCCATAAAAAAATTAGAAACGATCCTGCTCCTATTCCAAAATATTTTGCAAAAAAATACCAAGTAACCATTACAACATTCGCCAAAAGAACCCTATGGACGATTGGCCCAAAAAATGGCGCTTCCAACCAAGTGATATTTTATATGCATGGGGGGAGTTATTTGTACAATGTGGCCACCTTGCATTGGAATTTTCTGGCGAAGATGGTAGACCAGGCCCAGGCTACCATTGTGGTTGCCAATTACCCTATTGCTCCACAAGCCACTGCTAACAGGGCTTATTCATATTTGCATAAACTGTATGAGCAAGTGCTCAATGATTATCAAGAACAAGAAATAATCTTTATGGGAGATTCGGCAGGAGGAGGGTTGGCCATTGCATTTACGCAGTTTCTGAGAGATCACCACCTCACCCAACCCAAACAAATCATTGCTTTATCTCCTTGGTTAGATATTACGTTGCGTAATCCTGACATAGCTTTTGTGGATAAAGATGATAAAATGTTGGAGGCATTTAGTTTGCGTGAAGCAGGAAAATTGTTTGCGGGCGATATGGATATTACAGACCCAAGAGTGAGCCCAATTTATGGAGGATTTAATGACTTGGCCAAACTATCGGTTTTTGTGGGTGCTCACGATATATTTGTGGCCGATTGCCGAAAGCTGAGGGCAAAATTAGAGAAAGAAAACATCGCATTTAATTATTATGAATACCCAAAGATGCTACATACCTGGGCGTTGACATCCTTGAAAGAGGCAAAAATAGCTTTTACGCAAATAGTGAGTTTATTGGAAGATTAGCTTAAGGCAAAAAAAAGCGCAGAAAAATGAATTTCCACGCTGATTAAAAATTGCATGAGCTGTATAGTGTAAAGAAGGCACGCAAGCTGATCTCAGGAATGCAAACATGGTTTATAGGATATTGCATGCTGATCTTCACTTAATACAATGCCCTTAGCGGATAAAAATGACAAAACGAGGAAATTTTTTTTGATTTTTATTTTTTCGGACCTTTTCAATGACTTAAATGGATAGAATTTGGGATGATAACTAAGGTAAAATAACAACTATATCTGTAGTGGAACTATGCGTAAAGCAATTACAACAATTGGATAAGTCAGGATTTATGACGTTGGTTTATTTTTTAGGCCCTGATTTGTCGTTTTGTAGGAAGTACCTGAACAAAAAAATACCTGCCCATTTTCGTTTGGGCAGGTATCGTATTTTATTACATCATATAAAAACGCTCAGGGCTTAAAGGTTCTGGGAACTCTTCTTCGGCAAGTAACTGTTTGATATTGATTTCAATATTTCGGGCAATGCTTGTCATCGCGGTATCGTTGGGTTGACTATTAAAAGGGTCTTGCATGTTAAAAGCGATCCTTTCTAACAAAAAAAATGGAATCGAGATCATTACCAACAATGGCACTTCTATAAACCCTCGTAACCCCGTGAGTGACATAGAAAGCATCACCAAAAATATATAAATAAACAATTTTAGGGTTTGGCGATAAGTCTTGGGAAAATAAGTCCCCTTAATACGTTCGGCCTTACCCATAGACTCACAAAGCCTCAATAAGGTACTATCTAGCTGAATTTGATGAAAGTCATTGATTGCTCCTGCCTGATGAAGTTGTTGTAGATCCTGACCTTGATGATCTAACAAGGCCAAAGGGACATTTTGGTGTTTTTTTAAGCGATGAACCTCTTCTTCTGATAAAAAAGTGTCCAGTCCCTCGAGTGGATTTTCTTTCCTTAAGTGTTTACCCAAGGCATAACACCAAGCCATTTGGCGATAAGCCATTGCAGATAATGTAGCGTGGCCAGAAGTAGACAAAAATCCCTTTAATTGTAGCACCAGTGTTCTACTATCATTCACAATGGCACCCCATATTTTCCGAGCTTCCCACCATCTATCATACGATTGACTCAATTTAAACGATAATAGCAGGGCAATAGCTGTCCCCAAAAAAGCCCCCAGGTTAATTGGAATGACAAGTTGAATAATGTGCTTTGATACAAAATAAATACCTAGTGAAAATGCCGATACAATGGTTACATCTAATGCCACCAAACTTACCCAATACCTGAGAGGGATTCTTTTATCTAAAATCATTGGCAAATTTCTTAAAGACTCGCGTTAGTATAACGATCGATAGTTAATCATGATGTCTACTTGGGTTACCTTACCTTGAGTGACTTCGAAGGGGGCTACAATGCCTCTTCCGTCAAAAAGGTTGGCGAATAGCCCGTTTTTTTCTACAGTAAAAATGGAATAGCTTCCTGCGGGTAATTTTAGCTGAAAGCATCCGTTTTCATCAGACTCCACCTTTGCCACAGGCTTTACATCGGGTGCTTGAAACAATTTTCCTTGTTTTACCAAGTCGTTACGCTGGATGCTAAAATAAACCCACAATTCTCGCTTCACAGGCTTCATCTTTTTTTGATTATTTCCTGGTCCAGGCATTTGATTACCTTCTTGCCAGATTACTTTGCCATAAATACCTTGCTTGATCTTGGCTGGGCAAGGTTTTTCAGTGTTGGTTTGTCCTTGAGCCACTACAACGGTAGCAAATAGACAAAATAAGGAAATGGTTAAGAGTTTTTTCATTGAATTGGTTGTTAGTGATGATAAAAATAGTAATAAAAAGCGACAGAGACCACCACTTTTTATGGAGTATTCTTTTGCTTGCAAAAGGTTAAGCTACCCGATGATTCTGATTTTTTTGGGAGGTTTTACTAGCAATATTTCGAAACCAAAAGCCCGGTCCTAGATAGG
>DMXI01000599.1 GCA_003483885.1 Microscillaceae bacterium
AATTTGACGCATCTAATCCAAAAATTCTTCGAAAAATACAATGTAAACGAAAATTTAAACAAGCTCTTAGGGATATTTGCTTTTGGTAAAAGACTGAAGAAACTTAGCCAAGATAAAACTCCCTGATTTTAGGCTTGGCTAAACTCCATTGTAACCTATTCTTTATAATTCACAATCCAGTGATACGCCTCTTCCAAACTCTGAAAGTACAAATGCTCCAGATGTTTGTTTTGGTGGCCAATTTTGGCTTCATAATCCAGGGTTTTGGTAGCCGCCATTTTGGTACTCATCTCCGCATAAAAACGCTTAGAAAGAATGGTAGCGGTCAAGGTTTTTTGCTTAAAACCCAGTCGTTTTTGATTGGTTGGATACCATTCATTGATCCACCAATTGCTTGCGTCGGGTGCTACCAACTCCACTTGAGCCTCATCGCTCACCCAGCGACATATTTGATGCTCTTCGGCTTTGTCAGTGGCCTTTGTCCAGGCTTCTTGTGCAGCTTCTAATTTTATGTAACCAAATGACTCTACAATCAATACATTGTTTTCGGGTATGTAGTAAAGTCGATAATTGGTATTAGAGAAAAATCGATTTTCTAATGTTTTCATAGTATCGTAAGTAAATTTATTCTTCACTTGTGTGAGACGAAAAAGTAATATTGCTTATGGCCTGGATCGATGATTTAAAAATCAAGTAGCAATGTCAGAGAAAGTAGTAGTTAGTCAAAACTAAATTTGGGAATATGTTTATAGAATGCTTTGTTGTACTTCTTCGTTACTAAAAATCCTTGTGACTATGGCTATACTCACTTTTAGTACCTTGAATTACCTTGCCACGCTACCAAATCTTATCCCTAATTCAAAACTTGACTAAGTACTAGTAATCCAGTCATAGGCCTCTACAAAATCCTTAAAATACAAGTGTTCCATATATTTGTTTTGTTGTCCTACTATTGCTTTAAGCCTTAAAGTTTTATTGACAGTGTTCTTGGTGCTCATTTCAGCATAAAAACGGTGAGAGAGGATGGTTGCCGCCAGACGTTTACCATCAAAGGTTAAGCGTTTTTTCGAATAAGGGTACCATTCGGCGACCCACCAACTGTGAAAATCATGGCTTATCAATTCTATTTGAGCTTCGTCGCTAATCCACTTCAACACCTGATGTTCTTCGGCCTTATCCAGTGCCTTTAGCCAAGCTTCTCTGGCTACTTCTAATTTTATACTTTTATAGGCTTCCAACAAAATCACATTACTTTGAGAAGCATAATAGAGACGATAGTTTTGATTTGTGAAGAAAAGATTTTCTGATGTTTTCATTGTATCATTCATAATTTTTTAATGAAGTCGAAACGACTTCTCTGCCTTACTCCATTGCCTACTAAGTAAGCTTATATTTTTTAGCTTCTCCCAACTCACCTCATTCTAAGTTTTATGAAAGAAAGGTCAAAGAGAGTTGAGTTTTTAAAGCAATTATAAAAATGTAAGTACACTTATTTGATAGCGTATATAATATTACTTTATACTTAAAAAATATAACTGAAATCAGAAAGTGATTGTTGCACCAAACTCTGCGTGATTGTAACACATACCTGACAGCCCTTTCTTTCTTTTAATGAGTACACATACAGTATATGTACCCATTAGGGGCATTTTTGTATCCATATTGCCGATACGACTCCTACATTTGCTACCAATAAAAATCTTTTTTTTAAACACATAAACTTATGAGAACTTTATTGTTGTCCAGCATTATCGTGGCATTTTCTCTGAATACATTTGCCCAATCAAAAACATTAAAATACAACCTGAAAAAAGGTCAGGCATTTGATATTTTATTGCTCTCGCAAAAACCAAATACGAAGGAAAAAATCAAGCAATACTTTAAGAACTACTTTCCAATTGCCAAAAAATATGGCTACCACACTCTTAAAGGATTCCCCATTAAGGAAAGCCCCACCCAAGGCAACTACCAACCACAAAGCATCATATTGGCGTATTGGGACAACCTAGAGTTGCGAGCGCAGTTTTTACAGTATATCGATAAAAACAAACCAATATTTCACCAAGACAGACGCGATATTTGGTCTAGATTTGATGTCACCTATTATGAAATGCCCAAAGATGTATCATTCGAAATTAATAGAGAG
Source organism: Microscillaceae bacterium (assembly GCA_003483885.1). Classification (GTDB taxonomy): domain Bacteria; phylum Bacteroidota; class Bacteroidia; order Cytophagales; family Microscillaceae; genus Microscilla. The sequence goes on from DMXI01000599.1 coordinate 2,147, forward strand.
AAATACAATGTAGTAACGGCTTATTGGCAAAAAAGCAAAAAGGGGTTTAGCCGCTTTAAGAAAGACTGGCAGGCAAAAGTGCGTCAGGCTGGCGGAACTTTTACCATAGAGCTAATAAATGGGGCTTCTCCATTTGGGTATTATTATAATCCAGATTATTTATGCATTACCGAATGGGAAAGCAAGGCCGCCTTTGAGAAATTTTATAAGCAAAATCTACAAATGGATCACAGTGCTGTAAAACAGGTCAATCAGTTCATTTTTAATTGAATTCCTCTTTCAATTTACGGTTTCCCGTTCACAGTATTTCACAAAAGCGAGTGGTTGTGGTCACTGCTCGCTTTTAAGGTTTGTCAAATGAGAACGTTTTTAAATCAACTTGTTTATTTTGGGTATTTCCAAAGCCTGTTTTTGTTGTGTATATACCTTCTATCACCCAAAAGAAGAAAAAGCATCAACCGATATATTGCATTTTTGGTATGGGTGCTTACTGTTGGGCTTACAGGCCGGGTATTGTACCTTTCTGAGATTTTTGGCAAAAACTTCCGCCTCATTACCATTTCTGAGTTTGCTATTCTGTTTTTTGGGGCCACCGTGTATCTATTTACTCGTTCTTCTTTGCTCAACAAGAAGTTTTCTTACCGCGAGTTAGCACACTACATTCCTGGTTTTGTCTATGTAGGACTTATCATTTTTCTTTTTATTATTCCTTCTGAAGAAGCCTACCGAGCCAAGTTTAAGAGCGGAGAATTATTGGTGATCTCTACCTTGTTTGCGGGGGTTGGTTTGCTTTTTAATATTACTTATTGGGCGTTTAGTTTGCGCTTGTTTTTAACTTACCGAAAGAAGCTGCAAAATGAGTTGAGCTATGCAGTTAAAACCCAGTTTTTTCTCAATTTTCTCATCGCAATCGGTGCTTGTCTGCTTTGTTGGGTGGTTGTCTATTTTGTGAGTATTTATGGCAATCAATTCATTGCGCGCCCTACACACCAGGCACTTTGGTTAAGTATTGCATTCGTAATTCTGTTTATTGCTTATTATGGCATGACCGAGCCCGACTTGTTTAAACTGGCTCCGTTGGTAAAGCCAAAAAAATACGCCCAATCCAAGCTCTCAGCCAAAGACTTAAATCGTTTGAAGGATCAGCTTGATCAACTTATGGAAGTCAAAAAACCTTATTTGAACCGAAAGTTGGTAAAAGCAGAGCTAGCCGAGCTACTCGGAGTGAGTAATCCTGATATTGCGCGCTTGCTCAACGAACGTATTGGTATGACTTTTTTTGAGTATGTCAATTATTATCGCATCAAAGAGTTTGTGGCTTTGGCCAAAACCGACAAAGCCCAACAACTTACTATTTTTGGGCTGGCACAAGAGGCAGGATTCAATTCCAAAACGACCTTTCACAAATCATTCAAAAAATTAATGGGTACTTCACCAGGAGAATACTTTGCTCAATCCTCTTCTTCTACTGCTTAATCTACATAATTTGCCACCCATTCATATGCTTCCTCAAATGTTTGAAAGAACAAATGTTCCAGGTATTTGTTTTGTTCACCCACCACTGCCTCATACTTGATCGTTTTAGTGATTGCTTGTTTAATGCTCATTTCGGCATAAAAGCGTTTGGAAAGAATGGTAGCGGTCAGTGTTTTACCAGGAAAACGTAGCCTTTGCTGTGCCATAGGAAACCATTCATTGGTCCACCACTCTGCCCCCTTCGGGTTTATAAGCGTAATGGCCGATTCATCACTAATCCACCGTTTTACTTGGTGTGTTTCGGCCTTGTCTAAAGCCGTTAGCCAAGCTTCCTGACCATTTTTCATATCCACAATACCATTAGCTTCTACTATCAAGATATTGCTTTGAGGTATGTAGTAGAGGTTGTAATTAGGGTTGGAGAAGAATAGGTTTTCTGATGACTTCATAGGTAATTAATCAAAATATTGGGTGATTTATTCAAATTACAGGTACTTAAAAGCCAAAAGCTTGCCTTATCCCTCTTCGGTATCATTACCAGGGTAATTGACAATCCATTCATAAGCCGCTTCAAAATCTTGAAAATAGCGATTATCCCGTTGAATCATATTTTCGCCTGCATTGGCATCATGTGCAATCTTTTTGTTAACCACTTCTTTAGCATTCATCTCCGCATAAAAACGGGGCGGAAGAATCGTTGCTGTCAAGCGTTTTTCTTCCAGTTTCAATTTTTGAGCTGTCAATACAAAAAACTCACTCACAATCCATTCGTTAGCCTTGGGATGAATCATTTGAATCTGAGCCCCATCCGCGATCCAGCGGGCTATATTGAATTCTATTGCTTTGTCTAATGCCTTTAGCCAAGCTTCTTTGGCAGGTTCTAATTGTATGACACCTTTGGCTTCTATTACCAAAATATTGAGTTCAGGCAAGTGATAAAGATGATAATTCTTGTTTTCAAAAAAGAGATTTTCTGGGGTTTTCATACCAACAACTAAGAAAAAACAGGGCCATTTAATTTAACCAATAATATAATGATTAACCGCGGCATGTAAGGTTAAGGGTGACTTTTGTAGGTTTTGGGTATCTAGCCTTGAACTAAAACTGAACACTATCATCCTATGAAGAAACTAATCATTACTTATACTACCCTTACTATATTGCTACTAGTAGCTTGTTTTCAACTAAAAAGTGGCCGCTTCAATCATCCTTACCCCAATATTATAGAATACTTGGCTACTAGCCTTTTACTCCTTTTTACTCTGGTATGGATTATTTGGAGAAAACGGCGGACCCAAAAACTAATCGTAGGTGGCATCTCTATGCTAAGCCTGTTTTTGGTGATCAACCTATTTAACTATTTATATGAATGGCATCCCATTGCCCTAAAGTTACCATTGAGTAATTCCCAATCGGTAACCGTAAATCACACTCCCTACCAATGGCCCAAAGCTCAGCCTGCCACACTAGGATATGACCTTACCAAGTGGGACGAATACTTTCAGAAACTCAAAGATTGGAAACGACTCCGAGGATTGTTGGTCATTCAAGATGATCATATCATTGCAGAAAAGTATTTCAAAGGTACCAGGCCAACTGATGCCTTCAATGTACATTCTATTACCAAAACGGTGACTTCGGCCCTTACGGGAATAGCCATTGATCAAGGAAAAATCAATGCTGATGAAGCACCTGTAGGCCAGTTTTTTCCAGCATATGCTTCTCAGTTTACCCACCAACAAAAACAGCTTAAGGTGAAGCATTTGCTTAGCATGCGTGGAGGTTTTGCGGGTTGGGATGGCTACCAGACCGTGAAAACGAGCCTGATAAAAGAAGGGGTAAACCAACAACCTGGAACTTTTTTTAAATATTATACAGGAGCTTCTAATATATTATCGGCCATCATTACCAAAACTACTCAACAAAGCACCAAAGCATTTGCCCAACAACACTTATTTGAGCCATTGGGTATTCAGCCAGCCTTTTGGCGCAAGCAAGCTGGCTACTATTGCGGGGGTGGCGAATCTTATTATACGCCCCGAGACTTAGCCCGAATTGGCCAATTGTATTTGCATCAAGGCAAACTCAACAATCGCCAAATTATCAGTACAGATTGGGTCAAAAAATCGCTGACCAACTATACCGACTCCAGCAAGTTTTTCCGCAAACTAGGCGACTATACGGAGGTAGGTTATGGCTACAATTGGTGGATACTGGATTATAAAGATCACATCATGTATACCGCTCGTGGCAAAGGAGGACAGTACTTGATGTTACTACCCGAAAAGAACGCAATTGTGGTGGTTTTTCAGGAGTGGAATCTCCAAAAACAGTTTAAGAAAGAAAATCGCTTGCTTTGTGATTTGCTAGCGCTTATTTATGGCAACGACCAGGAGCGGTTGGCCTTAAAAGAGCCCGAAAAAAACTAAAGGTTGAGTAAATACCTCTGCAATATTGCTTAGCTTTACTTAGTATTCAACTAAATTAAACAAGTGTCAAATGCAAAACCTAAAACCCAATGCTCAAAGGGCTAAAAAAGCTATCTTCTTAATTTGGATAGCGCTAGTGATCAATCTAATATCTCTGGGTTATAATTTTTTACAACATGATTTTTTACAGCTTGCTGAGAGTGGTTCTCTGATAGCGATGGAGAAAGTAAGGAGAAGTCTTTCAACACAACAAGATATTTTCCTCATTAGCATTGCTATCCTGATTATTACCGCAATTGCCTTTATTCAATGGTTTAGGCGAGCTTACTATAATTTACATCAAAAACTTGACTATTTATCTTACCCCGAAAGTTGGGCGGCTTGGACTTGGTTTGTGCCTATTATACAACTTTTTCATCCTTGCTGGATTATGGTAGAGCTATACCGAAAAACCAAAACGTTACTCTCCAAACATACCTCCGAAGAATATCGATTCTCACTCTCGACAGGCATTGTTGGGGTATGGTGGGCTTTGTGGGTAATCGTAAATATATCAGGTAACATCATATTTTTCCTTTACTCACAAGCCAAAAATATTGAGGAGTATTCATCAGCTATTGTCTTTAGTATAGTCCCAGGAATCATAAGTATTCCTTTGGCTTTGCTAACCATAAAGATAATCAAGGATTACTCAAAGGTAGAACCTACACTTTTAGAACTCAACGATTAATATGCTTCGTTTCCTGATTTTGGAAACCAGTAATTGATGATGACATACCTCCTTTATTAATACTTGTTAGATAAAAAGAAACCTCCTAAAATTCAGTTCAGGAGGTTTTTTGTTGATTTCAAGCTATTATGAGCCTGGTTACCAATGGTGTCTATTTCAAAGGAATAAACGCTTGAATCTTATAAAATTCTTCGCCAGTTCCTAAATCAGTAGCTAAGTTCGGTCCTGCCGCAAAGCGAAACCATACCCCATTGTCCAACGATAGTTTTACATAGCCACCCATCCACTGATAAATGCTTTTTTCGGGTGATTCGTCACTATTGCGTACTTGGGCAAATTGCTCATAATAGGCGCCCAACGAAACTCGTTTATTTACTTTGTAACCAGGTGCTACCCAGTTCAATAGCAAGTCTCTAGAGGTATTCCCTCTTTTACGAAAGGCTTTGTACAAAGCAATGTAAGCGTCCAACTCAAAATGTCGAGTATTGTACAATACTCCCAAACTTGGAATAAATCCGTCACCAATTACAGTTTCGGTACCGCCAGACAAGAATTTACCGTGGCCAAAACCCAAAGTTGGATTAACGTATAGGTTTCCTAGTTTGAACCCCAGACCAATTCCAGTTTCTAAAAACAAATCACTTCCTAAGTTAAAATTACCAAAAGAAGGATTGTTCCAAAAAACACTGTAAAAAGTAAAGTTGACATTTTTACTCAACCCAATGCTTCCTAAAAAGACATTGGAAAAACCAGCTACACTATTGTGAATAGGCATCAATATAAAGTTGGTGTTACTGGATTTTTTCGTTTCCTTAGATTCAGTTACCTCTGGTATTTTCGCTTGTTGTGCTTTTGTTTGTTCTACCTTTGCCTGTTGTGTTTTTGCTTGTTGTATTTTTTCTTGGGCAAAACCAAACTGAATACTTATAAGTGTAATAAGGGTTAAAAATAACTTTTTCATAATAATAATTTGGTTAAGCTAACTCCTGCCATTAGAGAAGTATTGTTATTTGGGTTAAGTATCCTCTCAAAGTCATGAGTAGCATGTGGAATGATAAATTTGGTTAAGTAATAAAAATGTGGTTAGGGTAGTTATGCGATGACTGCTTGTCGAAACCCTACAAAATGAGGCGTACGCTTCTCAATAAAAGCTTGCATTCCTTCCTTTTGATCAGGCGTAGCAAACAAGGCGTGAAAAGCTCTCCGTTCGTAGGCAATGCCTTCCTTGAGTGAAACTTCCAACGATTTATCTACTACTTCTTTGGCCATCATCACCGCGGGTTTGCTATAGCTTGCAATGGTTTCGGCTACTTGCAGGGTTTCTTCCAGTAAAGTATCATTCGCAAATACGCGTGATGCCAGCCCCATTTGTAAAGCTTCAATGGCCTCAATCATACGTCCGGTCAAAATCATATCCATGGCTTTTGCCTTGCCAATGAGCGAAGTCAGCCTTTGTGATCCTCCTATGGCCGGAATGACCCCAATCCTGATTTCGGGTTGCCCAAACTTGGCGCTTTCGGCCGCAAATAGCATATCACACATCATAGCCAGTTCACAGCCACCTCCTAAGGCATATCCTGCTACCGCCGCAATTTTTGGCGTTCTCAAACGAGTGAAACGCTCCCACCCAACGAAGTAGTTTTCGTGAAACATGTCCAGAAAACTTTTCTCCTGCATTTCTTTAATATCGGCTCCGGCAGCAAAAGCCCGATCACTACCAGTAATGACAAAACAGCCTACTTCGGGGTCGGCATCCAGTGGCTCCATGTGTTCGAGCAATTCTTCCAGCAATGCCGTACTCAGGGCGTTGAGGGCTTCAGGACGATGCAATTGAATCAATGCTACTCGTCCGATGCGTTTGGTTTTGATATACATGTTGATTTGTGGGTTGTTATAAGTGAATATTTATTTAGATAAAGACATAGCTTTCCTGTGATGGGCACTTAAAGCACTCATAATCAGCGGTTAAAAGTTTTTAATTGTTAAAAGGAGATTAAGAATCCCAGATAGCTCCATAGGCTGGTATGCCTCGGCTTTCCAGGCCTTCTACTACTTTCCAGGTAAGCTTTTTATTAGAAATGCAAATGACTGCTTCGGCCCCAAAGTCTTGGTAAGCTTTGTAAGCTAACTTTACCATATCGGGCTTACCGTGGGTATCGGTATTCCAGATAAGCGCTTCAGGCTGTACCTCCAAAATCTCGTCTACCAAGGCATCACCGTAGGTTTCTCGAGGGCTACGGGTGGCCCATACCAAACGCGAAGGAGTATCTTGAGACAAAAGGTGAGGCAAACAAGGACCAATGCCACTCCCGGTAGCGATCCATATCACTTTGGAAAACAATTTGTCAATGTTGCCTACGCCAGCGGTAGGAATACCTCGCACCCATACGTGAGAAGGTAGGTCATCAATGAATTTTCCAGTCCAATCCCCTGCTCGAGAAATCGTTAAACGAAATCCTTTTTCGTGAGGCGAAGGAACATTGGCAAAGGCGTGCCATTCCAACAATGGGTTTCGGCTAATACTGGTAGAGGACCCAGCAAAAGGAGTGACTCCGTAGTTAAACTTCACCAATGCTACGTGTTTAGAAGGATTGGAAATCTCTACAGGCACTTTGCGTAAGCGTAGCCAAGGCAGTGCAATGCTAAAGGTAATCAAGGTTAGCATCCAAAAACTCAGCGACTCAAAAAGTACCGATGTAAACGATGCATTGCCTTGGTGAGCGTCAATAAATAGTAACGATTGAACCCAAAATAACAACAAAGCAGCCCATCCCCCAAAGCGGTGCATGCGTTCAAATGCATCATGATATTTGGCTCTATTACGTGGTAAAGCAAATACTACGATTAGCACGAGTAGTCCCAATAACGCATAAGTAACCACCACTAAATTAGTAGGCACTTGCCTGGGTTGGTATATCCACTGATAGGTAAGTGAAGCCACAAATACGGCAAACCAAACCGTTCCCGAGATAGTACCCCCTACATGAATGCCTCCAAAATGATATATTTTACCCAAGCGTCGCCGAATACTCAGCGGCCAGGTTTTGGGGACACTGGTAGCCAGCCCAAACAATAGATTGATAATGTACTGCTGTCGGATTACAATGGCTACCGTAAAGTTGATCAAAATAACCTTAGAGATGCTTTCCAGGGCCACTTTATCAGCCGTCCACCACTGCCCTTGCCCTAAGCCATACAACAGCGTCAGTATATTGGCCAACACCACCAAAAACGCCAAACGATTGTAATGCATCAAACGGGGACCATCCCATACGCGTCGCCAAAGGCTTTTTTGGGCAGGAAGTTGCACATTTTCATAAGCTTCTTGCTCAGATCTGGGTTTGCTTGTAGTAGTTTCTGATTGCTTGGCAAGGTCTAGCAATAAACGTTTATCAATTTTGCCACGACTCGTCTTGGGCAATTCCTCAAGAGCCACCACCTTGCTGGGTACACAATAATAAGGCAAAGCTTTGGCTACTGCCGCTTGGGCTTCTTGCTCCGAAATCGTTGCAGGACTTACAAATGCTACTAGACTTTGATGGTCGTACTTTAAAGCTACCGCTCGCTTACAATTCGGTATGGCCTCAAGCACCGCCGAAACAGAGTCTAGTTCTACTCGGAATCCTTTAATCTTTACTTGATCATCGGTACGTCCATAATGCTCAAGCTCACCGTGTGTGTTCCATCTACCCAAGTCACGGGTACGAAACATACGGGCACCATTTCCTAAAAACGGATCAAGCGCATAGCGTTCCTGATTCAGTGATGGATTCTCCAGATATCCCTTAGATACACAAGCACCTCCAGCCCACATTTCACCTACTTCGCCAATCGCACAAGGCTTCTGGTTTTCATCCAATACATACACTGTATTGTTAGGAGTAGGTGCCCCAATGGTAAGTCCCCCATCTACACTGGTATTGTACAATTGGGCAGTATTGATAATGGTGGTTTCGGTAGGTCCACAGGAGTTGTAAAAATTGCAGAATTTACTCCAGGTATCGGCCAAAGCCTTTGGGCAAGGTTCACCGGCTACGGCAGCCACTTTTACTTGTTTGCATTTTTTTGGATTGACACTGCTCAAAATTGTTGGTGTAGCAATCACTACATCTACTTTTTTGACCGTTTCCTCAATACTTTTTCCTCGGATCATTAAGGTACCGCCATTACCCAGGCATCCCAGAATTTCCCATACCGACATATCAAATGCAATGCTCAGAATCTGCCCTACCTTGGTACCAGGCTCAATGCCCAAATTGCCAGGAGCAGTCAATAAAATATTGCACACATTCCGATGGGTAACCTGCACTCCGTTGGGAGGTCCAGTAGTGCCTGAAGTAAAAATGATAAAAGCATTGGTATCTGGTAAAGGCAGCTTTTCGGGAATAAAATCAGGCACGTTGGTTTCTGACATATCCGCGATCAAGTCTTCCAGTACCAGGCAGGTATAAGCTTCTGAGGATGGCACCAACTCCTCAAATTCCTTCAGGGTTAGTACTACCTTCATTTGAGCTTTAGTCGCCACGTGTTTCAATTGGGCATCAGGAGCTACACCAATGTGTTGCGGCACATAGGCGGCTCCAGCTTTAAGAATTCCCAAAATGCCTACCACCATCGGGATAGATCGCTGCACAAACAACCCCACATGATCACCTTCGCTAACTCCGTGTTGGCGAAGGATTTCGGCCAGTTGGTTTGCCTGGTTGTTCAATGCTTCATAGGTAAGCGTTTCTCCTTGGTGCTCCACCGCCATCAGGCCAGGATTTTTTCTCACCTGTGCCTCAAAAGCATAATGAATACATGAAAAAGGCACTTCGGCAAAAACTCCTTGGCCAAACTTCTGAAAAAGTAATTGATCTGTGGGGGTCAGGTGATTGGGAGGTTTTATGATCACCTGTTTTTGAGTTTCCTGAGCAATACGTCTGGATTGGACATACTCCTCCGATGCGGTATCCTGGCTGGTCTTAAGCCAGGACCGGCTTGTTGTGGATTTTTCCATTCTAATTTCTGTTTTGGGTTAAGTGTAATATTAGCTGGGAGCAAAGGTGGAAACAAAAAAACATATGAAGTGTTATTCATATAACACCCAAACAGGAGAGTTTTTGATAAATTGATAGATTTTTCTTACATGTAATTTTTTTAGAAAACATTTCAAAAAAACGACACAAACACCTGTATATCAATTATTTAAATAGTAAAATTTATTGATTTAGAGAAGAAAACTTAAGTATTTAAAAAATGATGAACAGTGAAGAAAATGATCAGAGTGTTCACTATATAGCAAAGCGCATATTCATACTATATTAACCAATCCTTCACTTATTTTGCTGTTGAGCGGTTTGGTTTGGTTAATAGATCAGATTTTTGGGAAAACGATAGGGATTTCTGAGTGGCCTGAAAAAATGAGGTGATATAACAAAGGATGTATCCTTATACCTACAATAGAAGGTGCATTTAATAAATAATTTGTGCCTGACATTAACAATGTATTCTTGGTGTATGGCAGTAAAGATAAGGAACATTTGAATACATCTGCTAGCAGATCGGGAGCTAGATTAAAAAGCCTCTAATTGTTGATTTTCTCCACCGTTACGGGTGTTTAAGTGCAACACCACCGTAACTTTTGCCCTCTGGAGCAAGCTGTGTTGGTGTTTGAGCGGAAGGTCACCAACACAGGTACTGGATGAAGTAGGGAGGCATCTAGTTTCGTGAACGTTTACCATACCCTCACTGAGTTACCGATGATAACTTTGAGATGTTTTGTCATTCTGACGCAGGAAGAATCACAATAATACCCAGTATATCAGGCTATTCGAACTGATCCTTCCTATCGTCAGGATGACAACTTTACGTAGCTGGTTATCAGTGGTTTGTCATCTCCATTGGTATATTTTGAATAAAATATAAGGACTCGAGAGGACAAGAGCATTTCGAGTACTTATCACCTTCATTGATGTATCTTGAAAATTAAGGTTCGAAAGCACAAAACAGAGCAAATAAAAAAACCTCCTGAACCTAAATCCAGAAGGTTTATTTTGTCTGTGTTATCCTAAGTTGTGCTATCCTAGGTTTTAAACTCTCCTGTCTGGCGACAAGGAGAGTTCAAGGTATATATAATTTATTTAGTGATCAAGTGATTCTTACATCATACCACCCATGCCACCTGGCATTCCGCCTGGCATACCACCTGGCATTCCGCCACCAGCACCAGCTTCTTCTGGCTCGTCAGCGATTACCGCCTCAGTAGTCAACAATAATCCAGAGATAGAAGCAGCGTTTTCAAGTGCTAAACGAGTCACTTTTGCAGGATCAATTACCCCAGCAGCTTCCAAATCACCGTATTCGTTGGTACGAGCGTTGTAACCAAATGAACCTTCGCCTTCGCGTACTTTATGAACGATTACGCTACCTTCCAAACCAGCGTTAGCAACGATGGTACGTAGAGGAGCTTCCAAAGCAGTACGGATGATGTTTACACCAGTTTCTTCGTCTTCGTTCACAAACTCAACGCTATCCAAAGAACTCAAGGCACGGATTAAAGCGATACCACCACCAGTTACAGTACCTTCTTGTACCGCAGCACGAGTAGCGTGTAGGGCATCGTCTACGCGATCTTTCTTTTCTTTCATTTCTACCTCAGTAGCTGCTCCAATGTAAAGGATAGCAACCCCACCAGATAGTTTAGCCAAAC
>DMXI01000387.1 GCA_003483885.1 Microscillaceae bacterium
CGAAGTTCTTCTTTAGAGAGTATGTGGGTCAATTGCTCCACGCGCATCCACCCCTGGTCCTTGGCGGGTACGCCTGCTTGTATATCTTTTTGACGTTGCTGAGCCAATATAAACAAGACTTGGTTGTAAGTCTTATGACCCAAATCCATCACACTATCCCCTACCCATATCTTTACATTTACTTTTTCCTGATCGGCACTTAAGGTAAATCTAAAGCCTGCTTTATTCTTTATTTCGTTGTAATCTATGGTATCTTCGGTTCGTTCGTTTTCCACAAAAACCCATTTTTCTCCTTGCAAATTCAAGGTTTGTTTATCAGTCAAAAGATAGGTATTACCCTCATCCTCGAGTGCCCAGCCTGCTTCGGTTTGCAAAAGCTCCAGGGTGGGCGCTTCTTCGTTAGGCAAGGCGTAGTAGGTATCGGTCAATACCAGTTTTTTGCCCGAATGCAATGACTGTAGGTAATTGAGCGGTGGTGCCAAATCTATTACTTGCCATTCGGTGGCTTGGGCACGTCCAAATTTAATAATATCACCTTGGTTGAGGGTGCGGGTAGCATTATTGAGAAATCGATTGTTTACCAAAGTACCATTGCGGCTACGATCAGTGATAAACCATCGCTGGTCTTGCCAATATATTTTGGCATGATCGGTAGATACATCAGCTACTTTTATTCGCGTATTGTTTGTCTTTCCCCTCCCAAAAGTGTGCAAATAGTGTAGGTAAACTTGTTCCTGGGTTGAATGATTCATAATGGTTGCCATACTTTCCTTATTTTTAAAGTCTTTCGGACCTTAAAAATAAGCGTTGGGTTAAAAAAGGCAAATTTTAGGAGGGAAAAGCCATATTGTTAAAGGCGATTCCTACTTCAGGAAGCAAGATACGCTTCATTTAACACCTCTTGAGGGGTAAACATTTTTACCAAATCTCCTGCACTTCGAGTATGTTTATCATAAGGAATAAGCTCGATTTGACCTTCGCTTTCAGGATAAGGTGATTGAAGGCATTTGAGCACAAAGAATTTTTTATGATCTATTGCCACGATTCCATCTAGCAATACACGATGGATATCATTCATAAAGACGGGGCCTTGCACAGAATGAGTTAGCCCTGTGGTTTGTTGTTGGGCTTTCTGGAAAATGCTTAGCGCTTTAGCAAGAGGCACTCGAAAACTGGCCTCATGGTTATGCCCTGACTCTATAAACATGTAAGAAGGGATTAACCCTAAGTCGATTTGGTAGTTCCATAAGGTGGCCCAGGTTTTAGGCGAATCATTAATGCCAGCCACCAATGGTCCTTGGCATCGTATCACTGCACCCGTGCTTTGAATCCGCCGAATGGCTTGTTTTACGATGCTATTTTCTAGTTCTCTTGGGTGGGTAAAATGAGCAGTCAGGCTCAAATGTTTGCCTTTAGACTGAATGTGCTCAAATAGCCTCAAGAGTTGCTCCGCGTCTGGGTCGGTAGTAAACCTATGGGGCCACCAACCTAATGATTTAGTGCTGATTTGTACTACCCTTACCGTATCAATAGCCAATATTGGTTCAATAAATTGCTGTAATTTATTAGCAGATAAGACCAAAGGGTCGGCTCCTGTAAATAACACATTGGTGATTTCTGGATGTGCTTTCAGGTAAGGAATTGGGGTATGAGGGTCATCGTAGCTATAGGTTTGATCTGACCTTAAGGTATCTCCCACAAATTGTTTCCAGCGATAACAATAAGAACAATACGCGTGACAAGTTTTAGTCATAGGATCAGGAAACAAAAACAGTAGATTAGGAAATGCCTGATAGGTTCCTTTAATCAGAGCTCCCTGTAGGCGTGGAATTCGCTGTTGATGAATGGGCACATCGGCAGGCTTGTGTTTCCGGATGGCGTGCGCAAAATTTATATCGCCTCGCTGATATGCATCCAGTAAAAGCTGATAATTACGAGACGACAACATCGAGGGAGAGGGGAAATTTAACTGATAAATAGGGTCCTGAGGTGCTTTATCCCAATCTATTAAATTTTCTAATACATAAGTATTCGTTTTGAAATGAAAAACTTCGGTAAGTATGTCAAATGCTACTTGTTCGCTTTGGGGCAGTTGTTGGTAGTAACGGGTTTTCTTGAAAGTATGTGAGGAGTAAAAAGTCATATCAGGATCGTCAGTTTTGTGAAAATATCTTGTTGTATAGTTAAATATATAATGCTTGGCTGTGCAGTGTTGTCTCAGTATTTGCTCGCTCTTGCCATCCTAGCTTTAGCGGAACTTCATACAATCGCTTGGTGCCCAATTGAGGCCAAATATGACATAAGCCTGGCACAATTACCTTTGCTGTTTTGATAGGCAATTCAGGGCGGCTGTAATTCAATACCAAAACTTCTAATCCACTCTCCTGGGCTTTTTGTACACAATATAAAATGTCATCTTTCAGATTTAGAGAGCCTTGTTCAGGAAAGCTTTTGAGTGTTTTATACAAACCATTGGGTTTTAGAAAGGCCTCTTCTTGAATCGCATCAAAGTCAAATAGTTGTTTGTTTTGCGAGCGAATAGGTATCAGTTGGCATAATTCGGAGAGTGCTCGTTGACAAGCAATAACGGGATTAAGATGGCAACCAAAACCCAACCCAAACTTGCCTGTTTTTTTGTGTTGAGCAACACATGCTATTACCGGGATGCCCAAGTCAGTAGTAATATCCAATAGCCAAAAATCCCACGCTTGGCCAAGGGTTTGTTCAATTTTAGCGATATTTTCAATTGGCAACTCCTCTAAATCTATAGAAGCACGTGCAATTTTATTATACCACCAAATGGCAATGGCATCTCTTTCTATCACCTCAAAAAAACCTTGTAAAATGGCTTCCTCGAGATTGTTACCAGCCGCACAGCCGTTGGAATTCCAGCGTATGTATTGGTGATCTGTTTCAAAAGGTGTATGCGCAAAACCATAATTAAATGGAATCCATACCTTTTCTTGGAAAGTGAGTGACCAAGTAGGTGTCCAACTCAATGGAATATTTGGATCGTATTTTTGAACGGCATATTTCTGCTGTAGAATCGTTGACGAAGCATTGGCAAAAGATTGATATTGTGATTCGCTAAAATTCACCAGCATCTCGGGTAAATAATGCCTCGCATCCAAATCGGCAGGCTTGGCTTTAGCCCAGTACTCATCTCCTTGATAATACGCTGCATAGCGTTCTACTGCCTCACAAAGTGCACTGGCCTGTGATTGTAAATGACTGATTCCTTTGCCTAGTGATGGCTGCACAAACGAAGTCTGATGAATGCTCTGGTAAGCAGGCGGAGTTTTAAAAAATGCGGCTTGATGGATAGTAATGGATGTATTGGTCGTTTTTGGAAAATGCGTAAAATGAGTAATGCAACCTGTCAAAGGACTGATAAAGGGTTGCAATGACTCAATGGTTGCCTGAGGATTTACCGCACGGCTTCCTCCATCGTTATCCAATTGCGTAAATACATTATTCAACGCAACCGCTTGCATCATCTGTTGTTTCATCAAGGCAGGGTTGCCACAAATTGCGCATTGTGGGCGGTAATGAACCGTATGTGCTTTTGCAGTAAAATCATCTGTCTCAACCTCAAATAGTGTCTGGGGTTGAGCGATTGCCCGTTGAATGATACCAGAAATATTTTCTGCTTGAAGGTAATCCGTATTATCTAAAACAGGTAATGACAAATAATCAATCTGTTGCTTTGCTTGTAACCACCTTCTTACAGGTTGATTTTTAAGTAGTTGACTCGCCATACATTGCCAACAAGCAGCGCCTTCCTTTTGGGAAAAATAAGGACCAATAAAACACCGCTTGCCGGTAAGCTTAAGCAGTAGCCAAGGTTGCTTTTTTTGATGAATTTCATTCAACTGGGGATGAAGATAATCGTCAGTAATGACCAATGTGCAAGGCTCAGGTACCTGCAAAGCTTTGATAAAGTCTTGCGAGATATGAATCTTCGATAAGTTATAAGTGAGCAAATCACCAACCTGAAGCAAACTGGGTTCTAAAATGGGAGAATATTCTTCAAAATGATACCTATCTGGAGAGTCCTGCGTAGTGAGCAACTGTTTTTCCAATAAACTTTGAATGGTGCGCTCCAAGTGAGGCGATTTCTCAAGCAAAGCCTCTATACTTGCGCCACTATCTATAGTTTCAAATAGAGCACGGTATTTTTCTCCATCTAACACATAGTTCTCACATTCGTCAATAAACAATAAAGACGTGTCGGAGATGTAGTGCCGCATAAACCGAGGATGCCAGCAAAGTACGCTATCTTTCGTGGTGAACATAAGATGATGGTTTAGTGGTAGTTTCATCATAGATGACGGGGCAGTACATCGGGTGATCAATAATGTGACTGAGACCATAATCAGGAATATTCTCCAGGATTTTGAAGTTTTCGCTGGCCAACCCTACTGACAAACCTATGCGAACTTGATCGATTTGGTTAGAACCACTGCCATGCACCAAGTTCCAATGATGAAAGCTCACTCCGCCTTTGGACAAGCATACTGGCACCGTTTCCCAGGATTTATTAAGGTTAGAGGCGGCCAGCCGTTTTGCCTCACTATCCAAATCCTGGAAGCCCCCTCCCAGCGGGGTGGCAAAGGCATTAGGAAGGTGTGAGTTTTTTACATATTGTAAACAGCCCGATGCGAGTGTAACCTCATCAAAAGCAATCCAGGCAATGATCAAATCTCCTTGTAGGTAAGGCATATGTTGCGCATCGCAATGCCAACCTACATGGCCATTCTGGCCCGAATGAGGCGGCTTGATATACAATTGGCTCCCCCACACTTTTACTTTCTCAGTGTTTAAAATTTTGGCCGCTACTTCTCCCAGTTTTGTTTGGGTCACCAAGTTATAAAAGGCCTCATTCGCCGCATGGATATGGGTAATCCGTTGAACCCCCATCGGGTCCTGAATATTCATCATTCCAGTCGGGGATAATCCGGTGTCAAATATTCCTTGTTTGATCTGTTCAATTTGACTTTGGGCCGCGTCTATCATCGGCGAGGGAATCAAAGGGTGATCGATGATCGTAAAACCCTCTTCTTGAAAGTTAGCTTCCAGAGAATTATTGAGTGAGTGCATAGGCTTATTTTTGAATTTTAGCTTGTTGTTGAGGTCTGGGCGATGTTTTTTGTTGGGTTTCAAACGTTTTTAACAGCTCAGGTGGAGCGGTAGCAAGTGGCACCCACCAGTGGTCTAGAATAATCCCTACCTTGTGCTCAAGCCCCCAATCAATGTCCCAATCCTGGGTAAGTTTGCTCATTGGCTTGGCTACCAGTGCAGTATTGGCTTGTTGTTCCGTAACAATTTTTTGTCCAGGAGCAGGGCTTACATCTCGAGTATCAGTCAGTTGGTAGATACCAGGGGCAATCGCATCTACTTGTAGCATAGGAGGCATATTCCCTCGTACCGACCATTTTGCCCGCCAATCTTTTACCAAGGCCTCGATTTGTATGACCAATTCGGGGGCTTCCCGAAGAATAGAAGGGTAATCGGCATCGAAATGATAAGCTACCGCTGGAATATTGGCCCTGGTGGGCAAAACCTTGGCATATATGTCCCAAGGACGAATATTGGTTACCTGGTTTTCTTCGGGGTGGGTCATATATACTCCAAATTTTTGAATCTCAACCCGTTGATAAAAACGAGGTGGGTTTAAATGATGAATCAGTGGAATCAACGTCAAGTAAGACTGATAATAGGCGGCTTTTTCTCCTGGTATACCATACAACATATTCCACATGGCATAAGTAAGGGTAGCCCTTGCATAACGCAACATAGCAATATTTTGTCGGGCGGTGGTTCCCTTATCTACTAGCTTAAGCAGTTCGGTAGAGAGGGCTTCGGTACCTGGAAGAAATGAATTTCCTCCACCTTGGGCCAGAGATTGCATTTTGTCTAATTTGATATTGGATTTTTGGGTGCTATAAAACCTAATCCCTGGAATTTCTTCCTGCAAATAAGGATACAGCGTATCGAAAAATTCATTGGGCATGATGTCATCCGTAAAAAACACCTTATTGGAAATATGAGATCGCATAATTTCCTTCAAATCCTCGATGATTTTTTCAGGGGATTTCTTACGATAGGCCAAATCGTGAATGCTGCAAAATTTACAGCGATATACTTCACCCCACCAGCAACCACGGCTTGCTTCATAAGGGATATAATTGTTTTGGGTTTGGATGGGCAATCCAGAGGCTTTTATCTGACCATAAAAATCTGAAAAGTCGGGTGCCGGTATCTCGTCCAAATCTTTGACTTTTACGCCTTGAATAATGCGTTGGGCAGGTTTTTGATCAAGCGCCAGGTCTTCCAGAAACTGGACAAACACTTGCTCACTTTCGCCAGAAAAGATGTAGTCTATTTGGTCACTCAAGGTAGCCACGCCTTTAGCCATTTCCCCAGCACAATTGGCCCCACCAATAATGGTGGTAATGTGAGGAAAACGTTCTTTAACTGCTCTCAGAATAGCTACCGCCGAAGCGTTCAGTTGAAACATGGTAGTACAACCCACTACCTGGTAATCTTTATCGGCAATTTCGTCCAGTAGATTTTCTATGTAAAGGGGAACTTGCTGGGCTACTTCGGCAAGTACGTCATAATTTAATGATACATATTCCCCGTTTTCCAGCAGGGTTTGGTGCGAAAAATTGGCCAAATCATGCACAGCGTTGTGCCCCAACAAGGGCAGGTCATAGGCAGCTTGGCAAAAAACACGTTCACCCAGCATGTCGTCTTCTTCGCTCCAGGCAATCCCGTGAAAAAGCGGCAAGCCAATCAAAGAAGCAAATTTGATATTTTGATAACTAATATCCACCGAAAAACCGTGTTTTTGGGCATAGGCCTGTAGTAGGTGCAAACCCAAACAGGCGGTGTCGCACCGGAGAAAGGGAGGTGCAATGAGTAGTGTATTTATAGACATTTTTGATTACATTTTGCAAATAATTGGGATATCAAACGGGGTACTTTTTGTAGCTCAAGAGATTGTCTTATAATACTTTTAAACCAGATAGTATTTTGTAATTCGCATCCTACCTGACAGGTTTTAGAAACCTGTCAGGTATAAATTCTGATAAAACAACCCCTTGCTCTATCTCTGCTACTATTAGGTATGTTCGCAAAAAGCTAACAAGCATCGGTACTAAACGGTTGGTTGTGCACCATTTGCATATAATCGGTGAGGGCGATTGCTTCATGTTCAGTAAGCTTCGCATTTTTTGACTCAGAGGATTTGTACTTATATCCATTTACCAATTCGTTTATCCCATTTTGTAACTCATTTGGATCAGGCAATGCATATTTTATACTGACGATTTCAGGAGTTGTTCTGAAAGATTTACCTTTTGTGGATTTTTTATCATCCTCAAGTTCTGACAAACCAAAGATATCTCTGACTTTCTTGATAGCTTCTTCCTCTTCAGATTCGGAATAATTCACTTCTCCTTGCCTTTGCTTCAGGTATACATCAATAGCATCATTGATTTTGTAAAGATCTTCACCTGATATAGGTACTCTTGGAGGATACGGAATTGGGGCTACAATCATTCCCATCAAGTACCCCCAATTGTTGTTGTCCCAGCCATTTCTCAATCGGTTTTCCCCATCTTCATTAATCGTGTCATTTTTTCTAGCCTGATTATCCTCAAACCAAGGAAAGTTTTCTTTTAGGAATGCAATAGGACTTTGGGTCCTATCAGGTCTTTTATTATATTGATCTACCAAGGATTTCACTCCTAGGGTTACATCGGGCTCTGCACTAAGGTATTCTGAGGGTTTGGGTAGTACAAATACATTCTCCCACGCCTTGTTGTCTTTAAAGTCGGTTTTTGGAGGGGTCTCCCCTTTTCCTGTAGGACGATAAATATATATGGCATCCTGATTGACGTAAGAGATCGTATCGTTTTTATGGATGACTACTTTAATCGCATTTCTGAATTGGGGCCACTGATTCACATCAAAGCCAAATTGTTGTAAATAATATTCTGGATACAACTTTATAAAATCTAATTCGGTAGGAGTTTGTTCTTCTGACTCACCTTGAGGGCTTGTCCATTTCCAATGTCGCCAAGTATGCGCCACCAATCTTGCCCAGGCGTTTTTCCAGGCACTGAGCGCATCCAGGTTGGTAGAGGGAGGCACATCTCCAGACTGTATAATCACACTGTGGATGGTAGGATAATCTTTTACCTTATGATTGACAATGTTGCCATCATCTCCTCTGAATACTCTCCGAACCCGAGTCTTAATGTTCAAATGGGTTGTAAAGAAATTACTCAATGCATGCTTATTAGCAATTCTCTGCTTAACATAGGGAATTAGAAAATGAAGTAATAATTTTTCACGGGTTTCACCATCTAAACTGTGCCCAATGATTAATTCCACTAGTTCTTTAATCAATGTGTTGTTATTTTGATTGGGCTTCACTTTAACTTCTAAATCAGCAATTAACTTCTCTAATTCTGTTTTCAATTTAGTATCTGTCATTGTAGAAGTTAATGACGCTAACTCTTTTATTAAATCTTCATTGTTATGAATTGAATCTGTTGACATTGTATCGGTATTTTAGTAAAGTAAAAAGATCAATAACTATATATTATGTAAAGTAAAAATCACAAATATGCTCGTCATAACCCTTGAGTAAAGGGGGCGCTTACGGCGAAAATATTGCCATCATTATTGTCTCGGAGGTACCTCGTTTTTTATACCAAGGCTTGGTCCTGGGGCATCAACTTCTCGATAAAAGCCAGGGCTTTGTTGTACTGTGACCAGGCATCTTTCAGTTCAAGGTGGTTTTCCAGGTCGTTGACTTCGCTCAGTTTTTGGACCAATGTCTGTAATTTGGGCATCAATGCCTGCCTCACCCGTTCTTCCTGGTTACCTTCTTTTTGGAGCAGTTCTATATGATATACCAAAGTATCCAGTCCGAAAAAGTGGGCTTTTTGCTCTTCGGCATAGGTCAGCGACTCTCGCAACAGTTGATCAATTCTTGGAGTCAGTTTTTGGTCTTGGGCATAATAACACATGGCTAATGTTTTCTTTACAAAACCAGTACTGCCATGGATGTCATTTTCCAGGTTATGGCGATGGGTCCGCTCAGCCAGTTCAATAGCCCTGGAAATGTTTCCTTTATCTAAATGGATTTTGATCAAAAAGATGACGTACCAACTGATCGCAAAGAGTTGTCCCGAGTCATAAATCATCTGCACCATATCTTCGGCTTTGTCTACTTGCCTTAGGCGATAATATTCAAAGATGTAAAGGTATTGTAGAAAATACCCTTGGCTTTCGGTTTTATCTTGATGCTTATGCTCAAAGGTTTTAATGAGGTTCTCAATCCCTTTTTCGTTTTCACAAAAGGCCATAATCAAGGCTTGCAATATATAAGAGAAAGCAATACCCGTTTCATTGCCTATGTTTTCAGCATAAACTGCCCCCTCATCCAGATGCTCAAAGGCTTCCTTGAGTCCTCCTAAATGAAGTAAAGGCTGGGCGATTAAAGATAAACCATAGGCTTTGGGATGAGTACCATATTTTTTGATGATGTCCTGGTCATTGTCTTTCGCTTCATCATACAAATCAATGGCTTGCTTAAAATACTGTACGGAATCTGCGTGATGGCCATCTTTCAGAAAACATTGGGCATATTGCCCCAACACCACCATTTCTTTTTCACGGTTATTCATTTGGCGGGCATTTTCCAACAGGGTTGTCCCTAGTTTCAAGGCCTTGGCTCGCTCGGGTTTGTAATGGGCATTCAAGAAAAGTATCCAATCGTTTTTCCAAATAATTTCCTTGCGCTCCTGCTGTTTTTCTTGGGTATGGCTTTCAAGGGCAGCATCCTCTTGACTTAATAACTCAGCAATCTCCCGTAAGCGGTTACTTAAAGTAATCAATTGATCGCTTCCATATCCCCCTACGGCCATTACCGCAGAAAACAAAGTGTTCAACACGTCAAATTCTTTGTCTAACCTGATTTCTTCGGTTGCAATGGCATTTACTTGTTCAAGCACCCAATCCCCAGTGGAAACCGCTTCTTCGTTAGAGGAATTATTCACCTGTTTCTCCACCATCTTTACCCCATACTCACTCGCTTGCTCAAACTGTTCACTCCCTGCAAAGTGTCGAGCCACCTCAAAGGGGTTTTCTTCGGCGATTTCGGGGAACTCAGTAGCCAGGGAAGTTGCAATTCGGCCATGGGTATCTTTTTGGGCGGCTTTGGGCATTCCCTCATAAGCCGCATCCCGAATAAGGGCGTGGCGGAAAATATAGCTTTCACCTTGTACTCGCCGTTGGCGGTATACTAGGTCGGCATTCATTAACTCGTCCAAGTCGGCCTGTATGGAGGCCTCATCTCTTAACGAAGCACTTACCAACAAGTTATAGTCAAAGTTACGGCCAATAGTAGCGGCCAATTGCGCGGTTTCCTTGGCTAAACCTAAGCGGCCCAAACGGGTATTGAGCAGGTCTTTCAAGGTCACTGGTACGTCTTCAGCATTTTGGGCTTCATCGAGCTGATAGGTGTCATTTTGCAATATCAGGTAATTCTGCTCCTCTAGCATGTGGGTCAATTCTTCAATAAAAAGTGGAATACCATCAGCTCGTTCGGCGACATAATTCACCACTTTGTCATCCACTGGAGTATCACCCAATACGCCTTGAATCATATGTTGAATAAAACCTTTATTGAGCGGTTGTAACTGGATAGTAGTGAGATGATTATGAACCCAACCTGGCGTAAAGTGAGGGCGAGTGGTCATCAACAGCAAAAAGTTATGCTGCTCTAGCTTTGCCAGCAAACGTTCTAAAAACTCCTGACTGGTAGGATCTAACCAATGAAGGTCTTCTACAATGAGTAAAAAAGGCGCGCCTTTCGCAATATTGAGAATCAATTGCTCCAAGGTGTCCAATAGTATTTCTTTTTGTTTCTCGGGGGCTTCTTGAGGTGCCCCATATGTTTCGCTCAGCGGAATAGACAACCAGGAACAAAGGATAGGTAGGGTGATGGATACGTCACTTTTTATTTCACTGAGTACCTCCTCTAACAAGCCAATATTACCGCCCGACTCCTCTCCTTCTTGCCCCCCCCAATGCTTACGTAGCATATCAAAAAATGGAAATAAGGCATTGTTAGATTGTTCGGGTAGGCAACGACACTCTCTTACCACAAAACCGTCACTACGCAGTTGTTTTTTGGCTTCATAAGTGAGCTTGGATTTACCAATGCCCGCTTGTCCGCTAATCAAGGTGGACAAACCTTGCCCGGTTTTGACTTTTTTCCACAAATCCAACACCTGCTGCTTTTCGCCATCTCGTCCAATCATTTGTCGGTTAGCACTCCAAGGGCGCAAGAACGACATAGCCTCAGTTTGGCGCTCCCCTACCAAGGCATGTACTTGAATAGGCTGGGTAGTATTGGCAAATTTGTATTGGTTGGTGACTTCAAATTCCAGGTAAGGGTCTAGCAACTGCTTGGTAGTATCGCTTACCCACACGCTTTGCGGGGGTGCTTCTCGCAAAAGGTTGAAAGCTACATCTGGGGTAAGTCCTTCGGGCGCTTGATTTTGCCGAATCAATACCTCGTCAGCGTGCAAGCTAATGCGTACGTCTAACGAAATGCCGTGTAAAACCTCTAAAAGAGAGGCTCGTTTTTGGGTTTGGCTTATCAATTCCAACGCGGTTCTCCCAGCGCGTCGAGCGGCATTGTCGCTCACTTGTGGGTAGCCAAAATAGGCCATCATACAATTGCCCAAGGTACCTTTAATGTATCCTCCATAACGGATTACGGTATCTGAGCAACTATTGAGTTGGTCTTTTTGCAAAGTATCCAACAGTTCTGGTTCTATCACACAATCTTGCGGAAGTTGCAGGCTCAATTGTATGCACATCACCGTGATTTGCCGCTTGCTGGTTTGGCCTTGTACCAATACCAAATCGCTATCCAAAGTACATTCCTCTTCTTCAATATAAGTCTCTGCTGTAGTTTTGGCGATTTTACCAACAATCGTATTGAAATTAATTTCTTTGTATTCTTCATAGAGTTTAGCGGCGTCCCCAGCGCGGGTGCGAGGGTTTTTATCCAATACTCGGCGAAGCAAGGGAGCCAAATCGTGACCAATGATCGCTGCCGGAAGAGCAACATTGACATTGTCTAATTGCTGTTTAAAAATTTCAGCCAGTGAATTTCCCTCCATTACGGTTCTGCCCGTCAAACACTCCAGCAATATTAAGCCCCAGGCATATAAATCCGATTTGGTAGTGGGTGGTTCTCCCCGTAATTGTTCAGGCGCACTGTAGCTGGGAGTACCCACCATTTCTTTGGTCAAGGTCAGGCTTTTATAATCCTGGGGGCGGTATTCGTGGGTAAAGGCTCCAATGCCAAAATCCAATACTTTGATGTGAGGCGCGGCTCCAGTTTGGGCCACCATAATATTTTGAGGCTTGAGGTCACGGTGTACAATGCCTTGTCCGTGGGCGCACACCAACGCATCCAGTATCTGCCCCATGAGCAATTCGGTGGTTTGGGCCGATAGTTCCTCGTTTTGGAGAATGTATTGTTTGAGATTGATGCCTTCTACGTACTCAAATACGGCAAAAGGTGCTTGCTCCTGGGTTTCGCCCTGGTCGAGCAATTGTACGATATGGGGATGACGCAATTGGGCGCATAACTGTATTTCGCGGGCAAATCGTGCCTTGCGATGTTGCGTTTGTTGAGGATCGGGCGTTGTATCCGGGTCTGTTTTGAGCACTTTAAGGGCTACTTGCTGCCCGGTATTTACCTGAATGGCTTGGTAAATAATACCGAAGCCGCCTTCGCCGATTTTATCGACGACGGTATAGTTGGCGATTGATGGATATGCCATAGTTCATTCTGAGGATTTGGTTGTATAAATATCAGTCTTGCTGCGGTTCAAGGCCGCTTACTTTTTTGCACTTAGTCTACTTAGTTCACCTTACAGTAATATACTTGCCTTACAAATACTGGATGAACCGGTAACGATTCAATATAATAATCTTTTGCGAATAGCTGGTAAAGAATGGATAAAATTTGCAATCCACCGAGAAAGAAGAGACACTTTCATTGGCCTTATTTAATTAGACCAAGCAAACGTTCGTTTCGTGGGTGAATCTTGCCAAGCTGGTTGGTGTAAAAAAGACAGGGTCAGGGTTATGTGTATTTTATTGCTTTTTGCCAAAGCCGACGACCAGTATAGTTACATAGCAAAAAGTACTTCGGTTACATAAAACAACCCTGTCTTATCTACTGGATTAGAAAGGATATCTCAAAAGTAGCGATTGATATTCAAAAGAAATATGTCGATCTATGACACTTTTGTAAACAATTGATAATAAGCCACTTAAAAAACCACACAAGCATTTTCAAGGTTCAAACCTCTCTTTTTTGGTCATAAAATATTCCTAAAACTCCTTTCCAAAGCTCCAAACTACGATTATGGGCTACTGTCATAGTTTGATATATTTCTTTCCCTACACTTCTGCTAGATTTATCTCACCTGAACCAAACTCAGGATGGCCATCCAGAGCCAATGATCCTTTTTACAAACTCAATAAGTATCCTATGATGCAGCGAATCAACAACAATAGTGAAAGTGCAAGCACTCAATCTGCTACCCAACACCAAACAACGCCCCAGAAATCGCCTTATGTGACCAGGCAAGGGAAGAAAGGGCCCATTCAGGCCAAGCAACGCCCCGTTAATAAAAGCGTGCCCGAACCTCGAATCATTGATCCGTTTGAGGTAAAGCCTAACGCTGGAGTAGAGGCTTATCAGCAAGCCATGAGTGAATATGCGGGGGAGAATAGTGGGATTTCGCTTATTCAACGAAAGCCTAATAATACTGGGTTACCAGACAACCTCAAATCAGGCATTGAAAACCTTTCTGGTTATAACATGGATGACGTGAAAGTGCATTATAATTCTAATAAACCTGCTCAATTACAAGCACATGCCTATGCTCAAGGAACAGACATTCATATTGCACCTGGACAAGAAAATCATTTAGCTCATGAGGCGTGGCATGTAGTACAACAAAAACAAGGAAGAGTAAAGCCAACTATGCAAATGAAAGGCAAAATAAACGTTAATGATGATGTAGGTCTGGAAAAAGAGGCGGATCTGATGGCAGATCAATTAAACAATCAAAATTATCAAAATGATGTGCAAAACTTAGTGTTTGCTAACAGACCAAAAAGCAATTTAATTCAAAGAGCAGCTATAGTAGAGAGAGGGTTAGGTATATTCAATAGTATACCACATTGGGAGATTGTAGCCTATAATATAGATGATGAAACTTGGTATCAAGCTGGTATTCAAGAAAGGAATCTAAGTAGCTTTGAAAAATTTCAAAAAATAGTGCAAGGTGTTGTAAAAAGAGAAGCTGCTGACGTAGCAAAGACAAAACTTACACAGATTTCAGAAGCTTTAAGTGAGCAAGAAGAAAATGGGGGATTAGAACCTATAAAAACCAAACCCTTATTCGCTGCAATGATGTACAAAGAAAAGAAAATACCAATGGCAAGAGGATTTTCTCTACGTTCGATTGAGCCTAATTTTCCTGAGAATGGTAGCCGACAAGAAAAACTTGATTATCTCACAAATCATGATTTACCAGTTAGCAGAACATTTCCTCAAAAAGGAAAAAACGTATCGTTCAATCCATTTCTAAAAAACTGTCAAACTTTTGTGCAACACATATTAGAGAGCAATAATATCAATATGAACGCACAAAAAACTCAGGAAAGATACCTCTCTATTCAGAATCAGATATTTAATGATGATGAGCTGGATTTAGAAAAAAGGGATGACACTATACCTTATGAGAACTCAGATTTACATTCTAAAATGTTGAAATACAAATAAGTTAAGTCTAACACAAGCTTCCCAAGCTAGTGCAAGCCTCCTGGCTCGTGTCCTTCCAAGTAAGATCAAGTAGTAAAGGAAGAAAAACTCACTCTGGCGCTCATTTGAATGAGTGCCTTTTTTAGGAGCGTTTCCAAACGCGGTTTATCGGATAAGCTTACTTTGATTGTTGTCATTTCATTCAAAAATAAGTGAGTTGAAGACTACAATACAATTGCACCGATGCATCGGTATCTAAGGACTTGTATAAATGAGTGTGTATTCAAAGGCGCACCAGAATAAATGAGGACACCCAGTACTTACCACTATTCCTACTGATCTTTCCTAGCGTCAAGATGACAAGGTCAGATAAATGCTGATGCTCAAAGCTGGCGCGAGCCTCCTGGCTCGTGTCCTTCCAAGTAAGTTCAAGTAGTAAAGCAACCGATGAGGAAGAAAAACTTGCACTGAAAAACCCAGTACTTAAGGCGATTCAAGCTGACCTTTCACTCTGGCGCTCATTTGAATGAGTGCCTTTTTTTAGGAGCGTTTCCAAACGCGGTTTATCGGATAAGCTTACCTTGATTGTTGTCATTTCATTCAAAAATAAGTGAGTTGAAGACTACAATACAATTGCACCGATGCATCGGTATCTAAGGACTTGTATAAATGAGTGTGTATTCAAAGGCGCGCCAGAATAAATGAGGACACCCAGTACTTACCACTATTCCTACTGATCTTTCCTGGCGTCAAGATGACAAGGCCAGATAAATTCCAAGTAAGTTCAAGTAGTAAAGCAACCGATGAGGAAGAAAAACTTGCACTGAAAAACCCAGTACTTAAGGCGATTCGAGCTGACCTTTCCTCGCGTCAAGATGACACAGGGTGATTCAGTTGTCTAACCCTGTTCATTTATTTGAGTGGGGTTTCTTGGCTTTATAACTACAAATACCTTCTTGAAGTTAACCCACTAACTATCAACCACTTATCAAAGTGTCATAGATCGATATATTTCTTCTCACAGGAGCTTCCTACTTTCGTAATATCATCTCGCTTTAAACTTTGGCGAGGTAATCTCAATCAATCTTTTTACTTAAATATTACAACTATGTCAAATACTGAAATTGCCATTGGAGGCTGGACTACTTTTACCTTTGAAGTTTCTCCTGAAGCAAAACAAGTATTCCAAAAAGCCACTGAACGTTGGCAAGGAGTAGATTATACCCCTATGGCCGTAGCCACTCAGGTAGTCAATGGGATCAACTACTGTTTTTTGAGTAAAGGAGTGATGGTTACTCCTGAACGCGCTGAAATAGTGGCTTTGGTTTACATTCACCAACCCTCTGGTGATGGAGATCCTTTCATTACCGAGATTAAGCAGATCAAGCCTTAACTCCACGAATTATGCACCTGCCAGCCCCTTAAAAATCTGGCAGGTGTATTTTTTTAAACTAAAATTCAGGTAAGTCTTTCTGCTTGTGTTTGGTCAACTGTAAGTAAGATTCGCCAAACTCAAAAACGGGCATTTGCGTAGTAATGGTATTGATAAATTTCTATGCAAAAACCACCAACTTCCACTGAATCATTACACGCCCAAGGTGAACAATTATGGCAAGGCTTTTTGGAAAATTTTAAGCCAGATACTCCCCTACCTATAGCCTTTGAAGATAACTTTTGGATTCTCTACCAAAAAATCATCCATCAGTCGTCTGACCAAAGGATCGCACAAGCGCCTACTCTATACAACTTTGACAAAGAAGAAGAAGCCTTAGCTCCTTATGATCACTTAGAGGGGTTTAAAACGATTTATCATAAATTTTGGCCGTTTCCTCACACCGCGCATATTCTTCACAATGAACAAGCTTTTGTAAAAGGCCAAAAAATCAAGAAGCGCCAACAAAATCTCATTGGCTTTGGGTGGGTCATCAATGTAGGAACCTTGTGTCTAGGCGAGGGGGAGTTTTTTTTCTTAGGTGTTTTTGCGCTGTTGTTCTGGCATTCCAAGCTGAAGAAGCGAAAAAAAGTTCCTCGCACTGAAGAGTATTTTTGGTTTAATCCCTTGTATATGGTGCAAAAAAAAATCAAGGAAGACAAAGTTATAGCCGAAAACCACATCTACTACCAAGATATTCATTCAGTGCAAAAACGAGGAAAAGATTTGCGCGTTTATTCTAAATTGCATTCCCAAGAACTAGAAACTTTTATCCCTCAAAAAGTAGAGTCTATTGACAAAATAGGGGAGTTTTTAGATCAAATTATGCGATTAAACAAACGCCGATTGCCAGGATAGCCATTCCTGCACGGAGAATCAAAGATAAATGGTTAGTTATTGAACTTTTATTTTTTACCGAACGTTTGGTTATTAGAAATCAAAAGGATACTTTTGTAATATGAGACCACCCAAAGTAGAAGAACAACAATTATTAGAAGGCCTGATGGGGGTTTTACGCTCAAAAGGTTATGATGGAGCCAGTCTAAACGACTTGGCTAACTCCTCTGGATTGAAAAAAGCAAGTTTGTATCATCGCTTTCCTGGCGGTAAAAAAGAGATTGCAGCGGCTGTTTTACAATATGTAGGCGAGTGGATCAATACCCACATCAAACAAATACTACTTGATCAAAACATTTCTCCTGCTGAAAGACTCACCCAGGTAATCGAGAACATTAATGTTTTGTATGACCGTGGCAATGAGGTTTGTATCATTAGGGCCTTATCGATGGATACAGGGATTACGTTGTTTGCCGAAAGGCTACAACAAGGCACTACCCAATGGATTGAAAGTTTTAAATCGTTAGGGTTGGGCATGGGCCTTTCAGAAGCAGAGGCTCAAAAGAAAGCCTTACAAGTGATTATCAATGTTCAAGGAGGCCTGGTAGTTTCCAAAGCCATGGGCAACAATGCTCCTTTTGAACATGCCTTAAAAGGTATTTTGGAGATGTATCAACTCAAGAAGGTTTGAGGCTTTTTTAGTAGACACCTAATTTTGTCTACTCTTTAAACAAACTCTGAGATCATCTTGACTTATGATAACTAGTGCAGTTAAACACTAGTTTTTTTAATCACTCTTAATTTTACCGAACGTTTGGTAATTGAATTTTAATCATTCATTATGAACGAAGTATATCATTCTGGAGAAATCGCGGTACAAGAAAGTGCCGGCGAGCGAAAAATGGCGATGTCTACGGGCCGAATCATCACTGATACCATCATCAAGGGAGCGATCAACTTCATAGAGCAGCAACCATTGTCGGTAGTGAGTAGTATGGATGCCCAAGGGCAAATTTGGGTTTCTTTGCTGGTGGGAGATTTTGGTTTTACCGAGGTTCCGCGTCAAAACGCGTTGATCTTGCACACAGACAAAATTTATAGCCCAGCCAATGATCTATTTTTTGAAAATATTCAACACCACCCAACCATTGGTGCGTTGTACATAGAATTGGCTACTCGTCGGAGGTTTCGCATCAATGGACAGGTTCAGAGACAAAATCAACAGGTCTTTGTTAATATAAGCGAGGCGTATCCCAATTGCCCTAAATATATCCAAAAAAGGGTGATGAGTGATCCAGAAAGATTTATTGAGGTTGAACCAATCATTACCAAAGGAGACTTGCTAACCCCTCATCAGCGGGAATGGATCAGAAAGGCTGATACCTTGTTTGTAGGTAGCAGTAGTGGTCAGGAGTCTAATGCCCAGTTAGATGCATCGCACCGAGGTGGCAATACGGGGTTTGTGCAACTTATTGATGAGCAAACGCTTAAAATTCCTGATTATAAAGGCAATGGCATGTTCAATACGCTGGGTAACTTCGCCAAAAATCCTGAAGCAGGTCTTTTATTCATCGATTTTGCCCAAGGCAAAACTCTGCAACTCACTGGTACAGCAGCATTATTATTTGATCAAAACTCGCCAGAAGATCAAGACACAACTGGCGGGACTGGACGCTACTGGACTTTTAAGATCAGACATTGGACAGAAACCAACAATCACCATAAGGTTGATTGGAAGTTGATGGATTATTCTCCTTTCAATCCCTAATAAACGCTATTAACCAACAATATTATAACAACTATGAACAAGATTCACGAAAAATACATGCGCCTAAGCATAGCACTGGGTAAGCAAGCCCTACAAGAAGGAAACTCTCCAGTAGGCTCAGTCATTATACATCAAGACAAGGTAATTGGGCAAGGTATTGAGGCTGGAAAAACGGCTAATGATGTAACTTATCACGCCGAAATTTTAGCCATAAGGGATGCCATTAAAAATGGGCATAAAGATTTGCTCAAAGACGCGACATTATATACGACTCATGAACCTTGTATTATGTGTTCTTATGTTATTCGCCATCACAAAATCTCTCATATTGTATATGGTCTACCAGTAGATTTTATTGGGGGGCATTCTTCAAAGTTTGATGTATTGGTTACCGAAGAAGTGCCCCATTGGGGACACAAACCAGTAACGGTTGGTGGGGTGCTTTTGGAGGAATGTGCAAAATTGTCAGATGCTTTTGAACAAAATCAAAAAATAACCTAAAACTAGGGTACAAATCAAACAATAGGATGGGGTGTGGTCCCCTATCCTATTTCATGCTTAAGGGTTTTGATATCGTCTACCAAACGCTTGGCTTCTAACTCAAGGGTACCATTGTATACGCCACGAATGCGGCCCTTTGAGTCAACTAAAATAAGGTGTTCGGTATGCAAGAATTCTTCTTCGTCTTTGTCAAAGCCTGGTTTTTCTTCCGCAAAATAAGATTGGCGGGCCAATTGATAAATTTCGTCTTTTTTTCCAGTTACCAGATGCCAACGCTTGGTATCTATTTTTTTCCTTTTCACATATTTGCGTAAACGAGGCAAAGAGTCTACCCAGGGCATCACCGTATGCGAAATCATCATGACCTCTTCGTCTCCATCAAATTCTTCCTGAATCAAGTGCATGTTTTCGGTCATTCGTGGACATACACTACCACAGGTGGTAAAGAAAAAATTGGCTACATAAATTTTCCCGGCGAAGGTTTGATTGGTGACGGCTTTATTGTCTTGATTGGTAAACTTAAAGGGGGCAATGGTATGTATTTTTGGGTATTTTGGATCCGTTTTTTGAATCCATTCAGGGGTAAAGTCGGCCTTGTTAAAGAAAGGTAAAGGCTTTTCTGCTATCTTTTTGGTATTACAGGAAAACATTCCTACCAGCAATAACGATAAGGTTCCCCAATAAATAATGTATTTTTGCATATGGTTAATTTTGCTTTTTTTCTACTACATTTTTACAATTGGTCACGCCAGTGAGTCCATAACGACGCCCATTCTCAATGACATAGTTGGCCTTGATACGCCCATCACTTTTCCAGGCACGTTGGTGTCCTTGTTCTTGACCATTTTTGTAGTTAAAATCTTTGTATAAACGTCCATCTCGATACCAGGTTTTTACATTCCCCTCGTAGATGTCTTGGGTAATATGGGCTACTTGTTTGATTTGCCCATTTGGCCACCATACTTTGTGTATGCCTTCTTTTTTGCCTAATACATAAGGGCGCTCAAACCATTTTGAACCATCGAGATGCCAACCCTGCACTACCCCATGCTCGGCTCCGGCATAACAAGGTGTTTTGCTTTTGGTTACCCCATTGGGATATTTTTCAATAATCCATCCTGCGTAGGCCTTGCCTTTGTATAACCATTTGCCCGCTTGTCTTTTTAGAGCTTGGTTGGGCTTTTCTAATTGAGTATCAGGGATTTTGATAGATTTGATATCAATGGAGTTGCCTTTTTGTTGGCAACTCCAAGAGAATAATAGGATGATAATAATGTAAAACCTCCACATACCTGTGTTTGCTTATTGGGTAACAGTTCCAGCAGTACCAAAATATCCGTCACCATTGATGTATGGGCTTTCGGAAGTAATGTGATAATGGTAAATGCCATCAGGATAATCTGCAGTGGCGTGGCTATGTCCGTGATAAGCATCCAAGTCTGCATTTGTGATGGTTTTACCGCTTTCCATTGGGCCATAAATTGGGAAGCCATCTAATAAGAAACCTATCAAACCATCTTGGTTATTGTTGGTCAAGTACAAAGGCTCAATGTGGTAATGGTAGGTACCACTATTTGTAGGGTGACCATTGTATTGGTCAAAGGTGTTAATTTCCTGTGTTAGGTCGTCACCAGGTGCAGCAAATTGATTAAAAATAGCAACTCCGTTGATTGCAACCCCAATGGCTCCGAAACCAGTCGCTTCTTTTCTGGTAGCCTCGGTAGGGTTTAGTGGAATACGGAAAGTATAGTTTTGCTCTGAAATCGTGTTAGGATTTTGCATATAATTGACATTGCTGCCATTATAAGCCTCATAATTACTACTGTTGCGATCATAATAAGGGCTCCCGTGATCTGGTATGCCTTTGGCCTTGATCACTACAAAATCTCCATCGAGAGTTACCTCCGATTCATTGACAAATTTGCTAAAAGCGCTTGGTAATTGAGAGGTAGCTGGGGTAGTGTTGTCATCGCTGCTATTGTTACAGCCAGCAACTACTACCATTAAACATAAAAAGAGTGTGAGTAATGAAAAATGTTTGAATCTCATATTCTAAAATTAATTAAAATTGTTCGTAGAAACGTATGTTAATTCCCTAATCAAAAAAAGGATAGTGCCTCAAAAATGTACTCATTTAAAGATAACTTTTTTTGCTTAAACATCCGACTGTTACGCTTCATTAAATACCCTGAAAATGTTCATTGCAAATGGTGTGATTTTTTTCTAAATTAAATATTATCACAATCGACCACCCCAACAAAAGATCAAATGAGTCAGTATTATTTTAAAGATAAAAGAGTAGATAGATTAGCTCAAAAGAGAGGTTATACTCCAGGCGATATATTTTATAGCCCTATTTCTCTTTGGCTTTCATATTATTTACTAATACTTTTTACTGCCAGCACCACCGTGGGGCTTTTCTTCATAGATTATTGGGTGGAATGTGCTATTTTCCTCTTAGGAGCCTATTTGGCAGCAGCCTATCTCAACAACAGTTTTATAGTGACCTTTGATCAATTGATTGTGGTCAATACAAACTTTCCTTTTAGGCGAACCAAGGTTTATAATATCAGCGAAATTGAGGATATCCATATTAGTAAAGAAGGCTTGGTACCAGGGCTGTTATTCGCTTTTTTCATTGGCTCAGGCAATTATGTGCAAGTAAACACTCTACATAAGAGCAAAAGGTTTTATTGTATTTGTTTGGATATTGATTGTTATGATGAAAATAATACAGAAAAAACGCTGGATGATTTACATTTTAAGCTCAGAGTCAAAGGAATCAGAGTGCATTTTGAGTTGGACTGAATTAACTCACCTCTGGTTCCAACATATTTCCTTGCTTGATAATAACATTGCGATAAGGATAAGGAATTTCCACCCCATTACTCTCAAAAGCTTCTTTCACACTTTTGAACATATCACACTTTAGGATAAAACCATCTAAAGAAGAGTTGGTCCAAATACTCGCTCGTAAGGTAATTGCGCTTTCGTTCCAGGCAATGGTGCGTACTACTACTGCGGGCGTACCTGCTTCTTTGTCTTCTGGGGTTCGATTGTCTATAAACAGTGGATGTTGCATGGCTTCTTTCTGCAAAATGGCGATGACCTTGTCCAGGTTAGCCGAATAACTAACGCCTATCTCAAAGAAAATACAGACTTTCTCGTCGGTAATGGTAGAGTTAAGAATGGTAGCTGAGCTAATGATGGAGTTAGGAATGACAATGCGGCGATTCTCGAGGCTATTGATGATAGTGTGTCTCAGGGTAATATCTTCTACGGTTCCAGGGTTTTCAGTCCCTACCTTGATTACATCTCCTACTCGAAAGGGTTTAAAAATCACTATAAATACACCTCCTACAATGTTGGCAAAGGCTTGCTGAGAAGCAAAACCCACAATAGCCGCTAAAATACCCGCACTGGCCACCAGGGTATTTCCAATACTTCGCAAGCCAGGAATAGACCTAAAAACGACAATGGTACCAATCAGAAAGATCACGAAAGTTACTCCATTTTTGAAAAAGTTGTAGTTGGTAGGGTCACCTTTTAATACTTCGACTGCTTTGTCAAAATAACGATCCAAAACCTTGCGTACAACTTTGGATAGAATGATGCAAGCGACCAATACAATACTGGTGATGACCAGGCCACTAATCACTGGATTTTTCAGGTATTCGTTAATAAGTGTTATCATATTATATTTTTTTCAGGTCTGTATCATATCTCATTAGGCCTTTTTCTCTTTTTTATAATATTCAATATCAATCCCTTCCAAACCCATCAGCTCAATCCCAAAATTCCGCAGAGTTTCTACAATAGGGATCACCATCTTTCCTTTTTCGGTAATGCTGTATTCGGTTTTGGGTGGTACTACTGCATATACCTTGCGATGAATAAAGCCATCAGCTTCCAATTCGCGCAGTTGAGTCGTAAGCATTTTGTCTGAAATGTGGGCAATAGACTTCTTAAGTTCACTGTAGCGATATACTTTGTCTTTGAGTCGCCACATAATGGGCATTTTCCAGGTTCCTCCTACTCTATCCATGGCAAATTCCACGGGGTTGTAGTATATTTTTCCATTGTAAACAAAATCGGGCATAATCTTAAGTATTTGATAATCAGATTACTTTCTAAAAAGTAAGTATCATACATAATAGTCAGTATACAACTAATATAAAGCGTGATTGGTAATATTACAAAGAAATTAGTTTACAAACAGACAATTAATACTTGATACCCATGAATACTGTACAAGAAGTTCAAAACTACGTGCATGCCCACGGCATGCCAAGCAAAGGAAAAATTTTGATGGTAGCCAGTAGCCCTGCTACTTCGGCCCAAACTGGATGGCCTATAGGCTTTTGGATCGCTGAACTCACTCACCCATTGCGGGTATTTCAGGAGGCAGGCTACGAGGTAGACTTGGTATCTACCGAAGGAGGAAAAATAGAAATGGATTCTTACTCAAACCCTACCGATGCCAGTGGCTATGCGGCTCACGACATTATTTCGTTGGGCTACCTGCAGCAAGATTGGTTTAACCAAATGCTAGATAATACCCAGAAGTTTACCGATGTGGAAGTGGCTAATTATGATGCCATATTTTTGGTAGGTGGTCAAGGGCCTATGTATACCTTTCGGGGAAACCGGGACTTGGAACAACTTTTTGCTTCTTTTTATGAGCAAGGAAAACCAAGTGCCGCAGTATGCCACTCGACTACCCTTTTGCTAGAAGCTCAAACTTCTCAACAAGAACTATTGGTCAAGAGCAAAACCTGGACAGGTTTCGCCAACACTGAAGAAGATTATGCTGACCAAGCTGCTGGTGTAAAAATTCAACCTTATCGCATAGAAGAAGAAGCACGCAAAATTGCCGATACTAACTTTAAGGTGGCTGCTCCTTTTTCGTCTTACGCCATTGCGGATGGCAACTTAATCACGGGACAACAGCAAAACTCAGGAGCTGCGGCAGCAGAGTTGGTAGTTCAGCAACTGAATCGCTAAAATGTAGTTTCCAATATTGCAAGGTGGTGTAAAACCACCTTTCCCTAAAAGCCTTTTCTTTTGATTAAACACATACACAATGATTGTTAAAAAAAACTTTAATCCACTGAAAATACTTGCCTATATATGGCAGGCAATGTTATTCAGTGGGGTACTATCAACTGCGATTTTTGTGGTCTATGATGTATTGGGTTTCAAAGTAGTGGCGGTGCCTTTCACGATTGTAGGTGTACTGGGCACTGCCTTGGCTATTTTCTTAGGGTTTCGGAATAGCTCTTCTTATGGGCGTTGGTGGGAGGCCCGCCAGATTTGGGGCAATATCGTCAACTCTAGCCGTATCTTTGCCCGCTTGGTTTTTACCTTTACTGATAGCCACCAACACCAGGAAAATTATCAAAAAGAACGCAGTGAAGCCTTTAAGCAATCCCTTATTTACAAACAAATTGCTTGGGTACATGCTTTGCGTTTGCATTTACGCCAACAAAACAATTGGGAAGTACTCAAACCATTTTTGTCAAATGAAGAATTTGCAGAGATAAAACACCGCCAAAACAAACCCAATTATTTGCAAAAAATGATGGGACAACAAATCTACGAGGCGATGGGCAATGGCACCTTAGGAGGGTTTGATAGCTTCCAAATGGAAGGTCAATTGGCCGCCTTAGCCAATTATCAAGGAGCCTGCGAACGTATTAAAAATACCCCCATGCCTCGACAATATCATTTCTTTACACGTGTATTTTTGTATGTATTTCTGCTGTTTATTCCTTTTGGGCTGATGGCTCCTTTAGCCAAGATGGGCATTGCCTTCATGGTTATTCCTGTCACAATCATAATTGCTTTTGTATTTGCTGCTATAGAACGTACTGGAGCAGTGAACGAAGACCCATTTGAAAATCGTATTCAGGATGTACCTCTTACTGCACTTTGTAATACCATTGAGATAGATTTGAGAGAAACTTTAAATGAAGCAAAACTACCTCAAAAACTAGAACCTGAACAGGGATATTTGTTTTAGTGCGACATTTACAAAAAGTAACGTGCTACTTAAAATAAAGGTTGATTTAAGATATTGAAGTCATCTCGGCTTTTAATAAGGACTTATAAAACTAAATGCATATATGAAAATAGCCATTATAGGAACCGGAAATGTAGGAGGAGCACTCGCTACTCAATGGGCCAATGCTGGACATCAAATTTTTTTGGGAGTAAAAGACACGACCCAATTCAAAGGAAAAGATCTATTGCATAATCCCAACACCAGTGTACACTCAATAGTAGATGCAGTACAAGCGGCTGAGGTAATTTTGGTAGCCACTCCTCCTCAAATTGCCCCTGAATTAACACAAACTTTTGGGGAACTCACTAATAAAACCATCATTGATGCCACCAACGCTGTCAGGACCAAACCAGAAGGGTATGAAACGGCTTTTCACGCCTTTGAGGCATTGACAAATGCTGCAGTAGTAAAATCTTTTAATACTACGGGGTTTGAGAATATGAAAAACCCTGACTATGGCAGCTTGAAACTAGACATGTTTATGGCTGGAGATAGTGAACCAGCCAAAAAGATAGCCTTCCAGCTTGCCCAGGATGCTGGTTTTGAAAACTGTTATGACTTTGGTAAGTCAGATAAGGTTGTCTTGTTGGAACAATTTGCCCTTTCATGGATCAATTTAGCCATTATGCAGGGGCTGGGGCGAGATATTGGGTTTAAGCTTATCAAACGTTCCTCGTAATAATTTTAGAAGCTCACTTTTAAAACCAAAACCCCTCACTGTACTACACAATGAGGGGTTTGTTTTATGATATTAATTTATGTTTTATTGAATCACGATCCTTCGTTGTTTCACACCATCAATTCCATCATTAATGCTTGCCTTGATGATATATATACCTTTAGGTAGGTTCAAGTCTCCAAAGGTAATAGGTGCTCCATTGAAGTTTTTGTAGGATTGGCTATATGTTCGATTCCCTTTTACATCCCAAACACTGATATCCACCTTATCTCCCGACTCTGCCGGAACCAATATTTGAATATCTCTAAACTTACGTGCAGGATTTGGAAATACCTCAAGACTACGAGTCACTGCCACTTTTACCTCAATTGTGCGAGAACGACGAGCACTGCCGCTACTTTCTACCTGCCGCACGCGGTAATAGTTGATACCATTTTCGGGAGCAGGGTCTACAAAATTATAGCGATGGGTTTTGCGTTCATCACCATTGGCCAATACTACCCCTATTTTTTTGAAAGTTCTGCCATCAGTACTTCGCTCAACTTCATATTGTTTGATATCTCTTTCATTCACAGCTACCCAATCTAACTTCACTTTTTTACCTACCAGTTTAGCATCAAATGAAAGTAAATCTACAGGCAAAGCCGTGTAATTCCATGCCAGAGTAAAAGTACCTGTACCTAAGGTAGTAAAGGTGTTGGAAACTAAGGTGGCCGAACCAATGCTAAAGTTCGTGATGTCGTCTACTCCCCCTCCGATATTGCTCCAAGGCTGACCAACAGTAGCAAGTGTAGGAGTTTCGGCCAACAACCCTCTGCGGTCAGTTCCAGGGTCTTGCAAAATTCTCAGCTCGGCTAATTCGGCCAAAGCCAAATCAGTCACCAAAGTGCCCAATGGTAGCCCAGGGTTAGCCGCCTGGAATGCCGCAATTTGAGTATCAGCTCTTTCGTTAGCCCCACTAAAAGGTAATCCTATTCTACCGCTCGTAAAAAAGACCTCATTTCCACCATTGGTAGGAAAATTAGATGTAATCTGTGGGTAGCGTCCCAAACGTACCTTCCAATGACGGCTTCTGGATAAATAGTTTACATTATCCGCAGGTACTGGTGGAAAAGTTCTGCCGTCCACCGCTGCACTCTCAAACTGCTCTACAATATACATCGCCGAGGTAGTGGGTGCATCTGGAGTAGCATTTAACTGAATACCCAAGGTCACCCCACTGTTATCGCCAGGGTACACATCATCTTTTCCAACAGGAAATGATCGGGTAACAAATGTCGAAGCTGAGTTAAAAACCCTTCCTACGGGGCCGTCTACAAAACCATTGGTTCTGGTCCAGTTGGCATTTAAACCAAGTATTACTTCTGCATCTTCACTCGAAATCAATTTTTGATTCACTAGGTTAAGTGTTCCTGCATCTAATATCTCTACTCGGTTTTTGGCTGTCACATGATTGTTACTTTTATTCACCGTAAGGTTAAAAAACTCTTCAGTTTCAGGGCTTACCAATCTTATGGTTGGAGGTGAGGTATACCCTGTCCCTCTGTTGGTAACCGTAATTCCTGTTACCTGACCATTGGCATCAATGGTAGCAGTAGCAGTGGCTCCTGTTCCTCCTCCTCCTTCAATCTTCACGATAGGGGTTTGTGCATACTTATCACCTGCATTAGTTATATTTATTACATCTACTTCATCGCCTGACAAT
The DNA here is from genome assembly GCA_003483885.1 of Microscillaceae bacterium. Lineage (GTDB taxonomy): Bacteria > Bacteroidota > Bacteroidia > Cytophagales > Microscillaceae > Microscilla. Next base: position 27,865 of record DMXI01000387.1, read on the forward strand.
ACCGCATCTGCGGTAGCTTCGGTACGGAATCCTTTCCCTATAAATTGAGCCGAGGTTGCGCCAAAATAAACAGTACCATTATCAGGATCAAAGTTTCCTTCATTAATCCAATTACCCCAAAGCTCTATTGGGTTGTTAGACGTACCAAATTTGGTCCCTGTATTTTGAATTTTGAAGTCGTTCATTACTCTGATGTAAGAGTTTAATTCAGTAGTTCCGTCTTCTATAATTAAATTAAAAAATGCGTTGAACTTATTATTATCTACTCCTACATCACTGTTGGGGTCAAACGCTACTGATGAAGAAACGGCTTTGATTACTCGAGTAAAGGGTTGGTTAAACCTTACAGTCCCTAACGCTGGCTTAAATGTTCCCTCATTACTCCAACTTCCTCCAACACTGATGGTAGCGTTATTGTTGACTACAGCTACTTCCGCATCTTTTGATATGGTAAGGTTTTCAAGAATTGTCAGTGGCCTTTCTACATTGAGGAGAATTTTCCTTCTGGCTGAGCCATCATTTGGTTCAGGAAGCAACGTTTCAATAGTTAAACTTCTACAAGTAATTGGATTCGTGTTTTCGCTCAGATTCATGTCTACTACAAAGGTACCAGGTGAAATAACATCTGGTGGTCCTTTCAATAGGTTCCACTGTAAGAATAACAAGCGATGATCAATGATCACAAAATCACCAGGGCCTGGTACTTTGTCAGGTCGCCAGTTGGTTGGATCATTCCAGGCAGTACCCGCTCCGGTAATTCCTCCATCCCATCGCACCACGTTAGGTTCTCGCCAAATGATCATACTATCATTTTTGATCCCAAATGGGTTTAAGCCAGTGGAGTTATCATTATTATCGTTCACGTTGGTCTCACTGTCAAAATCCTCTCCTGAGAAGGTACCAATCGCATCTTTAAATATTATTCTGGTTAATGGATCATTATCAGTGGCTGAACCAACACGTTTTACATTACTTGGTGGCGTGCTAAAAACCAGGGTTGGATCTGGGTTGCTCGGAAATACTGCATTGTAAATGGTATCAATGGCAGGATTGGCAGAATAATCGTGGCTTACATTCCCTGGAAGAGCATCTGTGGTACTATACACATTGCTACCATTACGATAAACACTGTATTCTTTAGGGAAAGTAATGAAAGTACTACCATCTTCAGTAGCATTAGTAAAAATGGCATCACTAAAAGACGCTACTGGGTATACTTGTCCAGTGGTAGGTATAATCTGGTCTATCGTAGTGGGGGCTAAATAAGCCGCAGCCACTGCACTTATTGCATCAGGTCCTCCACCTGTAAACTTTACTTCAGGAGTTCCAGTAAAGCCAGTGCCAGGAGTGTTAAGTGTTACACTGGTTACTCGCCCACCAATTTGTGCGGTGGCAGTAGCACCAGATCCAGTACCCATAGGATCTGTAATGGTCACCGTAGGTGTTGTAGTATAATTTGAACCAAAGTTTACAATTCCTATGCTTACGATTTTGCCATTAATTACTACCGCTTCGGCAGTTGCTTGAATACCTCCGCCACCAGGAGCATCAATCGTGATGGTAGGATTACTATAATTAGCGCCTCCTGCACCTACCACGATGTTGGTTACCTCTCCACTTGAGATTGCCGCGGTAGCAGTAGCTCCACTACCTCCTCCTCCAGTAATGGTTACTGTCGGTACTGTAGTATAATTTTTTCCACCATCCAGTACCAATACGTTATTCACAGTAGTAGCAGCCAATAAAGCTTTCCCTTCAGCTCCTCTACCAGTAGCATCTTTGATAATCACGAAAGGAGTACCTGTGTATCCAACCCCTCCGTTTGTCACTGCAAAGCTTCCAATGCTTCCAATGGTTGCCGCACTGGCAGTAGCTGTAAATACATCACCTATTCCACCAGTTAGTGTTGGGGCAGATAAATTAACTGTAGGAGCTCCCATATATCCGTCACCATTGTTAGTCATAGTAATAGAAGTCACACTTAAGGTAGCTTTGGCAGTTACTGCACTTGTGGGAGTTCCGCCCCCTGAGAAAATAAGATCAAATCCTGCGGTATAATTGGTTCCTGGGTTAATAATCAGTCCTCGGGTTACCTTTAATTTAGCAGTTCCAGTAGCCGTAGTCATTCCAGTAGGTGGATCGATAATTACTCTTGTGAGATCAGAGTATAAATTATTACTTCCGCTATTATCCAAGGTAATATCAATGACGATTCCATTAACTACTGTGGCAGTAGCAGTAGCCCCGCTTCCGGTTCCAAAAGGATCTACAAGAGTTACATTAGGAGTAGAAGTATAGCCTGACCCTCCATTTACAATTGAAAGCCCCGTGATAGTACCAGAAGAAGTGGTAACTTCCCCATTAGCTCCAGGAGAATCTATAAATATAGTGGGAGCTTTTTCGTACCCAGAACCTTCCGTATCAATCGTAAGGGCAGTAACCGTACCCGATATTACAGCGCTCAACTCTGCTACGGTACTATCCAAAGTAGTAGGATTATCCACAGTAATAGTCGGTGCACTATTGTAATTGCTTCCTGCGGCATTAATGTTTACTTCGGTAATGCTAATCATGGCATTCATTGAAGCTGGAGATGTATTTGTTCCAGTAATACTAATGGTTGGAATAGATGTGTAGCCAGAACCATTGTCGGTAAAGGTTAAACCAGTAATTACCCCCGCATTGATAACTGCATAGGTAGACGCAACACCTGAACCGCCATCTGCGTTGGTGGCAAAATCCAATGTCAAAGCATCTCCATCGGTATATCCAGCCCCTGCATTGGTGATTACCACTTCCAAAACCTCTCCATCTACTACACTTGCTTCGGCAGTGGCCGTGGTAGTTGGGCTTCCACCAGTAATCAACACTTCAAAAACACCATTGCCTGTACCAGTAGTAGTTAAATAGTTGCTTCCACCAGCCGTGATCGTAATTGAGGTAAGCTCACCACCCGAAATATTAACATCAGCAGTAGCAGTAGTTCCTCCACCTCCTGGTGCCGAAATAGTAGCAGTAGCTGAAGTATAACCTGTGCCACCTACCAAGTTCGTAATTCCAGTCACACTTCCTTTAAGAGATAGCGCTAATCCAGTACCATTCGTCCCTGTATTGTCAATGGTATGACTTGGGAAAACGGCATAACCAGAGCCTGCATTGTCAATCGTTACTCCTGAAACTGATCCAGTAATTGTAGCAGTGGCTGTTCCTTCTACAATGGTAGCGCCAGTAGCATCTACTAAAGATACATTAGGCGAACTTGAATAGCCTGCCCCACCATTGGTTATATTCAAGACCTCTAAGCTTCCTGTTACTTTTCCTACTGCACTTACTCCTGCTCCATTAGAGAAATCAACGGTGGGCATTTCGTCATAACCGCCTCCAGAATTGGTAATGTAGATTCCAGTAACCCCTCCAGTAATGCTTGCATTAGCAGTAGCGAAAGAGGTAGCTGCTCCAGTGATTGTGACAGTAGGTGCTGATAAATATCCCAAACCACCATCTGCCAGGTCAATTTTGGTAATGCTGGTAGATACTGAAGCAGTAGCAGTAGCTCCCAAACCGCCACCACCTGCGATGGTAACATCTGGAGAATTAGAATAATTTTCACCACCTCCGCCTTGTACAATGGTACCAGGGCTTAAGATTTGGGCATTTTTATCAATATTGATCCCGTCTTTGTCCATAAACTCGAGCAAGAAATAACGGGCCTTTAGAGTACCATCTACATCAAATTTGTAAGTACCAGAACTGGATGGGTCGTGGGTAAGCTTCGTATATTCAGAGAAAGAACCCATCAATTGCATAAAGCCTCCACTTCGGATTTGTAGCGAACCACCTGATTTAATTTGAACTTCTGAGGCAGTTCCAGTAATGAGTTGGCCTCTATTTCGGATAATCATATTGGCACAGATGAGTTTTTTACCTCCATCTATTTCTACGATCCGGTTCTCATCAATCTCAATGTTATTCAGTGATTCTAAGTTATCAACAATTTTATATATGACATCACCAGGTTCATTTTTTGCCTTTTGTCCTTTAATATCTGTATTAGAGGTTGTTCCAAAAGGGTTGGTATCAGAGCGGTGACCACGCTTACCGCTTTTATAAATCCTTTTATTGAAGTAAATATTGCTAAATCGCAAACCACTGGTTCGGACTGTGCGGGTGGCATTATCGCTAGGAGTAAAAACCAAACCTGCGGTACTGGTTCCTCCATCGTCATTGGTTCCTCCAGTGATGTTTAAATTTCCTTGAATGTTTACTGGCGACTTAATAAACTTAAAGTTTCCACTGGTTTGGATAAAGTCACCCATCACCAACATCGGCGTAGAAGATACCAACGCTACCTCCCCTGCCTGTAACACAAAATCCTTTCTCACTACCAAGGTGTTTTTACCCACACTGTTCTTACCACCAATTCCTTGTATACGAGCGCTACCCGAAGCTTTGTTGATGGTTAAGTTATAAAATGAATTGGTTCCAATACGTATTTCTTGTGAAGAAGTGCCATTGAATATAAAGTGAGATTCTTGGGGTGTAAAATCAGCAAACTGAGTGAAAAAATCTCTTCCAATAGTTACCGTAGCCTTTCCCCCATAAATGCGCCCATCACGATCAAAAGGAGAGTTCTGAATCTCCCCAGCTACCGTCATTGAGTAAGCAGTTGTATTATCAAAATAAAGCACCCTTCTTCGTTGTCTGGTCACCCCATTATTTTGGCCATTATGATGTACATAAATGCTTCCGGTAAGGCTGTAATTGCCATCTACATAACAACTACGGGTAGCTCGTGCCAAAATATATGCGGTATAATCTTCGTTTCCGGCAGTTCCTGGAACTACACCAGTCGGTAATGGCTCCCAGATTAAATCATTTAAAGACCAAACGTTTGAAACTCCTGAGGCATCGGTAGAAGACCAAAGTGCCACATGGTAATCATAGTTACCAGCAGCCGCTGCTGGAAGTGTTGGGTTACTTCCAGTATAGCTATCATAAGGATCATTTCTTACATAAGTAGCAGTTCCAGTAGGGTTGAAGCTTCCCGAAGCACCTTTTTTACCAGTGTCCCACTGTTTATCTACACCACGGGCAGTTGGAGGTCCCCACCAGTATACTGGCGTAGGGCTTTGCCATATTACTTTATTATCAGCTGCTCCACCATCTTTACTTTCACCATTAGCACCACCTGCTTGTCCAGACGAATTTACCACGGTAATGGTATTTCCTCCAGTATTATTATTTACAATATTTCGAGCAGTATTACCTCCATTTCCACCAAAACCAGTATTCAAAATACGCATCTTTTGCCCTGTATTGATGGTCAAGTGCGCACCACTTCCTCCCATTCCGGCAAATCCACAATAACTAAAGCTACTATAATCGGCATCATAAGTAGTGGGGTTTTCACTGGAAAAGGTCGGCGTAGCCATATCTACCAGTTCTAACTCTCCAGTCAATTGATTTTCTTTGAAATGAAGCAAAGAAGCACCAAAATAACTCTTAAATCCACCCACACTGCCATTGCCTCCAGCGTTTCCTTGTGCATCGGTAGCTACTCCTGTATCTCTTAACCCAAAATCATTGGAACGTCCTGCCTGTTGTTGAATAAAAGTATTTACTACAGCCGCTTTTCCACCAGAATAAACTCCTACTCTGTAGTAGGTTCCTACCCTTCCGTCACGAATTAAGATATTGGTGTTGTCAGCGGTTCCTAAGATTTTCAACAACCCTCCTTTTCTTACTCGCATGATGGTACCTCGGTGTTGTCTACCAGTATTCATTTTGATAGTAGAACCAGCTGGGGCATTGAGGGTACCGTATATGTTAATTTCGTCTCCGTCAGCATTAGACTTCCCGTCATTTTGATCAGCCTCAGAACGATCTCCAAAAAGGAAGGTACGTCCGTTCACATCAAAAATCCCAGAAAGAAGCCTTAGGTCTCCAAAAATTCTCAGGTTAGAACTGGCGTTGATAGATACTTTCTTATCAGAAGGCTTTCTGATGATTACCTCTGGAAAGGCAATCCCAATTCCCTCAGTAGGATTGTCATTGTAGTCTCTTAACCATGCTGTTGTTCCTAAACCATTAATTCCACGAATGTCTTGGTCTCCACTTCCATCAAACACTACAGTTGGCCTACGATCTTGCCTTCTACTAACCCTGGAACCATTGATATAAAAGCCAGTTCGTTTCCCATTGGTTCTCGAAGGTTCAATGATGTTTAAATCTTCAAAGTTACCGCCCAGGTGTAAAGCAATATTACGAGGATCTGAGGATCCACCAGTAAGATCAAGGCTGGCTCCGGTGTAAGTTCCAGTACCTACATTAGCGTTGGCAATAAATACATTCCCACGGACATTAATATCTGAATCTGGAATAGTCCAAACCCAACGATTAGCGGCAGTATTATCAGTGCCAGTGAAGGTACTCTCCCCCAATGTAAAAGAACCATTGGTTACATTTTTTACAACTAAGGCTCCTCCATTGATAGTTAAGTTTCCAGTTCCACCAATGGTCAGTGAAGTCCCTGCATTGTCCATCACACCTACCAAAATAGGAAAACTGGGATCATTAGTTACGGTAGGGTCAACCGCGGAGGTATTGAGTGGATCATTCTTTACTTTGTTGAGTGTTAGATTATCCATAGCCCCATAGGTAAAGAAATGACTGAAGTCCATATAAGGGTCAACTCTTGCTTGGGCAGCCGAAATTCGGTTCGTGATGTTAGCATTACTCCCAGTAATGATAGAGCTTGACCTACCTCTCAAGTCAAAGGTCAGACTTCTTCCTGTAACTGCATCTTTTTTGGTAATGCTTCCATTGATTGTCAGGTTTTCGTTTACCTGAATGGTGTTGTCACTGTTGAAGACTACTAAATATCCACCAGTTTTTAAATCAAAAAAGCCTTCTACCTGCATTACAAAGGCTTCCATTAACAAAACACCCCCAGCATTGATGGTAAAATCTCCGTCAGTGTAGGTGTTAGAAGCAGTTACAAAGGTTCCTTTGACAAGCAAGGATTTTGTATCATCGTTGTTGTTCAAGCTGGCTTGGTTGTATAAACCACCTGACAATACAAGTGATTTACAAGAAGGGCGAGTGACTGCTTGTGCCCCAGCATCACTACAGTTTGCGGTAGCAGTGCCTGCTGCATTTACACAATAAGCCGTAAAGTCTTCTGGTATCCAACAAACTGCGGTATTTGCCGGAATCTCTACTATTGTATTTTCGTCCGGTAAACCAGTGGCAGTAGGGCTACCACTCCAGGTCCAGTTGGCTGGATCGTGCCAATTATATTTTTGTAAATTGGTGTAAAAACCACTGCCATCTTTATCGGCAGGTACTACAGGAGGGCTCCAGGTGGCTGTTTGTGCATAGGAACTTAAAGAGAATATAAACACTATCAACCAACCTAATAAAAGCGCTTTAATCGATCGTAAAATCATTGCCTCTTAAGGTATTTAGTTTTAAAACTTGTCTGTCTTTTATTGTAAATGGAATCTTACTTATGGATGGTGGTTAGTATATTACTATTCTCAGAATAGTGATAATGGTATTGTGTTAGGAAGTGTGGATAGTAGTAATTTTTCCTATATATACGTTGTTGCACAAAAAAGTATGCATACTACTTACGAGCCTAACGAAAGGTTATTGGGCAGTTAGAAATGGAATGGTTTAAAATCAAAAAACTGTTCAAAAACTTGCTTATTTTTTGTTGAATGTTTTCTAGCACTCTGTGCGTTTAAAAGTAATAGAATGCACACTAGCCATTAATAAATTCGTAAAAGAAGTGTAACGGTATAAATCTTCAATATTTTATCTACATGTAATATTTTAACATTTTTTCTACCATCAAGTGGCTTACTCTAGGCAAGGAGCACATTGGGTAAGCAGCTAAAATAATAGGATTACGAGCACATTCTCCAAGTAGGCTATTATTTAAAAAATACAACTATAGGCCAGGTATATGTCACAGGTTAATCATAAATTACCCCTAGTTTCTTTAACCTAAAATACACAGCGCTTTTGGTACGTTCAAAATAAGATGCGATGTCTTCAATGGAAGTGCCTGAATTAAACATAGCTACCAGCTCATCTTCTTCTTTTTCGGTCCATCGCTTGTTCGCATAAGTGGGCTGACTTTTGCGAAACTGGGGAATAGCCGTTGTTTTATTTTCTTTTTTGGAGACTTTGGGTGGTTTAATCACCTGGATGTGATGCGTAGGAGGAACATCAAAATCTTTGGGCAGCAGTTTTTCAGCAATTCGTAATTTATTTTTTGATCGGGTTACAGCTACATATAGCAAGTTAATTTCCTCAGTCAAGGCATCCGCTACTGCCGAGCCTTCATCCCGAAATAACTTATCGATCGAGTCCTCAGTGATAAAATCATCTAATAAAGTTACTTCGTCGTATTCCATCCCTTTGCAACGATGTACCGTAGAAAAAATCATATCGGCTTTCCCTTTTTCGCCGTCTGCCAAGTGACGTTGCTTGAGTTCTTTCATTAAATAAGGTAGCTTTCTACCATATTTTTTTACAATTTCAATGATAGTCTTCAATTCCGCATCATCAGTCTTTTCGGCATAAGTTTCCAGTGCATCCATATTGGGCATAGATCGGATAAGCTTATCACGAATGCCTTGCTTGTAATCGTTATAAAGGCTTAGCACATCGTAAATAGAGCCTCCATCCTGGGCATAGGTGTACGATGAGAAGTTTCCTTCAAAATAAACACTTTCAATCTCTCCATTTTCTACCAACATATCGATTGCTTTGACCAATAAAGCCAGGTTGGTTCGCCCAATGGTAGCTTTCACTTGAGATTTTCGGTGTTTGCCTACTCCAGCAATGTTTATATTCAGGTTGGAGGTGAATAAAAACTTATAATGGATCACTGCCTCAGCTAGCTTACTCAGGTGGGTATTTAATCGGAAGCTTTGCGTAAGGTAATAATCTTTGAAATTGTCTACTTGCTCAAGCGAGTTAATGGCAAAACGCCAACGGTAAATTTGCTGGTGAGTGTCTCCCACAATGACCCGAATGGCGTGGTCTTGTCGCATAAAAATATCTAACATCGCCGGGGAAGCATCTTGCCCTTCATCAAACAAGATACAGTCATAAGGTAGGATGGGTTCGTGTAATTGAAATTTTTTAAGATAAAAATCGTGGGTGATATCTACCTCTCCCCGATTCATTTTGGCCAATAACAAACGGGTTTGATGAATAATTTCATCGTAATGTTTTTTTACAAATTCGTGGGCTTCTTCTCCCGAAACGGTAGCTAAATAGTCTAGCTCTTGCACTTTGCGCTCACTGCTATTGCAAAACAAACGCATACATCGGCTAATATGTCCTGCCAAAACATATTCTGACAATGCCTCTCCTTTGGGTTTAAGATTAAGAATCTCTTTGATTTGATAAGTCGTAAGGTCGTTTTGTTGGATGCGAAAACGACTTCCTCGCACTACCGCTCGATAGGCCAACGAATGGGCAGTCTCTATCTCCACATGATGACATTCAGCCTCGCTAAACTTACGAATGGCCTCTAACTTTACCGATCGGTTAAAAGCAAGATATAAAATTTTTTGTTGGGGCCTGGCCTGAGCATAAGTCAATAAAGTGGTGGTTTTCCCTGAGCCTGCTACCGCGTTGATTTTAATATTGCCCTCGCTTTGCACAATGGCCTGTTGTTCTTCGGTAAGTTTCAATCAACTAATTATTTTGGTGTCTATTTTATTTCAAAGTAGCCAATAAACCCCTGACTATGCTCACAGATGTCTACTATTTAAGCACGACTAGGGATACAAAGTCTGGTATTTACTGTTAAGATTGCTTGGCCTGAACAAATTCAAAAGGTATTTTGGTAAAATAACTAAAATCCTCTCCTGCATCCAGTTGATCTTCATCTTCGTCGTAGTACCAAATTACTTTAACATTGGGTAATACTTCAAGCATTTTGAACAACGCGGTAAGTGATTTGCTATTGGCCGTACTGATGTACTCTAGCTCAAAAGATAAAGTGGTTTGTTCATTGGGGTGATTCAGGTAAGATTGCCACCATAAAAAAATAGAATCAAAAAAAGCATGGCTATCCAAGGTAATGAGTCTTCCTTTCATTTCAAAGGTTCCCTGGTCGGCATCTAAAATAACTTGTGGCGTGTGTTCGGTTTCGGCTATTTTCAACGATTTCATTATTTATTTTTAGCAAAAATAAACATTTACTTGACTTTCTCCTCTTTTAACTTTACAAAACTATAATTGCTTTGGTAAGTAGTCGCAAATTCTTGCATTTCCCAGTCATCGGGGTTGTAATACCATATTACTTCTACATTAGGTACATCCTTTAAAACAAATAACCATTCCATCAAAAAAGTATCCGCAGCAAACGTGTAATAATTTAGTTTACATACCACTTGGGTTTGTGGATTGGGGTTTTGCTGATATATCCTCCACCAACGATTAATGGTCTGGAAAAACACCTTGTTGTCTTCCAACATCAGGGTTCCCTCCATCTCAAAAACTCCGCGATCGGCATCAAATATTACCTTGGGAGAAAATCGAGTTTGTTCGTAAACCAGTGGTCTCATGAATTTTATTGATTGATTACCTGTGGCCTAATTGTATTTAATATTTCCTTGTTAGCCCAAACGATGACTTCATGCATCTAATATCCTTACCAACGGAAATAAAACTCAAAAGGTACTTTTAACAACTCAGAAAACTCGTACCCTGTTTCTTCCAGCTCTTCATCGTCCAACTCCAGATGCCATACAATCACAGCGTTGTTTATCTCATCTAACCGACTAAATACATCTAACAATAACTTGCTGGATGAGGTATTCCAATAATGTAGGTCTACATGAAAACGAGTCACTGCATTGGCACATTTTCGGTATTTATCCCACCATCTCAGTGTTGGTTCATAAAAAGCAAAGGTCTCCTCCATAATGCTGTTACCCTTCATCTGAAACACGCCATTGATTGCATCTAATAAAATCATTGGCGAATCCCCACTTGCTGGGTGCCAATACCTTGCTTGATAGGTTTTTAGGTTGGGCAAGTTGTACACATCACTTAATAAATAACGTAACTCGTTTTCAGGAATCCACAATTCCTTCACTTTTTTAAGACATTCGATAGACTCGTCGTTTAGGTCTTGCAAATGCTCCATAGATAGATAAATGCGCTCTAATTGAGGCATATGGGGCAAAACGTCAAACAAGTTAGTAATAGGGGTGCCTGTAATGTGCAAGGTTTTGAGCTTTAACAAAAAAGACAACACCAGTGGCAGTTTTTTGAGAGGGGTAAACGCCAGGTTTAATTCTTCCAGGTTTGATAAATGCTGTAAAAATTTGGGGAGTGAGTTTAAGGAAGTGTAGGCCAGATTGATATAACTGATGTAGTTAAAGTATTCCAACCCTTGAGGCAAATTTCTTAGTTTCGAGTCATTAGAAAAATCAAGTCCTTTTAGCCAATGTAATTGTGAAAAATAGGGTAAGATATCGTTGAACCTTAAATTGTATTCGGTAATGCCCAATACCCCAGGCGAACTTTGAAACAATTGCAAAAAACCTTTTTGCAAACACAGACGGCGCACTTTTACAGGGCGATAAGATAGTAACAAACGGTGAAGTTCTCGATCGTTGGGAAGGCCCATACCTTTGATCAATTGTAAGGCAAGGTCTATATTTACCAAACTTTCGCTTTCTATCAGTTGAATAAGCTTCTGAACATGTTTGGTATCATTTATTTGCATACAATTTTCCCGTTTTTACATCAAGCCTAAGCATACCTTCTCTAATGTAAAAAAATTTAACGGGAACTTCAGTAAATTACTCACCAAACTTATGGGTGAATCAGCGCGAACCAAGGAATGGCCGCTGTAGTGAAGAATGAATCGTTTTTTGACAAGTAGATGATGTTTAACGATCAAAAATATGAAGCAAAATGCTTAAATGTTCTTTATCTCAAAAGGCAAGTCCAGATCTTCCGCATAATCTTCTCCCATCTCTTTCATATCTTTGCCACCTTCTTTGGGATATAACCAAACCACCCGGGTGTTGGGTATTTTTTTAAGGGTAAGAAACAAGTTGTATAGAGTACGGGTACAATCCGTGTTGATGTATTCTAGTTTTATCAACACTTTTGTTTCGCGATTAGGTCGATTTCGATAAACTCCAAACCAGGCAAGTACCGGTTGCAAAAACTCTTCACAATACTCGGGGTACATGCTACCTATAATCTCAAAAACACCCTGCTCTGCGTCTAATTTCACTTCTGGAGTATATTTGGTGGCTTCCAGATATAGTGTATCCATAATTTACTCTTTTTACAACTTTCTTTAAAATACTAAGAAAATTAACTCTAATTTAAGCTTAATTAAGTTAAAGTAAGACAAATCACTAATCACTTGTATTAGGCTTGACAATAGATAATATCATTTTCTTTGGGGCTAGTATCTAGAAAACAGGCCTATTTTTAGGACACACATTTCCTTCTTTTTCCACAACTGTAGTGAACTTAGGTACTAACCATTATTTAATTTTAATCATTGCCATTCTTTTTCCCAAGAAAAACCGCTGATTTTAAAGCCGAAATTACTAAAAGTTATAAATTTTTCAATAGTTGATTGATAATTATCTGGTAAGATTCGGAAATAATTGGATGAAGGATTAAAATAATAGATAAGGAGAGTTGAGTAAACTCCCCCCTATACCGTTAATAGTTGCAGATTTGGAAGATCCTGAAGGTCATCTGCGTTTTTTACCTGGTTATCACGCAAATTCAAATACTTTAAATGTTTTAGTTTTTTGAGTGGAGTGATGTCCATAATTTGATTGTTGCTTAAGTCCAAGCTTTCCAAATTGCTCAAAAACTGTAGGTCGTTGACCTGCTTTAGACCTTTTGAACTTAGATCGAGGCGATTTCGATATAAAAAATGATCTAGTTGATCTATACCTATCTGAATATCATTGATTTGCAAAAACCCTAAGCTCTTAAAAATACGCAGAACCTGTATATCATGTGGATCAATCTTAATCAATGCTACCTGGCTTATCTTTTCGATATCTTGAGGTTTAATGTTTATAAATTCTTTGCTTCGGTTAGAGTCATAGGTTTTATAACGACCAAAGAGAGATTTGGCCTTCTCAAATAGAACTTCTTCTCTGAGCAACTCTCCTTGCTCTAGTTCTGATAAGTCTAGTTTTTCGGCAAACTGCGGGTTATAAAAAGCCTCAGTCACCAAGAAAAATTCCAGGATAGATTTATGAGCAAATGTACATTGATGGAGCGAGTTCATATGCAGCAATGTTCTGGTTTTTAGCTCTAAGGTACCCAAATCAACATTATTTTTTTCGGCAATTACTTTCAATTCATCATCCGAAATAATCATTGCTCCTCGTTTCTTGCGTTGGTGGTACATATCAATGGCTACCTCTTTGGAAAATTTATATAAATCTTCCCGGTATTTTTCCTGCTTGGCAGGACGACGCTGCACTTCCCGGTCAATCCAGCGCGCTATGAGTTCTGAATATATTTGGTAAGTAGTGCTGTAATAATCCCGGCTTTTAATCAAATCATCGATGTAGCGTAAAAGCATGGGCCGCACCATTAGGTTAGGAGAATGTAGTACTATTTTTTCTGCTTTTTTGCGTTTATTCAGGCTAAAAATGCCATAATTCTTTTTCAAATAAAGTTTAATATCTCCAGGATTAAAAGGAGAAATATACAGCTTACGAAAATGGTATTGTTTGTCTTCATATCTAAACTTAAGCACCCCGGTTTCGTCCGAATATTCTTCTTTCTGTGGAAAAAACTGCGTACGACAGGTAAGCACTACTTCTTTGAAATCGCTCACTTGCTGCAAAATGTAGTGTAAGCGTTTTTGATGACCTTTGATAGCTTCTTGATCTTCGTCGAAAGCATCTAATAATAAAATGGTACGCGGCCGCTCAGGCGAAGACACATGCAATACTTCTCGCAATACATTGGGGTAGCTCATAGGAATAAGCTTGATCTGAAACCCTGTGCCTTTCAGTTTCTCCATGTAGTGTGCATACAGGTTAATCATAAAAGTAGTCTTACCCATCCCTGCTTCGGCCAGGATGATGTAGTACTTATCGCGATAGATAGAGTTAGACAAATCACGGTTAATGAAAAAAGGAATCAATTTTTGACGAGTGACAAAAGCACATTGATTTTCAGAAGTATTTTCTAAGCCAGGTGGTATGTTTTGACAATGGGTAGGTACATAATTTTTTAGGGCTTTTTTTACTTCTTGGCGACTGTAATACGGGTTTAGATGCTCGAAAACGTTCTGTATATTCATTGCGTGGTTCTTTAGTGGTGAAAATATAGCAGGGTGCATAGGAAATGTTCTCAGGACATACATCCATCAGAGTACACTGGTCGAAAGGTGCTTTTTAGAAAGTATAGTTCGAGTATTAAATATTATTTTGGCCTGATAAGGGAAGGGTAATAGATTTTCTTTATACAAGAAAATTTGTGGTCATTCCACAATTAATAGGGTTGTTGGATTTTGTCAATTGTAAATTAACGAATCTAAATGTTTAATTTCAAATGGTTATGAAAATCACCATTACTTATCATCCATTATAAAAAAACACACAAATATAGATAAAATAAATGAATAACTTACATTGTATATTTTTCACTTACTTATTCAAGTCATTACTTTAACTATGATATATAAAATATTTAATGATTAAATGCTGGTAATTAAGCATTTACAATACATTTACCTTGGGTTTTAGTAAATAGTACTATTCAAAACTTGGTTTATCCCCTTATACGTAAGCCTATTTTTGTAGTAATATTTCCCAGTAAATTACCTAAATTTTCTTTAATATTTATTGGACTGCCTTTGTTTTGTTTATAAAGCATTGATACCTACAAACAAATAGTTAGTACAATAACGGCATAATTATAAATTTTGGCTTTATTTATTACATAAAACCTATTTGTCTCTTATATAAAATATAGGGAGCCAACAGCCTAATACCCTGAATAACTCAGGTGATATGCAAACACAAAAAAACCGATAAAGTATACACTTTATCGGTCAAGTAATTCGTGTTATGGAGTGTTTTCCCTTATTTATATCATAGGATTGTAAAGTCTCCTCTCAGGATGTTTTCACTGAGAGAAGAAGGATTTTTAAATACTTAATTATCAATAATGAATAATGGGTCATTCCCCGCATTCACACTCCCAATTCCTCTGACTCTTATATTGACTCCCGCGCCAGGGGCTCCACTTTGTGAAGCTATCTTAACGCTTCCTGCCTTAATCAAACTTAATTGCTCATTGCTTAAAACACACTTATTTGACATTAACATTTTTTTCTTTTTCATATATGATATTTTTAAATGATTTAAATTGTATTACTTAGAAGTCAAGATGACTTCTTGTTCTAATACGAAAACTTTAATCATCTGATGCCTAAGCATTCAATTAACCCCCATCTATTCAATCACTATTGGGTGTTTATCAGGAGTCATTATTTGAACCCATGGTTGCTGACTGCTGGTATCAAAACCCTCAACATAGGTTTGTTTTTTTGCCTTAAGTAATTTTCTAAAATTATCCAGGTTTTCGGAAGCAAACTTTATTTGCTTTAGCCCTGCCTGCTTGGCATGGTTTGCCTGCAAAGAAAAATCTGCTTGGTGTTCGCTGCCCCAATAATATTGTAATTCAATAAATGCTTCTTTTTGGTGGTACAACCATTCCCGATTTTCCAGCGCATCAATGTCTGCGCTGGGGGGAGTTAAATCTTTGCGTCCCAAAAAATAAAGCGTAAACCCACTACCGCGCTCTACGTACATCCGCACCAATAATTTTAACCCCAGAAACTGCTCATAAAACTGAATACTTTTGACTGGATCTTTGGTTCTCAAAGTAAGTAAACCAAGCGATAGAGGGCCTGTTGTGTCAGAGAATTTGGGTTCACTGGCATCGGTTGGCGTATTTTGTTGAAAGCTTTTTTGAATAAACTCAATCTGGTAACTTTCTTGATCTTTGGTGTGCATCAAATAGCCAATATCACCAAATTGATACGGCTCATTTGAAGAAATTCCTTTGTTTTTAAAAAAACGATGGGCTTGCTGTATATCCTCTACAAAAACGCTGTACTTCCAATAATTATCCTGGGCATCTTGTTGATAACTTTCGGTGGTTGTATTTGTTGGATTGTACCACAACTCTAGGTGGGCATTACCTTCAGGAAACTGTAAGATATAAACAGTACCAGTACTATTTTCAAACTTTTCCTGCAAGGTCAAACCTAGGATGGTTGTATAAAACGCTACTGCTTGGGCGGGGTTTTGTGTCTTTAATTGTAGACTTGTTATTCTCATCATGTGTATTGTTAAGAAAACTTCCTTTACTCAAAACCAATTTGAGCGAAAAATAATGACACAAAGAAAACCCCGTCTAATATTTATAAGTGGTGACTTTTAGCACAACGACTATCAAATAGTGCATTCACAAACGGTTTCGTAGTCGTTGTGAATGCGCTTCTTTGAACTTGGCAGAACTATTTTGCTAAAGTCTTCGAAATATCAATTTTATATACTTGGATGGCAGGTATCAAAGCGGCTACAAATGCAACTACCAATACCAAAATGAGAATATTCAGTTCCGCGCTCAGAAACTGAAACCCAGAAAGTGTCATTTGGGAACTCCCAGCAATCATCTTCCCGGTAAACTCTACTGCCCCATGCCCCAAAATAAAGCCCAACAATGCACCTACCAAGGCCAAAAGCATTCCTTCCAAAATGATATGGGTAAAAAGCTTGAGGCGGGTAGCACCCAAGGTTCGCATAATGGCCAAATCATATTCTCTTTCCTTAAGGGCATTGTACAAAGCAATAAAAATACTGAGACCGGCAATGAAAATAATCACATAGGCAAAATACTGTAACACGTCAGCTCCAATACCAATATTCTCTAATAATTTGAGGTATTGCTGGGCAGGCGAAACAGCTTGTAGTTTATTGCTTCGGTTGGCCATGCCTGGAATCATCACAATGGCCATATTGGAGCGACGCTGAATAAGCATCGCGGTAATCTCTTTTTCCTTTTCTTCTCCATGTACCTCACCTTCTTTATGATCGTGGTCTTTATCTTCCTTATGCTCATGATCGGTAGAATCTTTGTGATGTTCACCCTCCTTATGATCGTGGTCTTTATCTTCCTTATGCTCATGATCAGTAGAGTCTTTGTGATGTTCACCCTCTTTATGATCATGGTCTTTACCTTCCTTATGCTCATGATCGGTAGAGTCTTTATGATCCTCACCTTCTTCATGATCATCATGATGCCCATGTACTTCCCATACGCTTTCTATATTGGTCAAAATCAGGCGATCTACCACCGTTTTGCTGGGAGCTAAAATACCCGTAACTACAAACGCATGCTCTTTATGAGCCAAATCATCATCGTCCTCAAGGCCATGAGAACTGTAAAATTTACTACCTACTTTGAGTCCCAGCTTTTGAGCCACGATGGCCCCAATGGTTACTTCAAAGTTTTTTTGCCATAATTTCCCCTGAGCAATTTTACATTTATAAAACTCAGGGTACTCGGTGGTAGTACCTACGATTCGGTAAGCCTTGTAGCTATCACCGAGTGCCAGTGGGATGGCTTTTTTTACCAAGCGTTTATTATTGGCAATCATATTTGCTTCCGACAAGGGAATATTTCCCGTAGGAGAATCCATATGATAAATGGCATTCAAGATCAATTGCAGTGGACTCCCCTTGGCTCCAATCACAAAGTCGATTCCCTGCGCGTTGTTTTTGAGTTTTTCTTCAGCTTGGTTTACTACCAACAACAAAAAAATGATGATACCTACCCCAAACGACAACAGTAAGGTGTTGAGGAAAGTATTCAAGCGTTTTTTGTTGAGATAACTCCAGCTTAACTTAATTAAATTCATTGGTTATCAAATGGTTATGTGTATTTACTTAAAGGTTAAATACCTGATCAATTTCGTTTTTTACTCTTTGGTCATGGGTAGCAATCACTAGTGTTGCGTTCACTACTTGAGCTTGTTGCTGCAATAGTTGGATTACCTGTACTGTGTTTTCATCATCCAGACTAGCAGTAGGTTCATCAGCAAGCAATACTTTGGGGCTGTTTAGCACCGCTCGGGCAACCGAAACACGTTGCATTTCTCCCTGGCTTAGTTTATTTGGGTAAGATTTTTTGTGGTGTTGCATGTTGAGCTGGGTCAACACTTCCAAACATCTTTGTTTGTTTTTTTTAACCCCAGCCATATATTGCGCTAACAGAAGATTGTCTAACACAGTAAGGGTTTGAATGAGATGAGGTTTTTGGAAAACCAAACCAATGTGTTGTGCACGAAAACGGTCTAGCTTACTGCCATTCACCTGATGTAGATTTTGATTGGCAATTTCTACGTCTCCATTGGTAGGTTTAAGTAGTCCTCCCATAATGTGCAATAAAGTAGTCTTACCGCTTCCTGAATTACCTAACAGTAACCAATGTTCTCCTTGGCTTGCAGCCCAATCGGTTGCTTGTAGTATGGTTTTATCCCCGTATTTGTGGGTAACATTTTTTAGTATAAACATATGATATTTGCCAAATAAATTGGCTTTCAAAGCAAAAGTTATATGATTTTATGTAAATTAAGATGATTGATGATGAATGCGAATATAAAGATAATCGCTAAAACCCAAGAGCAAAAGGTTAATAATCAATCCCTTATATTTTAATCACTTTGCGAAAATAAAGTTATTGTATTACTTTTGCAACAAGATTGCAAAAACAGTATTTATGAGAATAAACACATTTTTTAAAAACTCTGATTCTATTGGGATTATCAGTTCTTTTCTCTGCTTAATCCATTGTATTTCTCTGCCTATATTAATAAGTGTTCAGCCAGTTACGGCACGCTTTGTGGATGAAGATTTACATTTTTTAGAATATATTTTTCTGGGAGTTAGTTTGATCGCGGTGTATTTCTCTACCCGTTCGTCACACGTAACTCAACGAATGAAATGGGCCTTCTATATCATTTTTAGCTTGTTTGCATTAGGTATATTTTTCGAAGAGCAACTCGCTTGGTTGACTTATTTGGCTTATATTGGTTCGGCAGGACTTATAATAATGCACATTATCAGTTTGCGACACGGAATCCGCTGTGCAGTGCCTGAGCATCAGCATAGTAAAGAAGCAGCTTGATGAGTTGTCAATCATAAAATATAAATGCCTGGTAAGTATCTCATAAATACGGGATCTACCAGGCATTTTTTATTACTTCTCTCCACTTTTGGCAATCACCAAAAGACTTGACCCAAGCCCCTTAAGATCGATTAAGTTCTTAAAATCAAAATCTAACAAAGCCACCTTTTTATTGGATGTATTTTCTCCATATTCTATCAATAAATTGCTCTCTAGGCAATCAATCAGGTGAATGTTAGCCTTTTCAAACTTCCTTACTTCTTTGAGTTGAGTATCCATCAAATGGAGGGTGTTTTTGGTCATGAGCACAAATTGGTCATCATTAATCCAATAACTACTAAAGTTCGAAAAATTAAAAGGGATTGATTTTTTAGTTCCGTCCATATGTAGTCTGACTTCCTCAGCTCCTCCGTCTTTCCACTCCTTGTACAATTCTACGTACTGATCATTGCGTACACTTGAAAGCTGGTTCATCATGCCGATTTTTCGCTTCTCGACCTTGTTAGTATTTATATCCACCAGAAGTTCTATTACCTCATTCTTGTCAGCTTGAGCTGCTATTTTCAGCTTATTTTCTTTGAGGTCATACATTGTTTGTCCAGGGACCTTATCAAGAGTGAAGATATCTTCTACTTTCTGAGATGGCAAATCGATGCTAACCAGCTGCTTTTCTAATAGACCAATTATTTTATTGGCGGATTCTACATAATACCAGGAATACATAGGTTTGTCCAGGCTTACGATTTCTTTATAACTGCCATCTTTTGTATTGTATTCTATGATTTTGTTCCATTCAAACGTACCCTCCAACATATTGGCGCTAATGAGTGAAATGTAAAACTTATCCATCGCAGCATTGCATTGTACCGGTTCCCAAGCAGAGGTAGAGTTGTACCTAGAAGCAGCCAGTTCACCTTTAGAGTATTTGCTAAGATCAATTTCTTTCTTACTTAATTGCTCATTAGTGCCACTTTTATAATGAACTACTTGAAGCTTTTTTTGTCCTCCTGTTACATAAGAAATAAGTGTATAACCTTCTGCTGATTTTTTGTCAGTCTTAGTAATACTATTGTTGGTAGTTTCTCCTGTCTCAGGCTGTTTACTTTCATTTTGCTGGGTAGTATCAGTATTGCTCGAGGATTGGTCATCTTTATTGCCCGAGTCTCCACAACTGGCCAAAAAAGCCACTGAAAGGAGGGCAATGAATAGTTTTAAGCTATGGGAGTTCATAAATTTTGCGAGTTTTAGATTGTTTAATTTGACTACTCACAAAATACAGGAAGTTTTAGCCAAAAGAAAACCAAACGGTGTCTTTGCCTAAGCTTTTTAGAAATTCCAATGCGTGCTTCAGATTCTTAAGATCTTGGTCTAAGTTGTAATGAGGTGAACAATTTTCAAGATAGGCCTTGTCGATCCAAGAATCAGGCTCTAGTATATTTTTAGTCCAATTATCCAGTTCAGGCAATTTCTCACTAAGTTGACTTATAGTTTTTAGAACAGTTTCTAAATTTCCTTTCAACTTTTCTCGAGACTGGGCTGCTTCTTCCCTAGCCCTTAGCTGCTCACTTTCAGTTTCATAAGCAAACGTTACGTATTCGTCCAACTCTTCTTCAGACACGTAAGCAACCATGTGTGCGATGGGTGATAAATCTACCTGAGTTAGTTCTCCTAAATGATAAAATACAGGATGAATGAATCCATGTTGACTCATCAGCACACAAAAAACTCTACTAAGTCTGAACATCTGTTCTATTTGGAATTTTTCGTTTGAGTCCAGCCCTTGTTGAGTTCCTAGATATTCCCAGAGATGAAAGTCATTGGTTTTAATGTGAATATCCAACCCCATAATACAATTACTCCTCTTTATCTCCCTCCTCTTTGTTCAATGTCTCTACTTTGCTTACATCTACCTTAAATTCATCTTCAAAATTGGCGTAAAACAAAAACCTCAATTCACTATCGGTCAGGTTTTTATGATTGATGATACCCGTACGAAGATCGGTAATGGTACCCTGGCGTTGCAATAAGTCGGCAAAAGCATACAGACGAATGATGTAAGCCACTTTTTTGAGGTCTTTCATTCCTTCTTCAGTTTTGATCATATCCTGCCAACGGCGGTTTTTGAGGTTATTTACAAAAGCTTCAGGAGTTTCACCTATTGGTTTATCACCTTCACTTCGTCCTTCTTTCTCTTCTATAGGTCCTAAACGGTGAATGTTTACCTCTACGGGCAATGGAGTTTCGTGGGGAATAAAAAACATGTGAAATCCTACCTCACATTTGAACAGATCGTATAAGCCAGGGCCTTGCAAATACAGGTGTAATTCGTTGTCCTTGGCTTTGATAACTTGCTCTACTGGATAAATTCTGCGATAAAGGTTCTCCAAATATTCTACCTCCTCTTTGCCAGCTTTTTCTACCCGCGAAATGATGCTGATGATGATGCGATCGTGTCCGTTTTTTTCAAAATGCTCATAAAAAAACTTAGTCCAAGCCCAGTTTTGAGAAGTTTCAAAAAACAAGGCATCCGATTCACGCACAATCTTATCGGTAGCCTGGGCCACTTCTTCCAGGTATTCATAAATTTCCAGCTCGCTGTACAATTCCTGAAAATATTTTTTTTCTACCTTTGATCCGGCAGCATCATTCCTCAATAGTTTGTCCTGAGCCACATAACGGATTTGTACATTGGACTGTGATACATCAAAGTTCCGCTGAGTGTCATATTCATAAATAATATTGCGTACCTTCTGCTCAATATTGTTGACTTCCTCTTTAAGATGAATAAAACTATAGTCCGTAGATTCTGATAAATCAATCAAGCCTCCTTCGTCATTCCCGTCAGATACTTGTATCGCTGCTTTTATAGCTTCTATTTCCTGCAACAGGTATTGAAAATGACCTACTGTTACCTCAAAATCACCAATTTTAGGTATTGCCGATTCTTCAAAAGCCTCTATATGCTCTAATCTGGTGAGCAAAGGTTTAAGACGACGATCTTGAATAAATAAGTTGAATATGACCGGGGTATCTGGCAAAGTTTCCACCAGTTGGTCCGCAATCAACACAGTAAGTTCTTTCTCAATTTGACGCTTCAAAGCGCGTCCTCCCATTTCTGGGTCAAAACCATTTTCGGCCAATTTTTGTAGCACTTCCTCCGATACGTTCAAGATGGTATGGCGGCGCATAAAACCGTGGCGCTTGAGCAACTCTTTGATTTGCAGCCAAGCAATTTGACCAATATGTTCCAAGCTTAACTTGTTGAAAATGATCACATTATCAATTCGGTTGATAAATTCGGGACGAAAGAAGTCCCGTACCGCTTTTTCATAAGTGCTATCTGCCAAATCGGCTCGACGTTGAATGTTGATTTCTTTCCCTACGCGTTCGGCTCCCAGGTTGGAGGTCATAATAATAACAGTATTGCAAAAGCTAATCGTGCGCCCCAAGGCATCGGTCAGGCGTCCTTCGCCCAATACTTGCAAGAGCAGGTTGTGTACATCAGGGTGGGCTTTCTCGATTTCATCAAACAATAGCACACAATAAGGATTATATCGAATTTTAGTAGTAAGTTGTCCTTCTGGATAATCCAAATCCCCCACCAAACGACTTACTGCCCCACCATCTATAAATTCGTTCATGTCAAAGCGTACCAAGCTATCTTCATGGGTAAACAAATACTTAGCAACTACTTTAGCGGCTTGAGTTTTACCCACTCCAGTGGGGCCAATAAACAAATAAGAACCAAAAGGACGCTCAGGGTTGTTCAACTGGGCTTTGATTACGTGCAATACATCGGTAAGGCAATCTACCGCAGCATGTTGCCCAATCAGTCGTCGGGAGATATATTGATGAAATTCTTCTTTGGTAATTTTCACCTCCGGATCGGCCAGCCGTTCGCTCAAATGTGTTTTAGAACTAAACTCCTCTACAATTACCTGAGGGGTTACCTCTTTGTAGGTGTATTTAGACGCTAGTTGGTGTAAATTTTCGGCAATTGCCCCAATCAAGACCATGTTTTGGCTAAAACGCTTTTGAAGCTCAATCAAACGCAATAAGCCCGTATTACTAATTTGGAAATCGTGCTCGGTTTCTAATCTTACCCTCACCTTATTGATAATGCGCAATGACTTGCTATCGCTGGGTTCATACAAACGCATTACTTTAAACAAATCGGTAAAACCACGATCTAGTTCGCTGGCTACATCCCATTCTTCGGGCGTAGCCTCCAGTATTACCTGTATTTCTCGTTTTTGCAAGTAGGGTTTTAATACATCGCTCAAAGTCATATTATTTTGAGACGATTTCCCGATTCTAAACAGGGCAATGATGTTGTTGAAGTAGAGTTTGTCTTTGCGGTTCACCTTTTGCACGGGCTGCATCGCAAAACGAATGATAGATTCAAACCGTCGTTGCCACATGCCTACAATGCTCATACCTGCAATCAAACGAGAAGGATCCACCATCCAAATATTATCCAGATGAAACAACTCTCTTTCCGAATTTCGCTCCAGGTAACCATACACGACTTCATTAAGCAAAGTAGTTTTGCCTACGCGTCGTGGTCCTAAAATCACAATGGGTACATTTTCCCGGTTGTAAATTAAGCGATCGAGTTGGTTGATCAAGTCTTCCTGAAAAAACGCGCGTTGTAATTCCGAAGGATACAAGTCGTTGAGTTCAAAACCCACTTTTTCAATCTCGTCTCTTCCTTCAAAAGTAGTATTCGGGCGAAAAAACTGTTGAAACATTTCCTCATCACCAAAACCCAACGTAATCTTTTCGCCTGTGGTGTGCATATACATATCTATAGTGGTGCAAAACTCTTTACCCACCGCTGTATAAGGCTCCATTAAAAACTCTTCGTCGTATTCTTTTTTGTAGCGACGTCCATATCGTTGAATTTGCTCCTCTACTTCTCGGGCAATATCGGCTTTTTTAGGTTCTTTGGTATGCATATAAAACCACAAATCGCCAAAAGACGGTAAGTGTACAATAGTTTGCCCTTGATGCTCAAACCAAGCAATGGCTACTTTTCCATGGAAATAGCGCTGACCATACGAAAACTCAAGTTCAAGATTCGCATATTTAAAATCAGGATTGAACAAATACCACAAGAAAAAATTAAGGTTTTCGCGATTGGTCTTATAACTTTTAAATTCATTTCTGATAGACTTAATCAATCCCTTCATCGCTCTTTCGTAGCGTTCGTTGGCCACACTAGGATTGGCAATAAATAAAGGACGAATAATGTATTGTTTGTTTTTGTATTGCACCCAAACCGGGAACTCAAAGTGAATGGAGGCCATAAGTTTGATTATTGGTTTTCTGTAAAACCCACCTTAGTTAGTTGCCAAAGTGAGCATCTCATTGTAAGCATTACTTTATTTTCAAAACGATCGCCAAGTTAATGAATTTATCCTATTATTTCACATTGCCTGGCATAGGGTTATCCAAGCAAAAGTATTACTTAGTCTTTTAGCATAATATAAATGATTATGGATGATTTGATTGAGATTAGCAAATGTAGTATAGGTGAATTGTGAAAATACTGCTTACACTTGATAACCAAGTACGACAATTCGTTACATATACGATATACCGTATAAAAACACAAAAATCCAACAAGTTTGTTTAACCTTTAGCTAAATTTATACTATTGAAAATCAAACACTTAAAAGCACCTGCTTCAAGTAGTTTCTTTTTGGCATTTGGTTTGAATAATTATGTATAAAGATATTTAATAAGCTTTGTGGTTAGGAAAGGAAAAAGGTTTTGCAATGCGAAACCTTTTTTTA